>NZ_CP019427.1:1990000-2312500 GCF_009834545.1 Pseudomonas sp. S04
CTACGGGTATCACTTAGGTGATGCGGTAGAGGAGCGTTCTGTAAGCCTGTGAAGGTGAGTTGAGAAGCTTGCTGGAGGTATCAGAAGTGCGAATGCTGACATGAGTAACGACAATGGGTGTGAAAAACACCCACGCCGAAAGACCAAGGTTTCCTGCGCAACGTTAATCGACGCAGGGTTAGTCGGTCCCTAAGGCGAGGCTGAAAAGCGTAGTCGATGGAAAACAGGTTAATATTCCTGTACTTCTGGTTATTGCGATGGAGGGACGGAGAAGGCTAGGCCAGCTTGGCGTTGGTTGTCCAAGTTTAAGGTGGTAGGCTGGAATCTTAGGTAAATCCGGGATTCTAAGGCCGAGAGCTGATGACGAGTGTTCTTTTAGAACACGAAGTGGTTGATGCCATGCTTCCAAGAAAAGCTTCTAAGCTTCAGGTAACCAGGAACCGTACCCCAAACCGACACAGGTGGTTGGGTAGAGAATACCAAGGCGCTTGAGAGAACTCGGGTGAAGGAACTAGGCAAAATGGCACCGTAACTTCGGGAGAAGGTGCGCCGGTGAGGGTGAAGGACTTGCTCCGTAAGCCCACGCCGGTCGAAGATACCAGGCCGCTGCGACTGTTTATTAAAAACACAGCACTCTGCAAACACGAAAGTGGACGTATAGGGTGTGACGCCTGCCCGGTGCCGGAAGGTTAATTGATGGGGTTAGCTAACGCGAAGCTCTTGATCGAAGCCCCGGTAAACGGCGGCCGTAACTATAACGGTCCTAAGGTAGCGAAATTCCTTGTCGGGTAAGTTCCGACCTGCACGAATGGCGTAACGATGGCGGCGCTGTCTCCACCCGAGACTCAGTGAAATTGAAATCGCTGTGAAGATGCAGTGTATCCGCGGCTAGACGGAAAGACCCCGTGAACCTTTACTATAGCTTTGCACTGGACTTTGAATTTGCTTGTGTAGGATAGGTGGGAGGCTTTGAAGCGTGGACGCCAGTCTGCGTGGAGCCAACCTTGAAATACCACCCTGGCAACTTTGAGGTTCTAACTCAGGTCCGTTATCCGGATCGAGGACAGTGTATGGTGGGTAGTTTGACTGGGGCGGTCTCCTCCTAAAGAGTAACGGAGGAGTACGAAGGTGCGCTCAGACCGGTCGGAAATCGGTCGTAGAGTATAAAGGCAAAAGCGCGCTTGACTGCGAGACAGACACGTCGAGCAGGTACGAAAGTAGGTCTTAGTGATCCGGTGGTTCTGTATGGAAGGGCCATCGCTCAACGGATAAAAGGTACTCCGGGGATAACAGGCTGATACCGCCCAAGAGTTCATATCGACGGCGGTGTTTGGCACCTCGATGTCGGCTCATCACATCCTGGGGCTGAAGCCGGTCCCAAGGGTATGGCTGTTCGCCATTTAAAGTGGTACGCGAGCTGGGTTTAGAACGTCGTGAGACAGTTCGGTCCCTATCTGCCGTGGACGTTTGAGATTTGAGAGGGGCTGCTCCTAGTACGAGAGGACCGGAGTGGACGAACCTCTGGTGTTCCGGTTGTCACGCCAGTGGCATTGCCGGGTAGCTATGTTCGGAATAGATAACCGCTGAAAGCATCTAAGCGGGAAACTAGCCTCAAGATGAGATCTCACTGGGACCTTGAGTCCCCTGAAGGGCCGTCGAAGACTACGACGTTGATAGGTTGGGTGTGTAAGCGCTGTGAGGCGTTGAGCTAACCAATACTAATTGCCCGTGAGGCTTGACCATATAACACCCAAGCAATTTGACTACTTCGAAAGAAGCATCAGATTGCGGTGTGTGAAGACGAAACGAACCGAAAGTTCGAATCTGCTCGAAGCAACGCACAACACCGAAAGCTATCACATACTCAATTTGCTGAAGCGAGGCCCTCTGGCCACGACTCAGTACCCGAATTTCTTGACGACCATAGAGCATTGGAACCACCTGATCCCATCCCGAACTCAGCAGTGAAACGATGCATCGCCGATGGTAGTGTGGGGTTTCCCCATGTGAGAGTAGGTCATCGTCAAGATTAAATTCCGAAACCCCTATCTGCGTATGCAGGTAGGGGTTTTGTTTTTGTCCGCGAGAAAGCTCAGCGCCTGGCCAGGCGTAGGTAGATCAGTCCATTGACCAGCACCACCAGGCCACCGAGGCCTAGCTGGATACTAGGCGTCAGCCCAGCGGGGTAAATCAGGGGCCACAGGTAATGTTCGATGAAACTCTCCTCATACCCGGCCTGGCCGGCACTGCGGCGCATGAGGTTTTCCCAGCGGGTCAGGGGGCAGCTCCAGTGGCAGACTTCAACCAGGGTGCCCCACACTACCGCTGGCAGGTGCCACCAGATCACCGGGCGCCATTTGAACGCGAGCAGGGCGCCGCACAGGACGAACAGAATGAACAGCAAATGCACGAGCAGCAGGCCGTCAGCCGTCAGTCGATAGAGCATGGTGCCTCCCGTCGGTAATTGAGTAGGTTCTTCACCACCTATACTCACCGTACCGTGACCCAAAATGCCAGGCGTTCGATTCGCATTGATGCGTGGCTACGGCTGTCGTGTCATTTGCGGGGAGGACTGCGATCTTGAATCGGCGTGTCCTGTTTTTTACTTTACTGGTCATATTACTGGCTGGATGCTCGACTGCGCGTCGCGTCGAACCGACGGTGCAAGTAGTGATCACGGACGCGACCTGGCAGCAGATTGATAAAGACATCGAAACTGTCTCGTTGTCCTCCAGGGAAACGGTCCGCCAGTACACGCGCAAAGCCATGGAACGGTGGCGCGAGCAGGTGTTCCAGCGCACCGAGAGCGACTTCATTCCCTGGTTTACCGGCTATTGGACCCAGCAATGGCTGGGCATGAAAGTGGGCTGGTACAAGCTCAGCGCCAAGGACGAGAAGGATACAGTGGTCAACCGCTTGAGCCTGTACCTGCAGGAGCAGTACCACGAGCGCGTGCTGGATCCGGTGGCCAAGGTCACAGACCCTAACGTGATCATGGGCGACGCCGTCACCCTGTACCTGCAGATGCTCAGTGCCCATCTGGGGGAGATCCAGGAGCATTACGCCGTGCCCCAGGATCAATTCGACCAGCGTCTCAACCGGATACCCGCCATCACCCTGGCACCGCCACCTGCGCGCAATGCTTCGCTGTATCAGATCGTCCACACCGAACCAGTCAACCGATTGCCGGCTTATCTGGCCCTGATCGAGCAAGTACGCGGCTCCAATAGTGGGGCAGGGGCCGGGTTGTCGGACGCTGGGATCTCGTCAGTGGCCAAGCGCGCCAGTGAACGGCTCGAGGCGCAGATTGCCTCGCGCAGCGTCGCCAGCGCGGTGGCAGCGGCCGTCGGTCGGGTAGCAGGTGCGGTGATATCGGTGGTCTCGCTGGGCATCGGTGCCATGTCCAATGAAAGCGACCGACCCGAAGCGCAAGCGCAAATGCGCAGAAGCTTGAATGCCGCCTTCGACAAGGCATGGCTGGGCCTGATGGAGAACGAGACCAACGGGGTGATGGCCGGGGTCAACTACATCTCCCGGCAAATCGAAGGTGGCCTGAGAGCTGGCCCGTTGGTAGCGCCCAAGCAGGGTGAAGTGTTCAGCCCTGACACCCCTGGTAGCGCAGTCCAGTGAGCCGGCTGTTCATGGTGAGGTAGGGCAGCGAGTAGTAGTGGCCGCCTGGCTGATGGCTGCGGCCAGGCGTTTCACGTTGTTCTGTTGAGCCACCACCAGGTCGTCGATACTCGGGCCCGAGGGCGTCTGCACGGTGGTGCGGCAATTGAGGAAGCTCTCGCCGGTTTTTCCCTCTTCGATACGCAGGCGCCATTGCGCATCGATAAGCGCGTACTGCCCTGGGACTGAATCGAAGCGCTGCACATCCAGGCGTAAAGACAGCTTGGGCCCAGCGACGGGGCTGGACAGTTGGTCGACCAGGGCATTGCGTAACTCATCCACCAGACTCGCCCCCCACCATTGTGTCTCCAGAATCGCCAAGCCGCTGCTGCCTTGGCGAATGACCATTTGTGGACGGTCGACCTGGGGCGGCACGCTGATCTGCTCGAACTGGATGTTCGCCGACCCATGGGCGCCCGGGGCTGGTTGCGCCGGGAGCAACGTGTGGTAATGAATCGGGTCACTGCGGCACGCCGCAAGTAGCAACAGTGCACTGAGCAACGACACTCTCAACGACAAAGACATGGACCTGCTCCTGTGGTCAGCGGCTCGAAGACGGTTGCAGATTTTGCGCCGGGGCATCTTTCGGACGGCCGCGTAGCAAGGATTCCGGATTTCTGCTCAAGTAGTCGGACAATTCACGCAGCGAGCGTGACATACGCCCCAGTTCATCCAGGGTCTGGGTCAGTTGCTCACGTTGTGGTGAGTCTTCGGCGAGGGTCGAGTTGGCCGACTGCAGGGTTTTGCTCACCTCTTGCAAGGTGTCCTGTACCCCAGGGAGAGTTTTCCCGCTGAATTGCTTGATGCCTTTGCGCATTTCCGTCAGGTTGGCGTCCAGGTTGTTGGCGATCCGCTCGATCGGCAGTTTGTTGATCTTCTCCACCATGGACTGCAATTGCTCCTGCAACTGCTCAAGACTGGCTGGCACGGTCGGGATCATCACTGGGCGCGCAGTGGCATCGAAGACGACTTTTGGCGCTTTCGGGAAGAATTCCAGGGCGATATACAACTGCCCGGTCAACAGGTTGCCGCTACGGGCCTGGGCGCGCAGGCCGTTCTCGACGAAGGTACCCATGAGCCGGATCCCGGCCTGTTCGTCATCGGGATCATGCTTGAGTGCGGCGAGCATTTTCAGGTGCGCACGGCCCAGGCGTTGCGGATAGATGACGATGCCGACATTGATCGGAAAGCTGCGGGTCTTCTCATCGAAATCCAGGTTGATCGCCACCACCTTGCCAATTTCCAGTCCCTGGAACTCAACAGGCGCGTCGACCTTCAGCCCACGCAAGGGTTGATCGAAGCGCAGGGCGAGGAATTGCGGCTTGCCATTGGGCGGGGCGAGTGCGCTTTTCTGGTCCTCGAACAGCTCGTAGCTGGTGTCTTCGACGGCCGGTTTGTCGTCGGGGCTGTAGTCGGGAGCGCGGAAGGTGATGCCCCCCAGCAACAGGGCAGAGAGTGACTCGGTCTTGACCGCGAAGCCATTGGCGCCCACTTCGACATCGATGCCGCTGGCGTTCCAGAAGCGGGTGTTATTGGTGACATAGACATCGTTTGGCGAGGTGACGAACACCTCGATGTTCACCCCTTTGCCATCAGCGTCCAGGGCATAGGCCACCACCTGTCCCACGGGAATCTTGCGGTAATAGACCGGCGAGCCAATATCCAGTGAGCCAAGGTCCCGGGTGCGCAGCATGAAGCGCTTGCCGGGCTCGCCATAGGTAATGGGCGGCGGTGCTTCGAGGCCGATAAAGGTCTTGGCGCGATCGTTCGACTGGCCAGCGTCGGCGCCGATAAAGTCGCCGGACAGCAGGGTGTCGATACCCGATACCCCGCCGGCGCCAATGCGCGGGCGCACTACCCAGAACTTCGAGTCCTTGCGGGTGAAGGACTCGGCCTGCTTGGCCAGTTTCACCGTGGCATTGACGCTTTTCTGGTCGTCACTGAGCTCGACCTCCGAGACATGGCCAACCACCACGTTACGGTACTTGACCTCGGTCTTGTTGGCGGTCAGGCCTTGCCCGGTCTTGAAGTTGAGGACGATCACTGGCCCTTGCTGCATTACGTTGTGGATCACCAGGGAAATCCCCACCAGCACGGCCACGATCGGCACGATCCACACCAGCGAAACGCTCCAGCGCCGGGTCTTGATGTTGGCTGTGCCGGGTGCTTGCTGCCCGTCAGTGGCTCGCGATTGCATCCATGACCTCCTCGGATTGTCGGTTGTCCCAGATCAGGCGTGGGTCAAAACTCATGGCTGACAGCATGGTGAACACCACCACCATGCCAAAGAACAGAATGCCGGCCCGTGGCTCGATATCCCCCAGCGCCTGGAATTTCACCAGTGCGGCTACCAGTGCCACGACGATCACGTCGAGCATGGACCAGTAACCGATCAGTTCGACGAAGCGATACAGCTTCGAGCGTTCTTTACGCGCCCAGAGACTGCCACGTTGCGCCGTCACCAGGAGCAGGCTGAGGGCAACAAACTTGACCCCCGGGACGGCGATACTGGCAATGAAAATAATCAGCGCGATGTCCCAGGCGCCGTGTTCCCAGAACTCCAGCACCCCGCCAATGATGGTGCTGTCGGCACCGCTGCCGAGCATGCTGGTGTTCATCACCGGCAACAGGTTGGCCGGGATGTAGAACACCAGGGCCGCCAGCAGAAAGGCCCAGGTTCGGGCCAGGGAGTTGGTTTTGCGTCGGTGCAACGGCGCATCGCAGCGCTCACATGTGTGGGGTTCGTCGCGCATGTCGCAAGCCAGGCCACAGCTGTGACATAGGCACAGGTTGAGGTCGCGTGCCTCGGGCAGGGTGTTCATAGGATGTCCCACAGTTCGCGTACATCGCGTCCGGCAATGCGGATCAGCAACAGGCTCAGGATTGCCAGGGCAAACAGACCCAAGCCTGGCACCACATCCAGCAGGCCGGCGAGTTTGAACACTGCCACCATGGCCCCCAGCAAGCAGACCTCGAGCATGCTCCATGGCCGCAGCGTTTCCAGCCAGCGCATACACAGTTTGAAGGCCGGCGAGCGCCGGGACGCCAGGGCGAAACTCAAGACCCAGATCAACAGCAACAACTGGAAAACTGGCGCAATGATGATGGAGATGGCCGCCACCAGGGCGATGAAGGTAATCGGCCCATCACTCAGGGCCACCACCGAGTCCCAGAGCGTGGCACTGTTCTTCAGGCCCTTCAGGCTGATGCTCATCACCGGATAGAAGTTGGCGAACACCCACAGCACCGCGGCTGTCAGGGTCAGCGCCAGGCGTTGTTGTACCGACAGGCCGTTGTAGCGCTGCAGCACACCGCCACAGCGCTGGCACAGGGCAGTCTGGTGTTTGGCAAGCGTGGCTTTTTCATACACGCCATCGCAGTGCTCACAGATGATCAGTGTGTCAGTCCTGGCCATGGTTAGCACTCAAGGGGAGGCAGAAGCTTCAGGGGCGTTAAATGAATATAGAAGTGCCTCGCCATAGAGCAAATATAAAGTTTGCCGAGGCCAGCACCTGGCTGAAACGAAAAACTGCGCGTCCTCGCCATGAGGGCGCGCAGCCCATAAGAGAAAGGGCTAGTTACTCGCCGCGAATGTACTGCTCCAACTGCTGGATCAGCTCGGCCTGTTCGGCAATGGCTTCCTTGACCAGGTCGCCGATCGACAGCAAGCCCAGCAACTGGCCGTCCTCGACCACCGGCAAGTGGCGCAGGTGCTTGTCGGTCATGATGTTCATGCAGGTCTGCACGCTTTGATGGGAGTCTACGGTGATCACCGGCGAGTTCATGATTTCACTGACCGGCGTGCCGACCGAGGAGCGGCCCTTGAGTACCAGCTTGCGCGCGTAGTCCCGTTCGCTGATCACCCCGACAATATTGCCGTCTTCGAGCACCGGTAGGGCGCCGACGTTTTTTGCCGCCATCACCATCAGCGCTTCCAGCACCATCTGATGGGAATTGATGGTGTGGACCTGCTGGTTCTGCTGGGCCTTGAGCTTGAGCAGTTGCGCGACTGTCTTCATGGAGGAGCCTCTGCGAGGTGGTAATGGTTGGCAGGCGCCTTACGCCCGGACACCCATACAGAATCATAGACGCCAGCCTGTGGAGCAAGTAGGCAAAGCGGCATTTACCTGCTCTGTCTGCGTCATCGAGGTGTGGCATCAGCCTTGGCTGGCGAAAAACAGCGACAAAAAAGCCGCTGACAACGGGTAAACGTCATCAGCGGCTGTGCAGAACAACTCAGCAGTAGCGGTCGATGACACACACTTCAGGTTTGGCCTGCAGGTGCTGCCACTCCTGGGTCAGAGTGGCCAGAACGCGACCGACATAGTCTTTGTCGGCGGCGGCTTTTTTGCCGACATAACCCTGGCCGCGACGGTACATCTTCAGTCGGGCACGCAAGTCATGGTTGTTCTTGGCGAACTCGTCTTCATGGGCGTGGGGCGACAGGCAGTCGATATGCACCTGGCCAGATTTGGCAATCCACAGGATATGGCTGTCGTGGCTGTCTTTATGCGCTGCGAACATACGAGCCAGTTCATCAATAGTCGGTTGATTGTTCAGATTCATGTTAAAGCCCCTTGACCAATGTTTGATCTGTCTAGTTGATTCGCTAATTCACTTCTCTACTTCGGTAAGTTGATATCTGGTACCGAAACCAGGGCGACAGTGGTTGTCTGCCGAATATCGGCAGGGCCTTGAGCAGGATGCATGTAGTCTTGCCGAGAAACTGCTACGCACTTGCGGCACAGCGGGGGAGAAACGACGATTGCCTGGAAGTTGCTACCGATACCACTTACTCGGCCACAAGCATCTTGAGGATTGATCGCCGGCGTTTCTCGTCCGTGTAGTGGACGCACATGCCAGGTCAGCTTCATCAATCTGCCTTGTGGGCAGTACACATCCGGGAACAGCTCGGCGGTCAGTCGAGCCTTTTCACAACACTTTTGCCTGTGCTCCCGATCGGGGAGGTGTCTGCATCATGCAAGGGGAAAAACTCCTCGTCAACGGTTTTGTAGTGAAATATTTCATTCACTACAAAAATAATATCGAGGCCTGCGAGGAGGGATTTAACCTTGTCCTACAATCCCTTGCGTCACTCATGCAAAGGTCACGTGAAGCAGCAATGACGCGTAGAATCGAAGGCCAATCATCTTCGAGGTTGTTGCGGTGGATTTACAGCAGGGCTTCGTCCTGACCCGGCATTGGCGCGACACCCCGACCGGCACCTACGTGGAGTTCTGGCTGGCGACCAATGCCGGGCCGCGCCAGGTGCGCCTGCCCGTGCAGACCTCGGTGGCGTTTATCCCGGAACTGTACCGTGAACGCACCCAGGAACTGGTGCGCGGCGAGCCGGGTGTGGAACTGCGGCCTCTGGGGTTGCAGGACTTCCAGCACCGCCCGGTGTTCGGTCTGTACTGCCCGCAACACCGCCAGTTGATGCACCTGGAGTCGGTGCTGCGCCGGGCGGGCGTCGAAGTTTTCGAGGCTGACATCCGCCCGCCGGAGCGCTACCTGATGGAGCGCTTCATCACCGCCCCCGTGTCGTTCAGCGGTACGGCCGGCGACGGTGACCTGTTGCTCGAAACCCATCTCAAGCCAGCGCCGGATTACCGTCCACGCCTGAAGCTGGTGTCGTTGGACATCGAGACCACCGAGCAAGCCGAGTTGTACTCGATTGCCCTTGAAGGTTGCGGGCAGCGCCAGGTCTACATGCTCGGCGCACCCAACGGCGAGGCCGGCGCCGTCGACTTCGACCTGGAGTACTGCGACTCGCGGGCCACGCTGTTGAAGAAACTCAACCAATGGTTCGCCCAACACGACCCTGACGCGATCATCGGCTGGAACCTGGTGCAGTTTGACCTGCGGGTGCTGCACGAGCATGCCCGGCGCCTGGCGGTGCCGTTGCGCCTGGGACGTGGTGGCGAGGAGATGCAGTGGCGTGAACACGGCTCGGGCAACAATCACTATTTTGCCGCCGCGGCAGGCCGGCTGATCATCGACGGCATCGAGTCCCTGCGTTCGGCGACCTGGAGTTTCCCCTCGTTCAGCCTGGAGAACGTCGCACAGACCCTGCTCGGTGAAGGCAAGTCCATCGACAACCCCTACCAGCGCATGGACGAAATCAACCGCATGTTCGCCGAGGACAAGCCGGCCCTGGCGCGCTACAACCTCAAGGACTGTGAGCTGGTGACGCGGATCTTCGCCAAGACCGAACTGCTGACCTTCCTGCTGGAGCGGGCCAGTGTCACCGGACTGCCCGCCGACCGCAGTGGCGGCTCGGTGGCGGCCTTCACCCACCTGTACATGCCGCTGATGCATCGCCAGGGGTTTGTTGCGCCGAACCAGGGCGAGCGCCCACCCCAGGCCAGCCCCGGCGGGTTTGTCATGGATTCGCAGCCGGGCCTGTACGAGTCGGTGCTGGTGCTCGACTACAAGAGCCTGTACCCCTCGATCATCCGCACCTTCCTGATTGATCCCGTAGGCCTGATCGAAGGCCTGCGTCACCCGGACGACAGTGAGTCGGTGCCAGGCTTTCGCGGGGCGCGGTTCTCGCGGACCCGGCATTGCCTGCCGGCCATCGTCGCGCGCGTTTCCGAAGGCCGGGAAGTGGCCAAGCGTGAACAGAACGCGCCGCTGTCCCAGGCGCTGAAGATCATCATGAACGCCTTCTACGGCGTGCTGGGTTCCAGCGGCTGCCGATTCTTCGACACCCGCCTGGCATCCTCGATCACCCTGCGTGGACACGAGATCATGCAGCGCACCCGGCAACTGATCGAAGCCCAGGGCCATGCGGTGATCTACGGCGACACCGACTCCACGTTCGTCTGGTTGCGCCGGGCCCACGGCCAGGAAGAAGCGGCGCAGATCGGTCACGCCCTGGTGGCCCACGTCAACCAGTGGTGGCGCGAACACCTGCTGGCCGAGTTCGGCTTGCACAGTGTGCTGGAGCTGCAATACGAAACCCATTTCCGGCGTTTCCTGATGCCGACCATCCGAGGGGCAGAGGAGGGCAGCAAGAAGCGCTACGCCGGCTTGGTGATGCATGCCGACGGCAGCGAGCAAATGGTCTACAAAGGCCTGGAGACCGTGCGCACCGACTGGTCGCCGCTGGCCCGGCAGTTCCAGCAGGAACTCTACTCGCGCATCTTCCACCGCCAGCCCTATCAGGACTATGTGCGTGAGTTCGTCCGCGCCACCGTAGCCGGCGAGCAGGATCAATTGCTGATCTACCGCAAGCGCCTGCGTCGGCCCCTGGACGACTATGAACGCAACGTACCGCCCCATGTGCGGGCGGCACGCATCGCCGACGAGTACAACGCCCAGCAGGGGCGACCGCGCCAGTACCAGCGGGGTGGCTGGATCAGCTACCTGATCACCGTCGCCGGTCCCGAACCCCTGGAAACCCGCAGCGCACCGATCGACTATGAGCATTACGTCAGCCGCCAACTGCAGCCGGTGGCGGATGCGATCCTGCCGTTTGTCGACGACGACTTCAGCACCCTGGTTGGCGGGCAGATGGGCTTGTTCTAGGCAAGGCTGCCTTTGTTGTAGGAGCGAGCTTGCTCGCGAAGAACTCAAAGGCGCCGCGTTTACATTGAATACACGCGTTATCGTTGACGTTTTTCGCGAGCGCTTGCTCCTACCGTTCGTGTGGCAACAGCGCTGTTGCATGAACGGGCGCGGCAGGTTTACTTGCCGAGTTTTACCCGGGTCCAGCCGCGGGTCATGATCCGTTGCGTGGCGATGGGCATGTCCGGCACGGCATACAGGGTCGCCATCACCGCTTGCGAGGGATACGAACCCGGGTCGTTGCGAATCGCTTCGTCCACCAGCGGAGTCGCGGCCGCGTTGGCGTTACTGTAGCCGACGCTGTTGGTGATCTCGGCCATGATGTCCGGGCGCATCAGGAAGTTCATGAACTGGTAGGCATTGTCGACGTTGGCCGCATCCCGCGGGATGGCGACCATGTCATAGAAGCTGCCGGCGCCTTCCTTGGGAATGCTGTAGTCGACCTTGACCTTGCCCCCGGCTTCCTCGGCGCGGGCCTTGGCTTGCAGCACGTCGCCGGAATAACCGACCGCCACGCAGATATTGCCGTTGGCCAGGTCGGAGATGTACTTGGACGAATGGAAGTACGCCACCGACGGGCGAATCTTCATGAACAGCGCTTCGGCTTCGCTGATCTGCTGCTTGTCCTGGGTGTTCACCGGGTAGCCCAGGTAGTGCAGGGCGGCCGGGAGCATTTCGGTGGGCGAGTCGAGGAAGCTGATGCCGCAGGCCTTGAGCTTGGCTGCGTTCTCGGGCTTGAACAGCAGGTCCCAGGAATTCACCGGGGCGTCGGCGCCCAATACTTCGCGAACCTTGTCCGGGTTGAAGCCGATGCCGATCGAGCCCCACATGTAGGGGAAAGCGTGGCCGTTGTCCGGGTCGCTGGCCGCTGCGTTTTTCAGCAGCACCGGGTTGAGGTTCTTCCAGTTCGACAGTTTTGACTTGTCCAGCGTCTGGTAGACCCCGGCCTTGATCTGCTTGGCCAGGAAGCTGTTGGACGGCACCACGATGTCGTATCCGGATTTACCGGCGAGCAGGCGTGCCTCAAGGGTTTCGTTGCTGTCGAAGACATCGTAGGTCACGCTGATGCCCGTCTCGTCTTCGAACTTCTTGACGGTGTCCGGGGCGATATAGTCGGACCAGTTGTAGACGCGCAGAACCTTGTCATTGGCCTGGGCGCCCGTGGCAATCGCGCCCAATAAGGACAGTGTCAGCAGAGTCCTGCCAAGCATTTTCATCGGTACAGCTCCATTTTCTTCTTATACGAATAACGTAAAGCGTGGGTAAAACCGCTGGCGAGCAAGCGTGCTCTCTCGCCAGCGGGCATCAGGCCGTTGCGCCAGTCATGGGCTTGGCGGCGGGCTGCCAGGATTCACTGGCGGTCTGGTCCATGGCGTCCTGGATCGCCCGTTTGCGATTGGCTTCGGCCTTGCGGCTGAAGTACCAGACCAGGAAGGTCACCAGCGATACTGCCAGCAAAATCAGGCTGGCCACCGCGTTGATCTCGGGTTTGACCCCAAGACGCACCGCCGAGAACACTTCCATCGGCAAGGTCGTGGACCCCGGGCCCGAGACGAAGCTGGCCAGGACCAGGTCATCCAGCGACAAGGCGAACGACATCATGCCGCCCGCTGCCAGCGAGGGCGCGATCATCGGGATGGTGATCAGGAAGAACACCTTCAACGGCCGTGCCCCCAGGTCCATCGCCGCTTCTTCGATCGACAGGTCCAGTTCGCGCAAACGCGCGGAGACTACCACTGCCACATAGGCGGCACAAAATGTGGTGTGGGCGATCCAGATGGTGACGATGCCACGTTCCATCGGCCAGCCGATCATCTGTGCCATGGCCACGAACAGCAGCAACAACGACAGGCCGGTGATCACTTCTGGCATCACCAACGGCGCGGTGACCAGGCCGCCAAACAGGGTGCGACCCTTGAAGCGGGTGACCCGGGTCAGCACGAACGCGGCCAACGTCCCCAGCGCCACCGCGGCAATCGCGGTGTAGCAGGCGATTTCCAGCGAGCGCAGTACCGAGCCCATCAGTTGGCTGTTGTCCAGCAGGCCGACGTACCACTTCACCGACCAGCCGCCCCAGACCGTTACCAGTTTCGAGGCGTTGAACGAGTAAATCACCAGAATCAGCATGGGCAGGTAGATGAACGCCAGGCCCAATACCAGCATCAATCGGGAAAATCCGAAACGCTTCATGCCCGTCCCTCCATCTCTTTGGCCTGGCTGCGGTTGAACAGAATGATCGGCACGATCAGGATCGCCAGCATCACCACCGCCAGGGCGGATGCCACCGGCCAGTCACGGTTGTTGAAGAACTCTTGCCACAGCACGCGACCGATCATCAGGGTTTCCGGGCCGCCCAGCAGTTCCGGAATCACAAACTCGCCCACCACCGGGATGAACACCAGCATGCAGCCTGCGATGATGCCGTTCCTGGCCAGCGGCACGGTGATCTTCCAGAAGCTGTTGAAGGTGCTCGAACCCAGGTCGGACGCGGCTTCCAGCAGGCTCTGGTCATGCTTGACCAGGTTGGCGTACAGCGGCAGCACCATGAACGGCAGGTAGGCGTAGACCACGCCGATGTACACCGCAGTGTTGGTGTTGAGGATTTCGATCGGGTGCGAGGTCAAGCCGGTCCACATCAGGAAGCCATTGAGCAGGCCGTTGTTGCTCAAGATGCCCATCCACGCATAGACGCGAATCAGGATCGCCGTCCAGGTCGGCATCATGATCAGCAGCAACAGCACGTTCTGCGCCTCCTTGCTGGCCTTGGAAATCGCGTAGGCCATCGGGAAGCCAAGCACCAGGCACATCACGGTGCTGAGCAAGGCGACTTTCAACGAGCCCAGGTACGCCGAGATATACAACTCATCGGCGGCGAGCATCGTGTAGTTGCCCAGGTTGAGCATCAGTTCGAACTTCTGCTCGGCGAAGCTGTAGATCTCGGAGTAGGGCGGAATAGCCAGTGCGGCTTCGGAAAAACTGATCTTCATCACCAGGAAGAACGGCAGCATGAAGAACAGGAACAGCCACAGGAACGGCAGGCCGATCACGACTTTGCGCCCACTGGGCAGAAACCGCTGGAACTGCTGAGTGAGAGTGTTCATGCGCGCAGTACCACGCCGCTGTCGTCTTCCCACCAGACGTAGACCTGATCGTCCCAGGTCGGGCGGGCGCCGCGGCGCTCGGCGTTGGCCATGAACGACTGGACGACCTTGCCGCCAGGCAGCTCGACATAGAACACCGAGTGCCCGCCGAGGTAGGCAATGTCCTGCACCTTACCCCGGGACCAGTTGTAGCGGCTCTCGGGTTTTGTGCTGCTGACCAGCATTTTTTCCGGGCGGATGGCGTAGGTGATCGACTTGTCCTGCACCGAGGTGCTGACGCCATGGCCGACGTAGATCTGCTGTTCCAGGTCCGGGCAGTGAATGATCGCGTGGCCTTCCAGGTCTTCCACCACCGTGCCGTCGAAGGCGTTCACGTTGCCGATGAACTCGCAGACCATGCGGCTCACCGGGGCTTCATAGATGTCCACCGGGCTGCCGATCTGCGCGATCCAGCCCAGGTGCATGATGGCGATACGTTCGGCCATGGTCATGGCCTCTTCCTGGTCGTGGGTCACCATCACGCAGGTCACGCCGACCCGCTCGATGATTTCCACCAGTTCCAGCTGCATCTGCGAGCGCAGCTTTTTATCCAGCGCCCCCATCGGCTCGTCGAGCAGCAGCAGCTTGGGCCGCTTGGCCAGGGAGCGGGCGAGGGCGACACGTTGGCGCTGGCCACCGGACAGTTGGTGTGGCTTGCGCTTGGCGTATTGGGTCATGTGCACCAGGCGCAGCATCTCCTCGACGCGGGCTTCGATTTCGCTGGCGGGCAAACGGTCCTGCTTGAGGCCAAAGGCGATGTTCTGCGCCACCGTCATGTGCGGGAACAGGGCGTAGGACTGGAACATCATGTTGATCGGCCGCTCGTAGGGCGGCATGTCGGTGATGTCGACGCCGTCGAGCAGGATCCGTCCTTCGGTGGGGCGCTCGAATCCAGCGAGCATGCGCAGCAGGGTCGACTTGCCTGAACCGGAGCCGCCGAGCAGGGCGAAGATTTCGCCTTGATGGATGTCCAGGGACACATCGTCCACCGCCGTGGTTTCGTCGAACTTCTTGGTGACACGATCGACTCGTACCAGCACCTTTTTCGGTTGCTGATGACCCTCAAGAGCCTTCCTGTAAATGCTGGAGGCGTTTGCCATGTGAAACTCCCAACAGGTTTCAGTCGCCGGGCCAACGCGGCCTGACTTAATAGTTGATTGCCAATCGCCAGGTGCCACCTGGAGGTGCGCATGGCGATTCGACTGGTTCGGCACCGCCGTCCTGGCTGCCTGGTCGTGCTTGTTGTTATTGCGGTGTGTGGCTATTGCGAGAAACGGGCGCACGAAGGCACGCCCGCCAGACTCGCGGGGGTAGAAATACCGGGTTGTGGTTTAGCTCAGTGTGCGTGACGCAGCGTCGCCCGTTGCCGGCAAGCTGCGCCGAACGCCTGGAAAATCGTCAGGTACGCAGGATTGTCCAGCACTTGCCATTCCGGGTGCCATTGCACGCCGAGGGCGAAGGCCTTGCTGTGCGTCACCGAGATCGCCTCGATCAAGCCGTCCGGCGCGATAGCCTCGGCACGCAGGCCTGGCGCCAACCGGTCGATACCCTGGCTATGAATCGAGTTGACCTGGAATGTCGCGGGCAGCTCCAGCGCCTCGAATACACCGCCCGGCTGCACGCTGACCGCGTGGGCCGGTGCGTATTGCACCGCCAGGTCCGGGTGATTTGCTTCGCGGTGATCGAGCATGCCCGGCAACTCATGCACCTTCTGGTGCAGGCTGCCGCCGAACGCGACGTTCATTTCCTGGAAGCCCCGGCAGATCCCGAGCACCGGAACGCCCGCCGCGATGGCAGCACGCAATAGAGGAAGGGTGGTGGCGTCCCGCGCCGGATCGTGATCCGTGCCGGGAGCGCTGGCCGGGCCTTGATAGTGCAAAGGCTCCACGTTCGATGGCGAGCCGGTCAGCAACAGGCCGTCGAGTTGACCGAGCAGGTCGTCGATTTCAGTCAGGTTGCCCAGGGAAGGAATGACCACAGGCAGCCCCAGCGCCGCGACGCTGACAGCACGCAAGTACTTGTCACCGCTGACGTGGTAGGGGTGCAGGCCAATCTGTTTGACGCACGCAGTAACGCCGATCAATGGCTTGAATGCCATTTTTATCACCTCGAAGTTTCACACTTGAACGAGCTTTTCCAGAGCTTAGCCTCGTTGATTTTTTTTAACAACTCTCATGTAAATAATTCTAAACGGCTGGATCGCTGGAACTCAGATTGGCTGTGGGTTTGCGGGTGATTGTTGAGCGATGGCTGGCTGCGGTGACCAATAAAATCAACAAAAATGCCTATTTGTCCGCTATTGACTTAACTTTGCCTTTCGGATTGACTGAGGTCCGAAAGTGCAGTGAACATAATAATTAACAGCTAATAGGTGCATCATGTCGGTCCCCCTGCGTACCGTTCAACTCAACGAAGCAAACGCATTCCTTAAGAAATATCCTGAGGTTTTGTACGTCGACCTTCTGATTGCGGATATGAACGGTGTGGTGCGCGGCAAGCGCATCGAGCGCACCAGTCTTCATAAGGTCTATGAGAAAGGCATCAACCTGCCGGCCTCGCTGTTCGCCCTCGACATCAATGGTTCCACGGTGGAAAGCACCGGCCTGGGCCTGGACATCGGCGACGCCGACCGCATCTGCTACCCGATTCCCGGCACCTTGAGCATCGAGCCGTGGCAGAAGCGCCCAACCGCGCAACTGCTGATGACCATGCACGAGATCGAAGGCCAGCCGTTCTTCGCTGACCCGCGTGAAGTGCTGGCCAACGTGGTGCGCAAGTTCGACGACCTCGGCCTGACCATTTGCGCGGCGTTTGAACTGGAGTTCTACCTGATCGACCAGGACAACGTGAACGGCCGTCCGCAGTCGCCACGCTCACCGGTTTCCGGCAAGCGTCCGGTATCGACCCAGGTTTACCTGATCGACGACCTCGACGAATACGTCGACTGCCTGCAGGACATCCTCGAAGGCGCGAAAGAGCAGGGCATCCCGGCCGATGCCATCGTCAAGGAAAGTGCCCCGGCGCAATTCGAAGTCAACCTGCATCACGTCAGCGACCCGATCAAGGCCTGCGACTATGCGGTCCTGCTCAAGCGCCTGGTGAAGAACATCGCCTACGACCATGAGATGGACACCACCTTCATGGCCAAGCCGTATCCGGGCCAGGCGGGCAACGGTCTGCACGTGCACATCTCGATCCTCGACAAGGCCGGCAACAACATCTTCGCCAGCGAGGATCCCGAGCAGAACGCCGCATTGCGTCACGCCATCGGCGGTGTGCTGGAGACCCTGCCCGCGCAGATGGCCTTCCTCTGCCCGAACGTCAACTCCTACCGCCGGTTCGGCGCACAGTTCTACGTGCCGAACTCGCCGAGCTGGGGTATCGACAACCGCACCGTGGCCGTGCGCGTGCCGACCGGTTCGCCGGACGCCGTGCGCATCGAACACCGCGTGGCCGGTGCCGACGCCAACCCGTACCTGCTGATGGCTTCGGTGCTGGCCGGTATTCACCACGGCTTGACCAACCAGATCGAGCCGGGTGCGCCGGTCGAAGGCAACAGCTACGAGCAGAACGAGCAGAGCCTGCCGAACAACCTGCGCGATGCCCTGCGTGAACTGGACGACAGCGAAGTCATGGCCAAGTACATCGACCCGCTGTACATCGACGTGTTCGTGGCGTGCAAGGAAAGCGAGCTGGCCGAGTTCGAGAACTCCATCTCCGACCTTGAGTACAACTGGTACCTGCATACGGTCTGATGGTTGGTGTGCCTGTGGGAACGGGCTCGCCCGCGATATCGCAATCGCGGGCAAGCCCCCTCCCACAGCGATTGCATTGCAAATCCTCAAGGGACTGGCATTCAGTCCGACCACAGCCTATTCCCCTGCGTCGAGTCACAACCATGACAAACACTCGCAGCGACTGGGAGCAACGCTTCCAGTCCTTAAGCATCGAAGGCCGCGCTTTCATCGATGGTCAATACTGTCGGGCACTCAGCGGCGCCACCTTCGAATGCATCAGCCCGGTTGACGGGCGCTTCCTGGCCAACGTCGCCAGCACCGATGAAGCCGACGCCAATGCCGCCGTGCTCGTCGCCCGCCAGGCGTTCGAATCCGGTATCTGGTGCAAGCTGGCCCCCGCTGAGCGCAAGCGCGTCCTGATCCGCTTCGCCGACCTGATCCTGGCGCACCAGGAAGAATTGGCGCTGCTGGAAACCCTGGACATGGGCAAGCCCATCAGCGATTCCATGGCCATCGACATTCCAGCGACCGCCAACGCGATCCGCTGGAGTGCCGAAGCCATCGACAAACTCTACGACGAAGTCGCCGCCACGCCCCACGATCAACTGGGCCTGGTGACCCGCGAAGCGTCCGGCGTGGTGGCGGCCATCGTGCCGTGGAACTTCCCGTTGATCATGGCCAGTTGGAAGTTCGCCCCGGCCCTGGCGGCAGGCAACTCGTTCATCCTCAAGCCGTCGGAAAAGTCCCCGCTGACGGCCATCCGCATCGCCCAACTAGCGCTAGAGGCTGGCATCCCCAAGGGCGTGTTCAACGTCCTGCCGGGTTACGGCCACACCGTCGGCAAGGCACTGGCGCTGCACATGGACGTCGACGTCCTGGCCTTCACCGGCTCGACCGCGGTTGCCAAGCAGCTGCTGATCTACGCCGGGCAAAGCAACCTCAAGCGCGTCTGGCTAGAAGCTGGCGGCAAGAGTCCGAACGTGGTGTTTGCCGATGCGCCGGATCTGCGCGCGGCGGCGCAGGCGGCGGCCAGTGCCATCGCCTTCAACCAGGGCGAAGTCTGCACCGCCGGCTCACGCCTGCTGGTGGAGCGCTCGATTCGCCAGCAGTTCATCCCGCTGCTGGTGGAGGCCCTGCAAGCCTGGCAACCCGGGCACGCGCTGGACCCGACAAGCCGGGTCGGCGCGGTGGTCGATCAACGTCAATTGGACAACATCCTGCGCTACATCGCCATCGGCCGCGAGCAAGGTGCCGAGCTGATCGCCGGCGGCAACCGCACCCTCGAGGACAGCGGTGGCCAGTACGTGGAGCCGACGATTTTCGACGGTGTGAGCAACGCCATGACCATCGCCCGCGAAGAAATCTTCGGCCCAGTGTTGTCGCTGATCACCTTCGACACCGCAGAAGAAGCGTTGCAGATCGCCAACGACAGCATCTTCGGTTTGGCCGCCGGGGTCTGGACCCGCGACCTGAGCAAGGCCCACACCTTCGCCCGGGGCCTGCGCGCCGGCAGCGTGTGGGTCAACCAGTACGACGGCGGTGACATGACCGCGCCCTTCGGTGGGTTCAAGCAGTCGGGCAACGGTCGCGACAAGTCCCTGCACGCCTTCGACAAGTACACCGAGCTCAAAGCCACCTGGATCAAGCTCTGACCTATTAGACAGTCGCGGTGACAGGCCTTTGGCGTGTCACCGCGCGGGAACTCAATCATGCAAAAACATGTAAACAGCTACTACGCCGCCACCCGCAACGAGATCATCGACTTCCCGGTGCTCGAAGAGTTGGTGGAATGCGACGTCTGTGTGATCGGCGCCGGCTACACTGGCCTGTCCTCGGCGTTGTTCCTCAGCGAAGCGGGCTACAGCGTCACGGTGCTCGAAGCCGCCAAGGTCGGCTACGGCGCCAGCGGGCGCAACGGCGGGCAACTGGTCAATTCCTACAGCCGCGACGTCGATGTGATCGAGCAGCGCTACGGCGAAAAGACCGCCGAAGTGCTGGGCAGCATGATTTTCGAAGGCGCGGACATCATCCGCTCGCGGATCAAGCAATACGACATCCAGTGCGACTACAAGCCCGGTGGCATTTTCGCCGCGCTGAACAAGAAACAACTCAAGGGCCTGGCCGAACAGAAGAGCGGTTGGGAGCGCTACGGCAACCACCACCTGCGGATGCTCGACGCGCAAGAGATCGCCAAGGAAGTCGGGACCCGCAACTACGTCGGTGGCCTGCTGGACATGCAGGGTGGTCACGTCCATCCGCTGAACCTGGCCCTGGGCGAAGCGGCTGCCATCCTCAGTCTTGGCGGAAAAATCTTCGAGCAGTCGGCAGCGGTGGAAATCACCTACGGCGAACCCATAGTCGTGCGCACGGCCAAGGGCGTGGTACGCGCCAAGTACCTGTTGATCGCCGGCAACGCCTACCTGCCGCAAGACCTCGACAACCGCGTCACCCGCAAGAGCATGCCCTGCGGTTCGCAGATCGTGGTCACCGAGCCCCTGTCGGAAAAAGTCGCCAGGAGCCTGATCAGCAACAACTACTGCGTCGAAGACTGTAACTACCTGCTCGACTACTACCGCCTGACTGCCGACAACCGTCTGCTCTATGGTGGCGGTGTGGTCTACGGCGCGCGCGAGCCGGACGACATCGAGCAACTGATCCGGCCGAAAATCCTCAAGACCTTCCCCCAGCTCAAGGACGTGAAGATCGACTACCGCTGGACCGGCAACTTCCTGCTGACCATGTCACGCATGCCGCAATTTGGCCGCATCGAGAAAAACGCCTATTACATGCAGGGCTACAGCGGCCACGGGGTGACCTGTTCGCACCTGGCCGGCAAGCTGATCGCGGAAATGATCCGTGGCGACGCCGAGCGTTTCGACGCCTTCGCCTCCCTGCCACACATGCCGATGTTCGGTGGCCGCACCTTCCAGGCCCCACTGACCGCCATGGGCGCGGTGTACTACGCGATGCGTGACCGTTTCGGTATCTAGTCTGACGCTCGCCGACGGCCGTCTTGAGGAAGGTCGTCGGTTTTTTATCCGGCCTTTCTCCAAGCTGCTGAGCCGTGGGCGGAAAACGTGATTTAATAGCCGCCTTTCACGTCTTCGGGACAGAGGAACGGCGATTTTCGCGACACAAGTCGCCCGCCATCCCCCCACACTACCCTTAAGTTTTTCTCACATAAGGCTGTCATGGACACGGGCTCTCGACTCAAATTAGTACGCGAAAGCTACAAGCTGTCCCAGCGCGAGCTGGCCCGGCGTAGCGGCGTCACCAATGCCACCATCTCCCTGATCGAACAGAATCGGGTCAGTCCTTCCGTCAGCTCACTGAAAAAACTGCTGGAGGGCATCCCCATGTCCCTGGCGGACTTCTTCACCTTCGACCAGCCACCGCGCGAACACCAATACATCTTCCGCGCCAACGAACAGCCCGACCTCGGTCGCCACGGCCTGCGCCTGCTGCTGATCGGCGCCTCGGTGCCCAGCCGCCAGATGCGCCTGCTGCGCGAGCAATACGCACCGGGCGCCAGCTCGGGCGAAGAGCCGATCGTGCACGCCGAAGGCGAGGAGTGCGGGTTGGTGACGCGGGGTACCGTGGAACTCACCGTGGATGGCCAGGTCAGCGTGTTGAACGCCGGGGATGGTTATTACTTTCCGACCACGCTGCCGCACCGGTTTCGCAACATCGGCGCGGACGAGGCGGAAATCATCAGTGCGAACACGCCCGCCAACTTTTGATCGCAAGGCGCTGAACATTGAACCAACACACCTTGTCCATGCGCCTGGAGCGCGTGGCGGCCCATGTGCCAGCTGGTGCGCGCCTGGCCGATATCGGCTCCGACCACGGCTACTTGCCGGTGGCATTGATGCGCCGTGGCGCCATCACGGCGGCGGTGGCCGGCGAACTGGCCGCGACACCGTTTCACTCGGCCCAGCGTACGGTGCGCGACAACGGCCTGCAGTCACGCATCAGCGTACGCCTGGCCAATGGCCTGGCGGCGCTCGAGGCGGCTGACGAGATTAGCGCGCTGACTATCTGCGGCATGGGCGGTGAGACCATCCGCGACATTCTCGAGCGTGGCAAGACTCGCCTCAGTGGCCAGGAGCGATTGATCCTGCAACCCAACGGCGGCGAGCAGCCGCTGCGGCAGTGGCTGATGGACAATGGTTATTCCATCCTCTGCGAGGAAGTGCTGCGGGAGAATCGTTTCGACTACGAAATCATCGTTGCCGAGCGCACCGGCCCGGTGAGCTACAGCCCCGAGCAACTGTACTTCGGCCCCCTGCAGATGCAGGCACGCACCCCGGCATTCCTGCTCAAGTGGCAGCGCCTGCTGCGCCACAAGCAGCAGACCCTGGCCCACTTCACCCAGGCCGGCTCGGCGGTACCCGCGGAAAAAGTACAGGACATCACCCGCCAGGTGCGTTGGATCAACCAACTGCTGGCCTGAACGCGCGACAGCTGCAACGGGTTTGGTGGGTGTACGCAAAATCTGCAAGCCGGTAAAACCGCTGTGGGAGCGAGCGCCCGCTTGCGGCCTGCTCGCGATGGGGCCAGTACAACCAACATCGATGGTGCCTGACACACCGCCATCGCGAGCAGGCTCGCTCCCACTTAAGTTAAGTGGGTAATAGCGAGAGGGCGAGCTTACTGGCCTGGTGAAGGCGGGGTCTGCGTCAGAAGCGCCTGGGCCAGTTCTTCGTCCGTGGCATTGAGGCCAGGGTGGTCCTGGCGCATCTGCTTGAGCACGGATTCCAGGTAGGCGCCGCGGATGGTGCCGCCGCTGGCGACGAAACTGGAGAGGTCATCGCGGGCGGGGACGACGATCTTGTCGTCCTTGAAGGTCGAGTACAGCGACGCAGAGACCCCCGCTGAAGTGGCGACATCCTTGGCATCGACATCGGCCATGGCCGATCCGAAGGGCAGGCAGAGCGCAAGCGTTGGCACGAGCAGTAGACGGCGCATGGTGAGTCCTCCAAAAGCGTGAAGCCAAAGGGTGTGTCACATACCCATATGATGCGCGGTGCGGCTCAGGAGTTCCGCAGATCAAGCGAGGACCAGATGGCGATGTGGATTAAACGTGTCTGTTACCGGCGCTACGGGCGATAATGCCGGGCAATTCTCCGTTCACCTTGCCAAAGAGCGCTGCCCCCTGATGTTTGAGATCAAGCCGTGGAACCCCGAAACCTTTCGCCAGCAGACGCGCCGCAGCACCCTGATCATTGCCGTGCTGTTCATTGTGCTGGCGATGGCTTTGTCGACGCTGGCGGTGATGGTGCTGGGCGAGCCGGGTGGCGATAACTTTCGCTACAACCTCGGCGGGGTAATCGCGGCGGTGCTGGTCAGCGCGGCGCTGATGAAACTCAAGTTCTGGTCGCAACCCTGGATGGCCGCCGCCGTCTACGGCTGGCAGCTCAAGCGCAGCCTGATGCGCATCACCAACGTCATGCACCAGGTCACCGATGCGGTCGCCGCCGGCAACCCGAGCGCGATGAAGCTGCTGCGCTTTTACCACCTGGGGCTGGCGCAGATGCACGAGCTGGACGCCAACTCCAGCAGCCATGCGCAACTGGTGCGTGAAATGGACCAGCACAAAGCCGCCATGGAGGCGCTGGGGCTGGAGACCGAACAGACCCGCCTGCACCCCGAGTGGCTGACGGCGCTGAAAACCCAGGCCTGATCATTGCCTGCCTTTTTCCAGGACTTTCCCCTCGGAGCCCCGATTGATGTTTACCCTTAGCCACTTCGATACCCCGTGCTCCGAGCACGTGACCGACCAGATCCTGCAACTGGTGGTCGACAACCTGACCGACATCAGCAGCGTCGCCTTGCCACCGAGCAACCCGTTGTTCGCGATCTATCAATACGCAGTGGGCTACGAGGTCCACCTCTACCTGCAGGCCCTCGATGGCACCCAGGGTCTAAGCGTCGAATTGATCGTCGCGCTGGACGCCGAGGACCCCTCGAAGGTCGTCGGCTTTTTGCTGTACCTGCCGGTCAAGGATGATCCGCATGCCTGCGGCGTGGCCTATATGGCCGTACACGCCAGCCATCGTCGCCATGGCATCGCCCGCGCCATGGTCCAGGACATGCTCGGCCGCTACCCGCATGCCGAACTGACCTGTGCCGTGGCCAAGGTGCCGTACTTCGAGGCAATGGGCTTGCAGGTCCTGGGCGTGCGCGGACCGCAGGTGCTGATGAACACCCACGACCGCGTGACAGACGGCCTGATCGCGGTACTGGATATCGCGCCTATCTACCGCTCCACCGAAGTGCGGCAGATCCACACCTACCTGCTGCAGAAGAATGGCAAGCGGGCGATGCTCGACGCGGAAAAACAGCGCGACCGCCATCTGGATCAACTGACGGCCAAGGCGCGGGTGTTTGTGCAGGGGCGGTTGGGTCACGACGCTGGCTAGCAAACCCCCTGTGCAGGTGCCAGCAAGCCAGCGCCTACACCGGACCCCGTTTGGCTTGCTCAAAAAAGAGCCTCAAAGCTCTTTGATGGGGAGAAAGTAGAGCCCCGAGGCTCAAGTTGTACGTAGAGCCAGTGGCAAGCTTGATTGGGGTTCAGAGCACTCGCCACTCACGCCGCTGCCGCAGAAAACAAGCAGTGGCGTAGTTTCATCGTAGGAAGGTGGCAGGGTGCACTCAAGTACCATTAGTCGCCTGTGGCAGACCGCTGGAGCGACGCGACCGAGGTATTTTTCATGGGCTCGTCACTTCGCGTCTATCCTGTGATTTCAACTGACAAGCGTCGCGCTGTGCTTGGCGAACTAAAGTGAATAACTGCCGTCATTCACTATCAATCAAGAATATGTAGCGTCTCTGCGAAGATGGGTTCCTTCCGGTTCCGAGGGTTCTTATGGCGCCCCACACGCGGCCAGGATGCTGGGCGATGGTGGCAGTGGACAAGTGACTGCAATGGACACGAGAGTCAGGCGGGCCCGGCGCATTGATGCGCAAGACTTCTTCGTGCAGACCCTGGAGCAATGGGGCGATGCGGTAGTGGTCATCGACGACCAAAGCCGAGTGATGTTTTTTAATGCCGCTGCCGAACGGTTCTGGGGTTGTCCCCGAC
The DNA here is from genome assembly GCF_009834545.1 of Pseudomonas sp. S04. Classification (NCBI taxonomy): domain Bacteria; kingdom Pseudomonadati; phylum Pseudomonadota; class Gammaproteobacteria; order Pseudomonadales; family Pseudomonadaceae; genus Pseudomonas; species Pseudomonas sp. S04. The sequence goes on from NZ_CP019427.1 coordinate 2,015,200, forward strand.
AGGACGTAGTGGGCAGTCACGTCGACAGCCTGTTTCCCGAAACCCTGCGCACGGCCGATGATCCCGGTTGCAGCCACGACTTGAGTATCCTGGGCAAGGATGGGCAGGCACGCTGGGGCGCGCTGTCCGTCTCCAGGATCACCCTGCAGGGCCGCACCCTCTATGCGGCCTTTCTCAAGGACATCACCCAGACCCGCCTCCAGGACATCGAACACCGCCTGCTGTCGCTGTCGGTCAATGCCACCCGCTCGGCCACCTGCATTGTCGACGCCGCTGCGCGCCTGCTCTACGTCAATGACGGCCTGGTGCAACTGCTCGGCTACAGCCGCGAAGAAGTTCTTGGGCTGTCGCCGCTGATGTTTTTTGTGCTCGACACCGAGGTCGATGTGCCGGTGCTACCTGAACTGGAGCGGATGTTCGGTGGCGAGCCCCATGAAGTCAGCGCCTTGATCAGCAAGCGCAACGGCCAACGGCTGTGGGTGCATGTGTCCTCGGCCCCGGTGTTCGATGCCCGGGGGCAGGTCGACAACACGGTGATCGTGCTCACCGACATCACCCGCTTCAAATTGCATGAGGTGCTGCAGGACAAGGTGGTCGGCGCGCTGCTCAAGGAAGAGTCGCTGGAAAACGTACTGGCCCTGATGTGCCAGGAAATCGAACGCATCGCCCCGGAAGTCATCGTCTCGATCCTCAGCGTCGATTCCAACGGCATCCTGCACCCACTGGCCAGCCCTGGCTTGCCAGTTGAGTACTCGCGGGCAATCGAAGGCCTGTCGATCGGGCCGATTGCCGGTTCCTGCGGCACGGCGGCCTACCGGGGCAAGCCGGTGCTGGTCACCGACATCAATCACGACCCGCTGTGGGCGGACTACAAGGCGCTGGCCGAGAAGGCGGGGTTGCGCGCGTGCTGGTCGATTCCGGTGCGCAACAGCTGCGGCCGCGTGGCCGCCACCTTTGCCCTGTATTTTCGCGAGTGCCGCGGGCCCGATACCCTGCATGCGCACCTGGTGACCGCCGGTACACACCTGTGCATGCTGGCGCTGGAGCGCGAGGAAGCGCGCCAGGCCATTCGCCGGATGGCGTATTACGATGGCTTGACCGGCTTGCCCAATCGCAACCTGCTGCTGGCCAAGGCGCAACGCACTATTGCCGAAGTGGCCAAGGAGCAGGCCGAACTGGCCGTGCTGTTTGTCGACCTGGATCGCTTCAAGCAGGTCAATGATGCCCTTGGCCATGCGGCCGGCGACGAACTGTTGCAAGTCATGGCCCAGCGCCTGAGCAGTGTGCTGCGTGAGTCGGACATCGTCGGGCGCTTGTCCGGGGATGAGTTCGTGCTGGTTTTGCCGCGACGCAACGCGACCCAGGTCACGCGGTTTCTTGAACGGCTCAAGCGCGTACTGAGTTTTCCGGCGCCCATTGCCGGGACCTCGGTGGTGTTATCGGCCAGCATCGGCATCAGCCTGTTTCCCGGTGACGGCCAGGACATGGAAAGCTTGCTGCAGTGCGCCGACATTGCGATGTACCAGGCCAAGCGCGCCGAACGCGGCAGCTTCAGTTTTTTCCTCGAAGAGATGAACCGGATCGCCCAGAGTCGCCTGATTCTCGAGACCGCGCTGCGCATGGCCCTTGCTGGTGAGGGCCTGGAGCTGGTGTATCAACCGCAGATCAATCTGCACAGCGGGACCTTGGTGGGGGTGGAGGCGTTGGCGCGTTGGGATCATCCAACCCTGGGCATTATCTCGCCGGAGCGCTTCATCCCCCTGGCCGAGGAGTGCGGGCTGATCAATGAGCTGAGCCAGTGGGTGCTGCAAACCGCCTGCGGTCAGCTGGCGCAGTGGCGCGAGCAGGGCCTGACGGTGCCGTCGCTGTCGATCAACCTGTCGCCGATCAACTTTCACAATCTCAATCTGGCAGCGCAGATTACCCAGCAGTTGCAACGCTACGAATTGCAGGCGGCGGATTTGTGCGTGGAGGTCACGGAGGGGGTGTTGCTGTCCAACAGCCCCGGCACCGAGCAAACCTTGAAAGAGCTGCATGCCCTGGGGGTGCGCCTGGCCATCGATGACTTTGGCACCGGTTATTCCAGCCTGGGTTACTTGCGCCACCTGCCGATCAGTGAGCTGAAGCTGGACAAGAGTTTTGTCGATGACCTGGAGTGCGATGCCTCCTGCCGCGCCCTCAGCGAATCGGTGATTGGCATCGGCAGGGGCCTGTCCTTGCTGGTGGTGGCCGAAGGCATCGAGCACGCGGCCCAGCGCGACATCCTCAAGGCGCAAGGCTACGAGGTCGGGCAGGGCTACTTCTTCTCGGTACCGCTTCCGGCCGGGGCGTTCAGGCAATGGTTGCTGGCGTGCCAGGGCATGGTGCCGCCCATGAGCCACGAGAGCCCGTTGGCGGCGCTGGAGTAAGCCCAGGGCTGCGCCTTTCAGTCCGCCAGGGTGAAGACCAACGCCTTCAAGCCGCTTTGCACATCGATATCCGGAAACTCCGGCGGGTTGTCCAGGCGTTCGACGAAACGCAGGCTCGGGGCTTCGCGGGTGACGCCGTCGATCAGGAAGTCGGCGCCGAAGGCCGGGTCGTTCATACAGGCCAGCACCGTGCCCTGCGGCGCGAGCAGTTCCGGCAGGCGACGCAACACCCGTTGATAGTCCTTGGTCAGCAGGAAGCTGCCTTTCTGGAACGACGGCGGATCGATGATCACCAGGTCGTAAGGTCCGTTATTGATCACCTTGCCCCAGGATTTGAACAGGTCGTGGCCGAGGAAGCTCACCTGGCTCAGGTCGTGGCCGTTCAGGCGGTGGTTGTCGCGCCCGCGACTCAGGGCGGCACGGGACATGTCGAGGTTGACCACGTGCTCGGCGCCGCCCTCGATGGCCGCCACCGAGAAGCCGCAGGTGTAGGCGAACAGGTTCAACACCCGCTTGCCCTGGGCCTGGGCCTTGACCCAGTTGCGCCCGTAGCGCATGTCGAGGAACAAGCCGGCGTTCTGCTTTTTACCCAGGTCGATGCGATAGCGCAGGCCGCCTTCGGTCAGCGTCCACTCGTCGATTTCCGGCCCCAGCAGCCACTCGGTGGTGCTTTGTGGCAGATAGCGGTGTTGCAACAGCAACGTGTGGGCCGCGCTCGCCTGCCACTGCGGCGTCTGGCTGATCTGCCGCAGCATCTGTTGCAAGGCCTGCAACTGCTGCGGTTCGGGTTCCTTGAACAGCGCGACCAGCACAATGCCCTGCAGCCAGTCCACGGTCAGTTGCTCCAGGCCCGGCCAGCAACGCCCGCGTCCGTGAAACAGGCGGCGGGTTTCTGCGGGTGGGGCTGCCAGGGCCGTCAACAGATGGTCGTGCAGGGTGGCGAGGGCTTCAGGGGTCATCGAGCAGGGGCCGGCAAGTCAAAGGGGCGGCATTTTATACATAAATGGGCCGCCGGGACTTGTAGCATTGGCCACAAATCCCGCCAGCGGCAGGGCTCAGAGTCCCAGGTGTTGCAAGGTCGCCTCGGCCGTCGCTGCCGATGACCCCGGGTTCTGCCCGGTGATCAGGTTGCCGTCGGCCACCACATACGACTGCCAGTCCTCGCCCTTGGAGTAGTGCGCGCCGTGGGCCTTGAGCATGTCCTCCACCAGGAACGGCACCACCTCGGTCAGGCCGACGGCCGCTTCCTCGGAATTGGTGAAGCCGGTCACCGACTTGCCTTTGACCAGCGGCTGCCCCTGGGCCTGGGTGTGGCGCAACACCCCTGGCGCATGGCACACCGCGGCCACCGGTTTGCCGGCGCCATACAGCGCTTCGATCAGGGCGATGGAGTCGCGGTCTTCGGCCAGGTCCCACAGCGGACCATGACCGCCTGGGTAGAACACCGCGTCAAAGTCGCTGGCCTTGATCTGGGCCAGCGGCTCGGTATGGGCCAGCGCCTGGAAGGCCACCGGGTCCTCGCGAAAGCGCTGGGTAGCCTCGGTCTGTGCGTCGGGGGCGTCGCTCTTCGGGTCGAGCGGCGGTTGCCCGCCCTTGGGCGAGGCCAGGGTCACGTTGACCCCGGCGTCCTTGAACACGTAGTAGGGTGCGGCGAACTCTTCCAGCCAGAACCCGGTCTTCTCGCCGGTGTTGCCGAGCCGGTCGTGGGAAGTCAGTACCATCAGGATGTTCATCGTGACCTCTGATTGCCATTGATAAGCCCCCAGGCCAGCAAGCCCGGGACGTCTAACTATGGTCGCCAGCGCCAGGAATGCCAGCACTAAAGGACCAAGGGTCATGCGCGCATTTGCACAAGTGCCAGGGTGGATCAACACTGTAGCGATCGGCACGGAGCACTCATGAACGATAGCTACACCCGCACGGCGGTGTACCTGCACTGGTTGGTAGCGCTGGGACTGATCGGCACCTTTGCCCTGGGTCTCTACATGCCGGACCTGGCCCTGTCGCCGACCAAACTCAAGCTTTATTCGTGGCACAAGTGGGCCGGGGTCAGCCTGTTCCTGCTGGTGCTGATCCGCCTCGGCTGGCGCCTGAGCCATGCCGCGCCACCGCTACCCGCCAGCGTGCCGGTGTTGTTGCGTCGAGTCTCGCGGCTGACCCACGGCCTGATGTATGGGCTGATGCTGATCATCCCCTTGAGCGGCTGGCTGATGAGTTCAGCCAAGGGTTTCCAGACTGCCTGGTTCGGCATCTTGCCCCTGCCGGACCTGCTGGCCAAGGACGAAGCCCTGGGCGAGCGCTTGCTGACGCTGCATCAAAGCCTGAATTACGGCCTGCTGGCGCTGGTCCTGCTGCATACCGGTGCGGCGCTCAAGCATCACTTCATCGACCGCGATGACGTGCTGCGCCGCATGCTGGCGTTCCGCCAAAAAGCTGATCCCTGACTGCCGGCTGGAGCCTGTCATGAACCATCGAACAGCGACCGTCACCCTGGTGCTCGCCATGCTCGCGTGCGGCTCGTCGAGTGCGGCGCAGTACCGGCAAGTCAACCCGAGCGCCAGCCAGGTCAGCTTCACCTACAACCAGATGGGCGCCCGGGTCTACGGCACTTTCAGCCGGTTCGAGGCGACCATCGATTTCGACTCGACCAACCCCTCGGCGGCGCATGCCGGGATCATCATCGAGCTGACCAGCATTGACGCCGGCAACCCCGACGCCAATAGCGAATTGCAAAAGCCCGGTTGGTTCGACACGGCGGTCTATCCCCAGGCCCGGTTCGAATCGCAAAGCGTCACCGCCCTGGGCGATAACCTGTACCAGGTTGACGGCCAACTGACGCTCAAGGGCCTGACCCGCGAGGTTGGCGCGCGGATCGCCCTGAAGCCGGAAAGCGGCATCGGTATTTTTGACGGCACCTTCATTCTCAAGCGCGGCGACTTCAATATTGGTGATGGCGAGTGGGCGGACTACGGTGTGGTCTCCAACGAAATCAACATCCGTTTTCGGGTCGTGGCGCCCGAGCAGGAAGTGTCGAGGTGAACGATGCGCAAGCAACCGGAGCTGCCCAGCAAGCGACTGTTTTTCGCCTTGCCTTGTGAGCCGCCGCAGTGCCGGGCCATTGCTCAATGGCGCAGTAGCCTGGGGCACCTTGAAGGGCGGCCGATTGCCGCGCAGAACTTTCACCTGACCCTGATGTTTCTCGGCGAAGTAGCCGTGACTCAACTCCCCGGCATTTGCGCGGCCGCCGCCCAAGTGCGCGTGCCCGGCGAACCGTTGCGGGTCAGGCTCGACCAATTGCAGGCCTGGCACCGCGCCGGGATGCTGTTACTGGTGCCCAGCGAGCCAGCGCCAGCCTTGCTGCAACTGGTGTATGCCTTGCAACAGGCGATGCTGGCGCTGGGTTTTGTCGATGCGCCTCGGGAATACCGTGCGCACCTGAGCCTGGTCCGCGACTTTCACGCGCCGGTGCCCGAAGCCGACAGCGCTCCGGACTTTGTGCTCGATGCCCGGCACTTCGTGTTGTTCGAGTCCCACAAGGGGCGTTACCGAGCGTTGGCGCAGTGGCCGCTTGAGCCTTGAGCGGCGCCTGCGCCAGCGGTTACGCCGCTTGCTAGCTGATAACGCGGTAGCACGGCACGTACGCCGCGCCGCCGGGCAGCTTCATCCGGTGCTGGGCAACAAAGGCCTGCAGCAGTTTGTCCAGCGGTTGCATGATTGCCGCATCGCCATGGATCTCGTAAGGGCCATGTTCCTCGATCAAGCGAATACCCATGTCCTTGACGTTGCCGGCAACGATCCCGGAGAACGCCCGGCGCAGGTTGGCCGCCCGTTCATGGGCGGGCAGGTCGAGGCGCAGTTGCAGGCTGGCCATGTTTTCGTGGGTCGGGTCGAACGGACGCTGGAAACCCTCGTCGATCTTCAGCAGCCAGTTGAAGTGGAAGGCGTCGTTGCGCTCGCGGCGGAACTGCTTGACCGCCTTGAGCCCCTGGACCATCTGCCGGGCCACCTGGGCCGGGTCGTCGATGATGATCTCGTAGTGGCTTTGCGCTTCTTCGCCCAGGGTGGCGCCGACGAAGGCATGCAGTTGCTGGAAGTACGGCGCGGCACTGCGCGGGCCAGTGAGGATCACCGGGAAGGGCAGGTCGCGGTTGTCCGGGTGCATCAGGATCCCGAGCAGGTAGAGGAACTCCTCGGCCGTGCCGGCGCCGCCGGGGAAAATGATGATGCCGTGGCCGACGCGGACGAAGGCTTCCAGGCGTTTCTCGATGTCCGGCAGGATCACCAGTTCGTTGACGATCGGGTTCGGTGCCTCGGCGGCGATGATCCCAGGCTCCGTCAGGCCCAGGTAGCGGCCGTTGGTGATTCGCTGTTTGGCGTGGGAAATGGTTGCGCCCTTCATCGGGCCTTTCATCACGCCTGGTCCGCAACCGGTGCAGACGTCCAGGCTGCGCAAGCCCAGTTCGTGGCCGACTTTCTTGGTGTACTGGTATTCCTCGGTGCTGATGGAGTGACCGCCCCAGCACACGACGATCTTCGGCTCGACGCCGGGGCGCAGGGTGCGGGCGTTGCGCAGCAGGTGGAAGACGTAGTCGCTGATGCCTTGCGAAGTACTGAGGTCGATGCGCTGGCTGTCGAGCTCATTCTCGGTGTAGACGATGTCGCGCAGGGCGCTGAACAGCATCTCGCGGGTGCTGGCGATCATCTCGCCGTCGACGAAGGCATCGGCCGGGGCGTTCAGCAGTTCGAGGCGTACGCCACGGTCCTGCTGGTGAATGCGGATCTCGAAGTCGCGGTAGGCTTCGAGGATGGTCTTGGCGTTGTCGACATGGGCGCCGGTATTGAGGATGGCCAGGGCGCACTGGCGAAAGAGCGAGTAGATGCTGCCTGTACCCGCGGCGCTCAGTTGTTGTACTTCGCGTTGGGACAGTGTTTCCAGGCTGCCTTTTGGGCTCACCGACGCATTGATTACTTGTCTTGCTGTCATTCTGGATTCCCTGAGAACGATGGTCGCGAGCCCGACGGGCTCAATTACATCAGGATAGTCAGCGCCGAAGCGATCGTGCTGCCGTCATCTTCTAGGCGAGCGCCGTTGAATGCAAATATCCATGAGCAGTGGTGCACGTGATCGCAATTTGTCTGATAGCGCTGTCCCAAATTTCCTGCGCCTGGCTAACAGTGGCTGCCTCTTTTCCTGCCACGAGACCCGCCATGGCCCGCCTGCACCTGGAGTTTCCCCACAATCCGTTTTTCTACGCCACCGCCCTGACCGTGCGGGTGACCGACGTCAACGCCGCCAACCACCTGGCCAACGACTCGATGATCTCGATGATCTCCGAAGCCCGGGCGCGGATGCTGTTCGAGTATGGCGTGAGTGAGGAGGGCATCATTGTCACGGACCTGGCGACGGTCTATCGCGCCGAGGCCCACGCCCGTGATCGCCTGCTGTTCGAAGTGGGGTTGATGGACCTCAACAAGTACGGGGGCGACATCATCTTTCGCATCACCCGGCCGGTCGATGGCACGCTGGTGGCGCTGGCCAAGTCGGGGTTTGTGTTCTTCGACTACGGCGCCGGCAAGGTGGCACCGATGCCGGCGGACTTCATCTCGCGGTTTCCCGAGGTCAACGTGCTGTTTGCCGCCATGCCTGCGCCGCACTGAAACCGCCGCTGAAGATGGAACGGGTGCATACCCGGGTCTGGAGCAAGGTCAAGACGGGCAGTTGAGCCTCAGGCATCACGCAGCAGGTCGTTGGCGTTGAGCAGTTCGTAGGCGATTTGCGGATGGTTTTCCAGGCCCCGGCGAATCGCCGCCGGGATCGCTTGTCGGGTCTTGCGGCACAGCCCCGGTTGGTCGCGTAGGCGAATGCCGATGCCGCGCATGCTGCGCACCTCGTGGAAGCTGGGGCTGATTTCCACGCCGATGCCCAGCTGCTCGAACATCCGTTGCTGCAGATGCTCCAGGTCGGCAAGGCTCTTGAGGTTCTCCAGGCGCTCGAGCAAGCGTTTTTCTTCCTGGCGGGTCAGGTGGAGGATGCGCGGGTCGGCGCCGGGCAGGTCGAGCAACGCCTCACGCCCGCAATCGCAGGCGCCGGGTGGGCAGGGTTGGCGAATCGGCAATGAGGCTGTCATGGCTTGCAGCATAGCCAGATGCGCGTGCTTTTGCTTGTCCTGGCGGTGACCCGTTACCCCTTGTTGGCACTCAGGATACTGGCCACCTGGCGCGGCTGGCAGTTGAGGTAGGGCGAGGACTTCAGCCAGCGCTGGTCCGGGTACCAGGAAAACATGAACTGGCCATCCTTGAGTTTATCGATCACCTGGCGCGCCACCTGCGGGCGTACCGCCGGGCAACCCTGGCTGCGGCCGATCCGGCCCTGACGCTCACTCCACAATGGGTTCACGTAATCGGCGGCATGGATCACGATCGCGCGATCGCGGGCCAGGTCGTTGAAGCCCGGCTCCAGGCCGTCCATGCGCAACGAATAACCGTGGGCGCCCTGATAGCTTTCCTGGGTGCGGAACAGGCCCAGGCTCGACTGGTAGCTGCCCATGCGATTGGAGAATTGGGTGGCGAAGTTTTCCCCGGACATTTGCCCATGGGCCACCAGGTCGCGCAGCACCAGGGATTTTTTGCGCAGGTCGAATATCCACAGGCGGCGCGCGGTCGAAGGCTGGGAATAGTCGATCACTGCCAGGTGCTCGGCGCGCTGGGCACCGCTGCTGACCGCACATTGCATGGCGCTCAGGGCGCTTTTTAGTGCTTGGGGATTGAGTTCCGGGGCGGCGTGGGCGAGGCTGTTGTATAACGCCTGTTGTGAGGTATTGGCGGCGAACGCCGGAGTACAGATGGCGCCCAGGGTGATCAGTGCCAGGCCAAGCCGGCGCAAAAGGGTAAACATGCGAAGAGAGTCCTCAATGCTATTGTTGGCTCCCGACTTCCTGTCGTGCCCCTGGCGGCCCATGTTGGGCTCGCCTGATTGCTTGCCGCACCTGCTGCAGAGGTCGACCGTCAAATCGTGACGGCCATGGATTGGAGTAAAGCAGTTGTTCAAAAAGCACGCATCTTACTTGAGCCTTTGCCTGCTCGCTGTGCCATTGGTCGCGACTGCCCAGAACGAGTTGGCAGACCACCCCGGGCCGATGCAATTGGCCGTGACCCAGGTGCCGGTGGATTGCCCGGGCCTGAAGCTGCGCCCGGACGCCTCGGCGCAGGCATTGTTGCAGGCCTTCTACCAGCAGCACGACTATCTGCCGGTGTGGACCGACGAGGCCCGGGTCGCGGCCTTGCTGGCGCAGTTCCAGTTGCTGGTCGATGATGGCCTGGACCCCAATCGCTACAGCCTGCCGCCGGCGGATGCGGTCGGTGGCCTGTTGTGCACCGACATCGGCATCAGCCTGCGTTACCTGCAGGCCCTGCGTGAGTTGCATTACGGGCGCCTGCAGCAAAGCCGCTTCGAGCCACTGTGGCATGCGCAGCCGCCCGCGGATGATCGCACGGCCCAGTTGCTGGCGATTGCTGGCCCCGGCGTGCATGACCTGGGTGCCGCCTTCGAGGCCGCACGCCCGTCACTTGAGCAGTACCGCAGCTTGCGCCTGGTGTACGCGGCGCAGCGTCAACAGCCGTTACCGCACTGGCCGCAATTGCCCGCGGGCGGCTTGTTGCGCCCGGGCATGCAGGACCCCAGAGTCCCCGGGTTGGCCCAGCGCCTGGTCAGCGAGGGCTACCTGCCCAGCGTGCCGGCCCATGTCGGCAGCGACTACAGCGCGCAGTTGGCCAGCGCGGTGAAAAACTTCCAGCTCGACCACTCGCTGCAAGCCGATGGGGTCATCGGCGCCGGCACCCTGGCGGAGCTCAACATCAGCCCGGCACTGCGCCGTGAGCAACTGCGGATCAACCTCGAACGTTTTCGCTGGCTGGCGCAGGACATGGAACCCGACAGCCTGCTGGTGAACATTGCCGCGGCCCAGTTGACCCTGTTCCAGGGCGGGGTGCCGGTGTGGCAGACACGCACCCAGGTCGGCCGCGCCGAACGGCAAACCCCGTTGTTGAAATCCCGGGTCACGCGGCTGACCCTGAACCCGACCTGGACCGTACCGCCGACCATCATGCGCGAGGACAAGTTGCCGCAGATCCGCCGCGACCAGTCGTTCCTCAGCCGTCAGAACCTGCAGGTGCTGGACCGCAACGGCAATCCCCTGGCGGTGGACGAGATCGACTGGGACAACCCGGGCAATATCCTCCTGCGCCAGAGCGCCGGCCCGCGAAACCCCCTGGGGCAGATGGCGGTGCGTTTCCCCAATCCGTTCTCGGTGTACCTGCACGACACCCCAAGCCAGGCCTTGTTCGAGAAGGGCCCGCGGGCGTTCAGTTCAGGTTGCGTGCGGGTCGAGCATGCCTTGCAGTTACGCGACATGCTGCTCAGCCCGGCGGAGCGCTTGCGCACCAACGAATTGCTGGCCACCGGGCTGACGCATGAGTTCAGGCTGACGACACCGGTGCCGATCCTGCTGACGTACTGGACAGTACAGGCCGACAGCCACGGCCGTCTGTTGTACGCCCCGGACATCTACAGCCGCGACCCGGTGCTGTTGAACGCGCTGGGCGTGACCCTGTAGACAACCCAGGGACATTAACCCCACAAAGTCCTGGCTGTCCCCATGGTTGCAGCGCCCCGAGGACCGTAGGAGCAAGGCTTGCCGAGCTTCTGCGGCGTCCGTATTTGTTCCTGCCGAGTGCCGCGTTTATCCCGGATGCTTGTGGGAGCGGGCTTGCCCGCGATGGTCTCGAGCACACCGCGCTCGTCCTGGATTTTCGCGTAATCGTTGACATCCATCGCGAGCAAGCTCGCTCCCACAGAGTCCTTTGTGTCCATATGGCATGCGGCACCCCGAGGACCGTAGGGGCGGGGCTTGCCGAGCTTCTGCGGCGTCCGTATTTGCTCCTGCCGAGTGCCAGGTTTATCCCGGATGCTTGTGGGAGCGGGCTTGCCCGCGATGGTCTCGAGCACACCGCGCTCGTCCTGGATTTTCGCGTAATCGTTGACGTCCATCGCGAGCAAGCTCGCTCCCACAGAGTCCTTTGTGTCCATATGGCATGCAGCGCCCCGAGGACCGTAGGGGCAAGGCTTGCCCGCGATGGCGTGAGCGGGGCTTGCCGCGAATTGCGCAAGATTGTTCAAGACAGCCCGGCGTTTGGCTGGCACATTCAGATCCCCTCTTTTTGTTGTAGAGCACTATGTCTGACACTCTCCTGCCGCGCAGTGCCTTCCTGCGCGGTGCCGCGGCCGTGATGCCGTTGTCCCTGGCGACGGCGCCGTGGGGGCTGCTGGCCGGCTCCATGGCCATCGAAGCCAACCTCACGCCCCTGCAGGGCCAGGGCCTGTCGAGCATTGTCTTTGCCGGCGCCGCGCAACTGGTGGCGATCGGCATGCTCAAGGGCGGTGCGGGGATTTTCTCGATTCTGCTGACCACCTTGCTGCTGACCTCGCAACACCTGCTGTACGGCATGAGCCTGCGCCCGGTGGTGTCACCTTTACCGGCGCGCTGGCGGGTTGGCCTGGGTTTTCTGCTGACCGATGAGTTGTTCGCCCTCACCAGTCAGTTCGACCGCCAGCAGTTCAATCGCTGGTACGCGCTGGGGGTGGGGCTGACGTTTTATATCGCCTGGAACCTGTTCACCCTGGCCGGCATCGTGCTGGGCAGCAGCATCCCGGGGCTTGAACACCTGGGGCTGGACTTCTCCATCGCCGCCACCTTCATCGCCTTGATCACCCCGGTGGTGCGCAATATTCCCACCGTGGTCTGCGTGGCGGTCTCGCTGTTCTGCTCGGTGCTGTTCGCCTACTGGCAAGTGGGCTCGGCGCTGGTGCTGGCCGGGTTGCTGGGGATGACCGCCGGTTTTGTCTGCAACAAGTTCCAGGGAGCACGCACATGATGGTCTGGGCAGTCATATTCGGCATGGGCCTGCTGGTGTTTCTCAACCGCTACCTGTTCCTCGAACCCCGTCTGCCGGTGCGCCTGAGCAGCAACGCGCGCCAGTTCCTCGGCTTTGCCGTGCCCGGCATGCTGACCGCGATCTGCGGGCCGATCGTGTTCATGCCCGAGCAGCAACTGAACCTGCAGTGGGACAACCCCTACCTGCTCAGCTCGCTCGTCGCCATCGGCCTGGTGCTCTACACCCGCAGCACGCTGATCAGCATGCTGTTGAGCATGGCGTTCTTTTTCCTGCTGCGCTGGTGGCTCTAAGGCTTGCCAGGTTTGCTGCTGCCGGGGATGTGCAGGTAGCTCATCACGCTTTCGGTGAGTTCAGTGGCCAATTTCACCGCTTCCTTGTTGCGTGCCATGACCCCGGCGACCAGCCCTTCGATCAGCGCCAGCACGGCGATGTAGGAGCTGGTCAACACCGGATGATCGGCCGGGGCGAACAGCACGTGCCGGGCGACGTGGGTCAGGGGTGAGGCCGGGGAGTCGGTGATCGCCAGCACCGTAGCGCCTCGCTCGTGGGCAAAGCGCGACAGTTGCAGGGTGTCCAGGGAGTAGCGGGGCAGGGAGATCGCCAGCAGCACGTCGTCCCGGGTGATGGCGGCCAGGCGGTAGGCGGCGTTTTCGTTGCCGCCTTCCATGCTGATGGCCGTGGCGTCGGCGCAGAACGGCATCAGTGTCGAGGCGGCCAGGCCAGCCAGGTAGACGCTGTTGCCAAAACCGAGGATGTAGATCTTGCGCGCCTGGATCAGGCACGTGACCACGGCCTCGAAAGTGTCGGGGTGATTGTTGCTACCGGCGGTATCGAGGTTGCTGGTGGCGCTCTGGATCTGCTCGTGCAGGCCGAACGCGCCACCGGGACGTTGTGCCAGTTCGTTGCGCAGCTTGTCCACGGGCGAGACCATCTGCTGCAAGGTGGTCACCAGCTCGGCCTTCATGCCGCTGTAGCCTCCGACGTCCAGGGCCTTGGCCAGGCGATTGACCGCCGCGGGGGAGGTGGCGGTCTCGGCGGCCATTTCCTCGATGGTCAGGGTCGCGGCCTTGAGCGGGTGGCGCAGGATGAAGTCGGCGACCTTGCGCAGTGAAGGCGGCAGGTCCGCGAGGATCTGCGCCAGCTTGCGCATCACCGGGGAGGCATAGACCGTGGTGTTTTTCGGGGAATCAGACATAACCGGCTCGCCATCTACCAAAGGGTTCAAGGGGTCGACAGCGCCCCCTCGACATAAGTGGGCGCCAGTGTAGCCGAAGCGCATCGGCACTGCGTTCGCGACGGCCGGCACCGATCAGCGCATTACTTCAAACTGCCGGCCAGGAACTGTTGCAGGCGTTCGGACTGGGGGTTGGCGAGCACGTCACGAGGCACGCCCCGTTCCTCGACCACGCCTTTGTGCAGGAACACCAACTGGTTCGACACTTCCCGGGCAAAGCCCATTTCGTGGGTCACCACCACCATGGTCCGGCCCTCCAGGGCCAGGTCCTGCATGACCTTGAGCACTTCGCCCACCAGTTCCGGGTCGAGGGCCGAAGTCGGCTCATCGAACAGCATCACCTCAGGCTCCATGGCCAGCGCCCGGGCGATCGCCACACGCTGCTGCTCGCCCCCGGACATATGGGCCGGGTAGGCGCCCCTGCGATGGGAGACGCCGACTTTATCCAGGTAGTGCTCGGCCTTTTCCCGCGTCGCCTTCTTGTCCATCCCCAGCACATGCACCGGGGCCTCCATGACGTTTTCCAGGGCGCTCATGTGCGACCACAGGTTGAAGTGCTGGAACACCATGGCCAGGCGCGAGCGCATGCGCTGCAACTGCCTGGGGTCGGCAGCCTTGAGCCCGCCGGTCTTGTTGGCCAGCAGCTTGAGCGGTTCGCCGTTGAGCACGATCTCGCCGGCGTTGGGTTGCTCCAGCAGGTTGATGCAACGCAGGAAGGTGCTTTTGCCCGAGCCGCTGGAGCCGATGATGCTGATCACATCGCCGGCCCGGGCCTGGAGTGAAACGCCCTTGAGTACTTCGACGCTGCCATAGGATTTGTGCAGGTCGCGAATTTCCAGTGTGTTCATGGTCTTGGTCTCGGGAGTCAGTCGCTGAGCAAGCGACCCTGGCGAATGGGAGTGCTGCCTGCGACCTTGGCCAGCCACAACCCGGGCTGGGCAAAACGCAGGCGTTCGCGGGCGTAGAGGATGCCATCGGTGCTGGCGGTGACCACGCTGTGGCGGTCGGTCAGGGGGTCGAGCACTTCGAACAACGGGTCGCCGACCTTGACGCGGGCGCCCACCGGTTGCAGGAAACTCACCACGCCGGGGTGCGGGGCATAGGCGTATTGGGCTCCGGCAAAGGGCGTCGCTTCACAGCATTCGGCCGGCGCGGCTGGCCAGTCACCGCTGATCAGGCCGACTTCGGCCAGGTAGCCGAGGATCTGTTCGGCATCCAGCGCGCAGGTATCGCCCTCGGTGTCGAGCATGCCTCGCAGTTCCACAGTGGTTGCCACACAGGCCAGGGGAATGTTGGCCTGCGGGAAACGTTCGGCCAGGTGCAGCCATGGCACCGCGCAGGCTTCATCGAAGGCATTGCCGCCAGCGTCCTCGGCCAGCAGCACCGCGCCGGCCGCCAGGCGCGCGGCCAGCGAGCGTACCCGTGGCCAGTTCTGGGGCAGGGCGTAGAGCAGCATGATCGACTCGAAGTCGCAGTGCAGGTCCAGCACCACGTCGGCGGTGCAGGCGTGTTGCATCAGCAGCACGCGCAGGCCGTCGAGTTCCGACGCGGCGCCCGGCTGTTGATTGAGTGCTTGGACCATGGCCTCGCGAATCAATCCCACGTTGCTCTCGGCATCGCTGCCCAGTTGGCCGGCGACCCGTTCGGCCACCGCATCGGCGAGTGCCGGGAAGTCGCGGTTGAAATTCTTGCCGCTGTTGAATTCGAAGCGCCCCTGGTGGGTGGCCTGGAACATCTGTCCGATGCCAATCGGATTGGCCATCGGCACCAGTTCGATGACCCCATTCAGGCGGCCTTGTGCTTCGAGCTCGCGCAGCCGGCGCTTGAGTTCGACCGCCACACGCATGCCGGGCAGTTCGTCGGCGTGCAGGGACGCCTGGATATAAGCCTTGCGCGGGCCGCTGCCGAAGCGGAATACCGAGAGGGTGCGTTGCGTGCCGCTGGCGCTCCAGGGCAGGACGTGTTGAATGTGCTGCATGGCAATTCCTTAGTGTTTACGTGGGGCCAGGTGCGCCAGCCAGTGGCGCTCGGCGAGCTTGAACAGGCGCACGAGGATGAACGTCAGGGCCAGGTACATCAGGGCGGCGGTGATGAAGGCTTCGAACGGCATGTAGTAGCGCGAACTGACCGTGCGCGCCGCGCCGGTGATATCCACCAGGGTGACGATGGAGGCCAGGCTGGTGGTTTGCAGCATCATCAACACTTCGTTGCTGTACTGCGGCAGTACCCGGCGCAGCGCCGAGGGCAGCAGGATGCGTCGGTACAGGGTCAGGCGCGACATGCCCATGGCCTTGGCGGCTTCGATCTCGCCGCCGGGGGTCGACCTCAGACTGCCCGCCAGCAGTTCGGCGCTGTAGGCACTGGTGTTGAGGGCGAAGGCCAGGCAGGCACAGAAGGTCGCGCTGGACAGGTACGGCCAGAGCACGCTGTGACGCACCGCCTCGAATTGCGCCAGTCCGTAGTAGATCAGGAACAACTGCACCAGCATCGGGGTGCCCCGGATGATGTAGGTGTAGAGCCAGGCCGGTGCGTTGAGCCAGGGCGCCCGGGACACGCGCATCAGGGCCAGGGGCACCGCCAGCACCAGGCCCAGGGCCAGGGAAATCAGCAGCAGCTTGAGGGTCAGCAGGGCGCCGCCGAAGTACAGCGGCAGGCTGTCCCAGATCAAGGTGTAGTCGAGCATGGTCAGGGTCTCCCGGTCACAGGTCGGCGGCTTTGATGCCGACCGAATAACGTTTTTCCAGGGTGCGCAGCAGCACCAGCGAGACACTGGTGATCACCAGGTACAGCGCCGCAACCGCGAGGTAAAACGTGAAGGGTTCATGGGTCGCATCGGCGGCGTTCTTGGCCTTGAACATCATGTCTTGCAGGCCGATCACCGAAATCAGCGCGGTGGACTTGGTCAGCACCAGCCAGTTGTTGGTGAAACCGGGAATGGCGAAGCGGATCATCTGTGGCACCAGGATCCGCCAGAACACCTGCCAGCCGCTCAGGCCATAGGCCCGGCCGGCTTCGCCCTGGCCCGCGGGAATGGCCATGAAGGCGCCGCGAAAGGTTTCCGACAGGTAGGCACCGAAGATGAACCCCATGGTGCAGACCCCCGCGACAAACGGGTTGATGTCGATGTACTGCTCGTAGCCAACGCCTTGGGCAATACGGTTCACCAGGTCCTGGCCGCCGTAGAAAATCAGCAGGATCAGTACCAGGTCGGGGATGCCACGAATCACCGTGGTGTAGGCCTCGCCCAGATTCGCCAGCCACTTGACCGGCGACAGGCGAAACGCCGCGCCGAGCAGGCCCAGGGTAATGGCCAGCGCCATGGCACTCAGGGCCAGGTTGATCGAAAGCCAGGCGCCATCGAGAATGCTCGATCCGTAGCCGTGCAACATGATGAAATCCTCACCCGACACGCGTTGGGCGTGCGGGACGACAGGGGTTGATGACGATCAGACAAGGGGTGAAACCTGTGGGAGCGGGCTTGCCCGCGATGAGGCTGGCACCTTCAACATCGATGTCGGCAGGCCCACCGCCATCGCGGGCGAGCCCGCTCCCACAGTGGATCGGGGGCGAACTCACATCTGTATTCCACCCATGCCCCGGTGGGAGCGGGCTTGCCCGCGATGACGCCCATGCAAGCAACTCTGCAGTTGCTTTACCCACCTTTACTCAGCAGTCGAACCGTAGATGTCATAGGCGAAGTACTTGCCCATGATCTGCTGGTATTTGCCGTTGGTGCGCAGGGTGTCGATCGCGGCGTTCAGGCGCTCGGCGTTGGCCGTGTCACCTTTGCGCAAGGCAATCCCGGCACCCCGGCCGAAGTACTTGGGGTCGTTGATGTCCGGGCCCACCAGGGCAAAACCCTTGCCGGCCGGGGTCTTGATAAAGGCTTCGTCGGTGTTGACGATGTCCGCCAGGGTCGCGTCCAGGCGACCTGATGCCAGGTCCAGCGAGGCTTCGCTTTGCGAGGAGTAGCGCACCACCTCGACCCCGGCCGGGGCCAGTTGCTCGGTGGCGTAGCGGTCGTAGGTCGAGGCGCGCTGTACACCGACCTTCTTGCCCTTGAGATCCAGCAACGGGTCGTTGATTACCACGTCGTCCTTCATCGCGAGCTTGCCGGGGGTGTGGTAGTACTTCTTGGTGAAGTCGACGGACTTCAGACGATCGGGGGTGATCGACATCGATGACAGAATCGCATCGACCTTGCGCACCTTGAGCGACGGGATCATCCCGTCGAAGGCCAGGACCACCCACTGGCACTTGATCTTCATCTCATCACACAGCGCATTGCCGACGTCATAGTCGAATCCGCTGATCTCACCTTCTGGGGTCTTGAAGGAAAACGGCGGGTAGGCGGCTTCGATGCCAATGCGCAAGGTGCTGTCGTCGGCGTGGGCGAGGGTGCTGGCGGCACAGAAGGCCAGAGCAGCCAGAAGTCCGGTCGTGTTCATCGTGTTGACTCCGTGAGTAGGGGGCGGATGCCCTTCTTATGGGTCTATGATTGACATGAAATAATTCATTAATCAATACAATGAAAATAAAAATATCAGTTTGGCGCTTTATGTCAGCCAGACGGTCATGGCGCAATGGCTGTGCGGGGCTAGAGTTGCCTGACTGAACTCCTGCCATCGAAGAGGGCACTGCCATGAATACCAGCGATCTGCTTGAACAATTACTGCGCGCCGGCCAGGGCGCGCAGGGCCAACAGGGCGGTGGTGCCGCGGGTGGGCAAGGCGGCCTGGGTGACTTGGGCGGGTTGCTGGGTGGTCTGTTGGGCGCCGGTGGTGGTGGCGCCGCTGCTGGTGCCGGCGGCCTCGGTGGTTTGGGTGGCCTGCTGGGCGGGCTCGGAGGATTGCTGGGTGGCGCGGGGAGCGGCGGCGGTACGACTCAGGGTCGCTCCAGTGGCACCAATTATGCCGCGCTGGCGTCCCTGGGGATGATGGCGTTCCAGGCCTATCAAGCCTGGCAACGCAGCCAGGCTTCAGCCCCGCAACAGGTGCCGCAGACTGTTGACCAGTTGCTTGCCGGCCCGCAAATCGAAGCCCATAGCCATGCCGTGTTGCGGGCACTGATCGCCGCCGCCAAGGCTGACGGGCGTATTGACGACAACGAGAAACAGATGATCAGCACCGAGATCGGCCGGCACACCGACGACCCCGACCTGCAACAGTGGCTCGATGACGAAGTCGCCAAACCGCTGGACGCCAATGACGTCGCGCAATCGGCCGCCGACCCGGCCATCGCCGCGGAAATGTACCTGGCCAGCGTGATGCTGGTCGATCACCAGCAGGATGCCGAGCGCGCCTACCTCGACGAGTTGGCCGCAGCGTTGAAGCTCGATCCGCAATTGCAGGTGCAACTGGAGAAGCAGGCTGGCGCCTGAACACAAGCCCCCTGTAGGAGCGGCCGGGATTGAGGCAGGGGGGCTGCACGCGTGGTTATAAAGTCAGATCACATTGATATAAGTGGTTATAAGAAAAATCGCTATGCTGCCTGCCAGTTTTTGCTCGTCACGCTGGTTCTGTAAGGTATGGCAATGGATTTCGGTAATTTGGGTTTTGTAGTTGCAGGCTTGGTTGTCGGATTTATTGTCGGTATGACCGGTATCGGTGGCGGCTCGTTGATGACCCCGATTCTGCTGTGGTTCGGTATCAACCCGGCCACCGCCGTCGGCACCGACCTGCTGTACGCGGCGATCACCAAGTCCGGTGGGGTGCTGGTTCATCAGAAGAACAAGAACATCGACTGGAAAATCACCGGCTGGCTGACCGCAGGCAGTGTGCCGGCCGTGGCCCTGACCCTGCTGTTTCTCACCTTCTTCAACAACGACGCCCAGGCGACCAACGCGATCATCAAGCAGGCCCTGGGTTTTGTGCTGTTGCTGACCGCGCTGGCGATTTTCTTCAAGAAGCAGTTGCTGGCCTTCGCCCATAAACACGCGGGCGATCACTATCACCTGAGCGAGCGCAAACTCAATCTGCTGACCATCGGCACCGGGGCGTTGCTCGGGGTGATGGTGGCGCTGACGTCCATTGGCGCCGGTGCCCTGGGCACTGTGGCGCTATTCCTGCTGTACCCGTTCCTGGCCACCAAACGTTTGGTGGGTACCGAAATCGCCCACGCCGTGCCCTTGACCCTGGTCGCCGGCCTTGGCCACGCGAGCATGGGCAACATGGACTGGCACCTGCTGGGGTTCCTGCTGATGGGGTCGCTGCCGGGGATCTACATCGGCAGTCACCTGACCGGCAAAGTCTCCGACGGCGTGCTGCGTCCGTGCCTGGCGGCCATGCTGGTGTTCATCGGCTACAAGCTGGCGTTCTGACTCAGGGCGCTGGCCGGGCACTGTTGCCGCAGTGCCTGGCCATTCTCCAGTTACTTGCGCGCCTCCAGAATCAGGTTGAACGGGGTTTCCGCCGCGCGGCGGAAGTGTTTGAACCCGGCTTCGCTGAACACGTCCCGCAACCGTGCCTCACCCGCTTGCGCCCCCAGCCCCAGGCCCACTTCCTGGGACAGCGAGTTGGGCGTGCAGATGAAGGTCGAGGCGGCGTAGAACAAGCGACCTACCGGGGTGCTGTTCTGGTCCAGTTGATCGCTGGCGTAAGGCTCCACCAACAGCACGCTGCCATCGGCCTTGAGCGATCGATAGGCATGCTTGGCTGCGCCCACCGGGTCGCCCATGTCGTGCAGGCAGTCGAAATAGCAGACCAGGTCGTAGTCGTGGCCCGGGTAGTTTTTGGCGGTGCCCTGGATGAACTGCGCGCGGTCGGCCACGCCGCCTTCTTCGGCGCGTTGGTTGGCGGTGGCGATGGAGGGGGCGTGGTAGTCGAAGCCAACAAAGGTCGAGGCCGGGAAGGCCTTGGCCATGACCACAGTGGAAGCCCCGTGGCCGCAACCGATATCCGCCACCTTGGCGCCGGCTTTGAGCTTGTCGACCACGCCTTCCAGGGCGGGCAGCCATTCATCCACCAGGTGGGCGCGGTAGCCGGGTCGGAAGAAGCGTTCGGTGCCACTGAACATGCATGGGTGGTGATCGCCCCAGGCCAATGCACCGTCGCCGCGCATGGCCGCCAGCAGTTTGTCCTTGTCGTGGTACAGGGCGGCTATTACCCCGGCACCACCTGCGACATACACCGGGGAGTCCTCGTGGGCGAGCGCCATGGCCTGTTCTTCCGGTAGGCGGAACTGCCCGTCGGCATGCTCCATGTAGCCTGATGCCGCATGGGCGCTGAGCCATTCACGCAGCAACCGAGCATTGCAGCCGGTCTTGGTGGACAGTGCCTCGGGGGTCACCGGCAGGCTGTCCGCCATGGCGCGATACAGGCCCAGCTCTTCGCCGACGATCACATTGGCGAGCATCGCGGCACCGCCCATGTCGGTCACCAGCTTGCCCATGAAGTCCTGCAGTTTGCCTTCGTCCATAACCGCGCCTCCTGAAAAAGGCCACCGCTGAACCAGGCACACCATGCAGCGACAGCAGCCTGTCAGGCGATGGTCGGATGGATGATCGGGACGACCGTGGGCGAACTGCCTGCCACGCGAATGCCCGGGCATAGACCATGTCCGGGCGTGTTGGACGCGAAGTCGTCGTCCTGCAGAGTTGTCGCTGTGGGGCAGGGCCCCACAGGACGCTTACGAAGTGGCCATTGGTTCCAGCGTCATGAGCGTGGTAATGGGCAGGCACGCTGCTGACGGACGCGGATTTGGCTACGTCCCCCTATTGGGAACACTAACAGTGTAGTACGCGTTGTATGGATGCGCCTGGCCGTTGGTCTTGCCTGGCGCTTTGCACGCTATGCCCGTTTCTTTGAGGTTGGCGGCCAGTGGCGGATTAACCCTGCTGACCTAAGCTTGGCAACATGGCGATAGAAATTTCCCACATCAAAACTGGATCTTTCGCCTTGATGCGCAATCATAAGCGTGAAAATCAAAAGGAGATGCGCATGCTCATTCGGTCACTGACCCTCGCTACTTTGCTGGCTGTCGCGGGCCCCTTGTTCGCTGCCGACAACGACACGCCTCTGGCCCAGGAACGCGGCAAGAGCCGGCCGCTGATTGTCATCGCCCCCAGCAGCATCGACCCAACGCTGGTCAACCTGAAAAAATCCCTCGACGACCCGGCCACCAAAAAAGCCTTCCAGGACCGCAGCATGGTGCTCTACACCGTGGTCCAGTTGATGGGCCAGCGCGATGGCAAGGACCTGGATGCGCAAACCACCATGGCGTTGATTCGCGAACTGAAACTGGGGGTCAGCGGTGAGACCAAGGTCATTCTGGTGGGCAAGGACGGCGAGAAGAAACTCGAACACCTGGGCCCGATAGACGCCAAGGCGCTGTTCGAGACCGTCGACCAGTTGCCTGCCGCCGAGAAAGAAGCGGCACCACCGGCACCTGCGGTCGCCGAAACGCCAGCCAAAGGCACCAAGGCCGCCAAGCCTGCCAAGCCGGCGAAACCACCACAGCCGCTGGATGATTGAAACTCGAGCGGGGGTGCTCCTGCATAGGTCATCGACTTGACCAGGCCACCCCCCACCGCTGCTCCAGGTTCATCGCCAGCACGCTGATCAACACCACCAGCGCTCCCACCATCACCATCAATCCCGGCCGTTCTCCCAGCAGGGCGGCGGCAATCAACATGGCGGTGGGAGGTGTCAGGTACAGCGCCATGGCGGCGCGGCTGGCCTCGACCTGGCGCAAGACAAAGGCCCAGGCCAGATAGGCCAGGGCGCTGGGGAACACCCCGAGAATCGTCACCGCCAGGTGAACCTGCGCCGGTGCCCTGGCCACCGCAGCGCCCAGGCCCGGAAGGAACACCATCAACAGCAGGGTGCCGGACCATACCGTGTAGCAGACCATGGTCAGGCCGCTGTAACGCTGGCAATGGCGTTTGTGCAGGGCGAAGTACAGGCTCCAGGACAGCGCGGCCAGCAGGATCAACAGGCCGTGGGGGTCGATGCTGCCCAGGCCGCGATCACCGGCGACCACGATGCCGGCGCCACACATCCCCAGCACCACACATCCCCAACGCCAGGCGCTGACGCGGTCGTTGAAGATGAAATGTGCCAGCAGCGCGCTGAACAGCGGAGTTGACTGCGCCAGCACGCTGGCGGCGCCGGCACTGACCCCGCGTTGACCGAAATTCAGCGCAATGTGGTGCAGGCTCACGGCAAACAATCCCAGCATGAGCAACAGTGGCAGGTCGCGCAGGCGCGGTAGCTCGATGCCCTTGCAGGCTGCGATCAACGCCATCAACAACGAGGCCACGAGGAACCGCAACAACGCCAGGTGTCCGGGTTCATAGGCGGTCAGGCCGATGCGGATGCCGGTCGGCGAGTAACCCCAGCAGACGATCACAAACAGCACGGCCAGGAGAATCTTCAGGGTTGAACGAGTGGGCATCAGGTCGGCCTGCCAGGTCAGGTGCGCAACGAAGACCGCGACGAGGTGACGGCTTCTGCCCCTTGAGTATTGGAGCCTTACCTATTCACTACAACTGACTTAACATGAGGTGAATGTTCACTTCTGGTGATGTATGGAGCTGGCGCAGATTCGCATGTTCAAGACGGTTTTCGAGACCGGCAGCATTGCCCGTGCTGCGCAGGTGCTGCATTGCGTGCCCTCGAACATCACCGCGCGCCTCAAGTCGCTGGAAAGCGAACTGGGCGTCGAGCTGTTTTACCGGGCGGGGCGGGGGTTGCAGATCAGCCCGGCCGGTGAAATCTTCCTGACCTACGCTGCGCAGATCCTGGCCCTGTCCGAGGAAGCCAAGCGTGCCGTGGATCCCGGAGCGCCGCCGTCCGAGCCGCTGCGCATCGGCGCGATCGAATCATCGGCCAGCGGCCGCCTGCCCAGGTTGTTGGCCCGATTCCATAGGCGTTATCCGGCGGTCGCCCTGGAGCTGACGACCGGGCCTTGGGCGCAGTTGCTCGAGGACACGCTCCTGCACAAGCTCGACGGGGTGATTGTGGCGGTCGACGTCGAGCGACCACTGCTCAAGCGCAAGCTCATGTACCGCGAAGACCTGGTGCTGATCGCGTCGCCGTCTCTGGGACCGTTGCGCGAGGCCGCCGACCTGCGCGGCAAGTCGATCTTCATGTGGCCCTCGGGGTGCCCGTACCGGGCAACGCTGGAGCGCTGGCTGCTAGGGCAGGGGGAGGCCTTGCCGATCATCAGCATTGCCAGTTACGGCAGCATTGTCGGTTGCGTCAGTGCGGGGGCCGGCGTGGCGCTGGTGCCCAGGGGGATTTTCGAACAGTACGGACCGGGCGCCGGCTGGGCCAGCTACGAATTCCCGGAGCTGACGGCCATCGACAACCTGTTCTATTGGCACGAACACTCCCGGCATCACCCGGCCCGGGAAGCGTTCGTCGCGATGCTGCAGGAAGAGTTTGCGACTGCCCGCTTGTAGGTGCGGGCTTGCCAGCGATGGCGGTATGTCAGGCACCATCGATGTTGAATGGGCCGGCCCCATCGCGGGCAAGCCCGCTCCCACAGTGGTTCTGGGTGTTCGAAGATTTTGGGTACGCCCACTCAACCTGTGGGAGCGGGCTTGCCAGCGATGGCGGTATGTCAGGCACCATCGATGTTGAATGGGCCGGCCCCATCGCGGGCAAGCCCGCTCCCACAGTGGTTCTGGGGTGTTCGAAGATTTTGGGTACGCCCACTCAACCTGGGGGAGCTGGCTTGCCAGCGATAGCGGTGTGTCAGGCTGAATGGCCCGCTCCTACAGTTGCGGGTTGAATCAGTCCCGTTCGATGGCCAATGCCACGCCTTGGCCGCCACCGATGCACAGGGTAGCCAGGCCTTTCTTGGCGTCGCGCTTGATCATCTCGTGCAGCAACGACACCAGCACGCGGCAGCCCGAGGCGCCGATCGGGTGGCCGAGGGCAATCGCGCCACCGTTGACGTTGACCTTGCTCGTATCCCACTGCAGCTCTTTGCCAACCGCCAGGGACTGCGCGGCGAACGCTTCGTTGGCTTCGATCAGGTCCAGTTGCGCCAGGTTCCAGCCAGCCTTGTCCAGGCAGCGGCGGGTGGCCGATACCGGGCCGATGCCCATGATCGCCGGGTCGACACCGGCATTGGCGTAGGCGGCGATCTTCGCCAGTACTGGCAGGCCCAGTTGTTTGGCTTTTCCAGCGCTCATCAACAGCACGGCAGCGGCGCCGTCGTTGAGCGAAGAGGCGTTGCCGGCGGTGACGCTACCGTCTTTCTTGAACGCCGGCTTGAGCTTGGCCAGGGAGGCGGCGGTGGTCTCGGCGCGCGGTTGTTCATCGACCGCGAAGGTCAGCGGATCGCCTTTGCGCTGGGGAATCAGGATCGGCGTGATCTCGTCGGCAAAACGCCCGGCTTCGATGGCGGCCGTGGCCTTCTGCTGGGAGGCGGCGGCGAAGGCGTCCTGTTCCTCACGGCTGAGGCTGTACTTGTCCACCAGGTTCTCGGCGGTGATACCCATGTGGTAATCGTTGAACGCATCCCACAGGCCGTCGCTGATCATGCTGTCGACCATCTTCGCGTGACCCATGCGCAGGCCGGTGCGGGCGGCTGGCAACACATACGGCGCCAGGCTCATGTTTTCCATGCCGCCGGCGATGATCACGTCGGCGTCGCCGCAGCGGATCGCCTGGGCGCCCAGGTGCAGGGCCTTGAGGCCCGAACCGCAGACTTTGTTCAGGGTCAGCGCCGGCACCGCGTGGGGCAGACCGGCGAGAATCGAGGCCTGGCGCGCCGGGTTCTGGCCCGAGCCTGCGGTCAGGACCTGGCCGAGGATCACTTCATCCACCTGGTCGGCGGCCAGACCGGTCTGTGCCAGCAACTGGCGAATCACCGCAGCACCGAGTTCCGGCGCCGGGATGCTGGCCAGCGAACCCTGGAAGCTGCCGATGGCAGTCCGGGTGGCGGCGACAATCACGACTTCTTGCATCGTATTTCTCCTCAAAGGGTTCAGGCGAACTGCATTTCGGGAACGTGTTCGGGAACGATCAGTTTACCGGCAGTCTTGCTGACGATTTCCTCGACGCTGACCCCCGGTGCGCGTTCCTTGAGGATGAAGGCACCGTTTTCGATTTCCAGGTAGGCCAGGTCAGTCAGGACCCGCTTGATGCAGTTGGCGCCGGTCAGTGGCAGGCTGCAATGGCTCAGCAGCTTGGACTCACCGTCCTTGGAGGCGTGGGTCATGGTGACGATGATGTTGTCGGCACCGGCTACCAGGTCCATTGCGCCGCCCATGCCCTTGACCAGTTTGCCCGGGATCATCCAGGAGGCGATGTTGCCTTGTACGTCGACTTCGAACGCGCCGAGCACGGTCAGGTCGATGTGGCCGCCGCGAATCATCGCGAAGGATTCGGCGGAAGAGAAAATCGATGCGCCAATACGCGCGGTCACCGTTTGTTTGCCGGCGTTGATCATGTCGGCGTCGACCTGATCATCTGTCGGGAAAGCGCCCATGCCGAGCAGGCCGTTTTCCGACTGCAGCATGACTTCCATGCCTTCGGGAATGTAGTTGGCAACCAGGGTCGGAATACCGATGCCCAGGTTCACGTAGTAGCCGTCCTGCATTTCGCGGGCGACGCGTTGAGCCATTTGTTCGCGGGTAAGAGCCATTTTTTATTCTCCGTTGTTCGTCGGGCTGGGGGCGTGGATCACTTGCGCACGGTGCGCTGTTCGATGCGTTTTTCGAACGTGCCGCAGATCACCCGGTCAACGTAGATGCCAGGGGTATGGATGTGCGCAGGGTCCAGCTCGCCAGGCTCGACGATCTCTTCGACTTCGACCACGGTGATCTTGCCGGCAGTGGCAGCCAGCGGGTTGAAGTTCTGGGCGGTGTGGCGATAGACCACGTTGCCGAAGTGGTCGGCTTTCCAGCCTTTGACGATGGCGAAGTCGCCGGTGATGGACTCTTCCATCAGGTACGGGCGGCCATGGAACTCACGCACTTCCTTGCCTTCGGCCACGGGCGTGCCGACGCCGGTAGCAGTGAAGAATGCAGGGATACCTGCGCCGCCAGCGCGCATTTTTTCTGCCAGGGTGCCTTGTGGGGTCAGCACCACTTCGATTTCGCCGCTCAGCAGTTGTTTCTCGAACAGGGCGTTTTCACCGACGTAGGACGCCACCACCTTGCTGATCTGCCGGTCTTCGAGCAGCACGCCGAGGCCAAAACCGTCGACGCCGCAGTTGTTGGAAACCACGGTCAGGTCGCGCGTGCCCTTGCGTTTGATCTCGGCAATCAGGTTTTCCGGAATGCCGCACAAGCCGAAGCCGCCAGCGATCACGGTCATGCCGTCTTCAAGGCCGGCGAGGGCCTCTTCATAGGAACTCACGCGCTTGTCGAAACCTGCCATATGCACCTCTTTTATTCTTTGTGGGCGGCTGGCTAGCCGTATGGGGTTGAGTGTTGCGCCATCCGATTCATTTGATAAGTTGATTTTTAAGGTGGATTAATAGATAAAACTCGTTAATCCGTGACGTACTTCATAATAAGGAACGCAGATGACCGTCAAGCAGATCCGCGCGTTTCTCGCCGTGGCCCAGAGTTTGAGCTTCGCCGTGGCCTGTGAGCGGCTGCACCTGTCGCAGTCGGCGCTGAGCCTGACCATCAAGGCCCTGGAAGAAAGCCTCGGCGGACGATTGTTCAGCCGCACCACGCGTAATGTCGCGCTGACCCCCGAAGGCGAGTCCCTGCTGCCCCTGGCCCGGCGCCTGATTGCCGACTGGGACAACGCCGAGGACGAAATGCGCCAGCGTTTCACCCTGCAGCGCGGGCGAGTGACCCTGGCGGCGATGCCTTCGTTTGCCGGCAACCTGCTGCCGCCGATCCTCAAGACCTTCCGCGCGCGTTACCCGAAAGTCAACGTCACGGTGAACGACGTGATCAACGAGCAGGTGCTGGAGATGGTGCGCGACCGTCAGGTGGAACTGGGCGTGGCGTTCGAGCCGATGCAGAGTTCATCGCTGCAGTTCACGGCGCTCTATGTCGACCGTTTTGTCGCGGTGATGCCCAGTGATTCGCCGCTGGCCGGTCTCAGCGAAATCGACTGGAACACCCTGCTGGAGCAGCCCTTCATTACCTTGCAGCGTCCGTCGACGGTGCGGGTGATGCTCGAAGAGCACCTGCAAGCGCGCCAGACCCGCCTGCCGGTGGCCTTTGAAAGTCACCAACTGGCGACGGTCGGGCGCATGGTCGCCAGCGGCCTGGGGGTCAGCGCCGTGCCAGCCTTGTGTGCCGCGCAAATGCGCGAACTGGGTGCCCATTGCATCACCTTGGGTGAACCGGTGGTCGAGCGCGCCATCGGCATCCTGACCAAGCCCGGCCACGAACTGTCGGCAGCCGCCCAGGCGCTGTTCGACATCCTCAAGGGTGAGGTACGTCTGTAGTCCTTGTGCCCTGATACCTGCACGATGGGTCTCGAATCGTCCAGGGCAATTCTGATTTTACCCCGACCCGTTCAACACTTCTGGACGCTCGCGCAGAATCACTGACCCTCGTTCTGCAGAGAGACAACGGATGCTCATACCTGCCCATGAACCCTGCTTTATCTTGACCGTCGACGGCCTGTGCTGGACCTACCGGCGCAATGCCCATGGCGATATCTGCGAACAGATCGACCCCCATGGCCAGGTCACCCGCTACCGACACGACGCCGAGGGCCGATTGCAACAAGTATTGGCGGCCGATGGTGCCACCCGGACCTTCAGCTATAACGCCTACGGCAAGGTCAGTGCCGAGCAGGATGAACTGGGCCAGGTCACACGTTACGAGTACGACCGCCACCTGCACCTGATCAGCCGACGGATCAATCCGGATGGCAGCCAGTTGTGCTATCGCCATGACCGCAGCAGTGGGTTGTTGTCGGAGATCGAAAACCCAGTCGGTGAGGTGTATCGGCTGGAGCGGGGCGCCAATGGGCGGATCGAGCAGGAGCGGACTTTTGACGGACGGCGCTTCACATTTGCCTATGATCACCAGGGCCATCTGCTGCAGAAAAGCCAATGGGCGACTGACGGCTGTGCCCTGGTGACGGCGTACCAGCGTGACAGGACGGGGCGCCTGCTGCTCAAGACATTGCCCGACGCCAGCCGGGTGGCCTATGACTACGACCCACAGGGGCGCCTGAGCCGAGTCGACGATGACAGCGACTGGCCACTGATCTTCACCTACGATCTGCAGGGACGGCTGCTCAGCGAGCAGCAGGGCTGGGCCTGTTTGCGCTACAGCTACAACGTTAGCGGCCAGCTCGAGCGCATGCAGTTACCGGACAACCACTGGGTCGATTATCACTTCGCCACCGATGGCAGCCTCGCAGCCATTGGTTACAACGGCGAGCAGCTGTCCAGCCATCACTTCGAGCATGGGCAGGAGCAGCAGCGCCAACAGGGCCGGTTGCTCAGTCAGTATCACTACGACGCACGGGGTCGCCTGCAGGCCCACGCCGTCAATCAGCCAGAGCGTGCGCTGTACTTGCGGCACTACAGTTATGGGGTCAGCGGCAACCTGGCGAGCATCGCCGACAGCCACCACGGTCAGCGCAGTTTTTATTACGACGCCGGCAACCGCCTGGTCCGGGTGCGACACTCACGGGGCGCGCCGGGGCAACAGTTCGCGTACGACCCGTGTGGCAATCGCCTACCGGATCCTGGCGACTGCCATTACGACTACGATGCCTTTGGCAACCTGATCCGCGTACGCCGAGACGGTCAACCTGCGCAGGTGACCCATTACCACTATGACTGCCAGCATCGCTTGAGCGCGGTGGTCCTGCCCAATGGCAGCCGGGCCAGCTACCGCTATGACCCTTTTGGCCGGCGCAGTGCCAAGACTGTCGATGGCAGTACCACCGAGTTCGTCTGGCAAGGGCAACGGCTGGTTGGCGAAATCAGCGGCGATCATCAACGTCACTATCTTTATGAACCCGACACTTTCCGCCCGTTGGCCCTGGTCGAGAGAGGCGCTGCAGGCGATAGCCGCCGGTTCTACTACCAGCTCGATCATCTCGGCACCCCCCAGGAATTGACGGACAGCCATGGCGAAATTGCCTGGGCGGCGGCCTATCAGGCCGGCGGCCAAATAGTCGGTCTTGAGCATTTGGGCCACGAGCCTGTGGAGCAGCCGCTGCGTTTCCAGGGGCAGTACTGCGACGAGGAAACGGGCTTGCACTACAACCGCCATCGCTACTACTGCCCGCACCTGGGGCGTTACCTGACACCGGCCCCGAACCGCCTGGCGGCTGGCCTCAACGCCTATCAGTACGCAGTGAATCCAACGACTTGGGTCAACCCCCTGGGACTCAGCAGCTGCCCGGGAGGTGATGGCCGCAAGCCGCTACTGCAGGTGCATGATCCGTTGGCCAAGGCCGTGGTGGATGAGGCTGAGCCGCAGTTGCCGCAAGCCCTGATACGAGGCATCGGTGAGCGGTGGTGAGGAGGGAGGGCCGTCTGTCCTTTTTTCCTGCACGGGGGCTTTTTTTCACGAAATTCTGACATTCGCAGGTGCAGATTGAACGGACAAAAGGATTTGACCCCATAGACAAAAAGCCCGCCAGATGCGGGTTTTTTGTTGTCAATCTGCCAGCATTCAGGCCTGGCTTGCATCACTGGTTTGTCGTGCCTTGGCGATCGCCGCCTCAATCGCGGCACGTGCCTGCGGGCTGTTCTTCCAGCAGGTGGAGCCGACCACTGCCGACGCCTGGACCACGATTTCGCGGGCATTGGCCTGGCTCAGTTGCAGCAAGGTGGTGAACCCCAGTTGTTCAAGGCGCTGGACCACTGTCGGGCCGACCCCCTTGACGCTTAACAGTGTTTGTTTTTCTTCCGTTGAAAATCCCATAGGGGCTCCTTTTTTGGTGAGCGTTACTGTAGCGCAATGCTCGTTGACGATGGCGTGTGCTTCTGGGATAAACCTGCTGCCCCTGAAAGGACTGCTGCTGCAGTCTGTTGCTGTTCGGCGTAGAGGGCGACCGCGCGCACCAGGTTGCCCGGTTGCAATTGCAGGCGGCGGGCGGTCGACCGATCCACCAGCAGGTTACTGCCATCACGCTGTGCGCGGGCGACGGTGATGCGGCAGTTTTCCAGGCGGCGGTTGTGGATCAGCCACACCGGCGCCTGGTCATCAGGTGAACCGATCAACAGGCTCAGCGGCTGGCTATCGCGCACCGCGCGGATAGTCCCGACCGGGGCTTCGATCACCGGTCCCGCATCAAAGATGTCGACATAACCCTGATGGACGAACCCCTCGGCATCCAGGATCCTGCGGGCCGGCTCGGCGTTTTCATGGGGCTTGCCGATGACGTCCCGGGCCTGTTCGGTGAGCAGGCAGGTGTACAGCGGCTGACGCGGGATCAACTCGGCGATCAACGTTTTGTTGCCCAGCCCCGACAGATGATCGGCATGCCGGAAATCTTGTCGAAAAAAGTGTCGACCCAGGCTGTCCCAGAACGGTGAACACCCTTGCGCGTCGGCGCTGCCACGTAACTCGGCAATCAGTTTGTCGCCGAACAACTGCGGGTACTCGGCGACAAACAGCAGGCGTGCGAGCGACAGCAGTCGGCCGTTGTGGCCCAGGCGATGCGCCGGGTGCAGGAACAACGAGCAGACCTCCGATTGGCCAGTCATGTCATTGTTGAGAAACAGCGTCGGTAACTGTTGTTCGATGCCCAGGCTGGCGGACCGATTGACTGTCAGCCCGACGCGGTAGTTGTACCAGGGCTCGCGCAGGCCTACGGCGCCGCCCAGCGCGCTGACCCCGAGCACTTGCTGGTCGTCGTCCTCGAGCACGAACAGGTAGTCGGCGTCCGCCCGTTCAACCTGACTGGCAAAGGTCCGTTGGGCCCAGCGGATCCGGTGGGCCAGGCGCTCTTCATTGGCCGGCAGGCTGGTGAACCCCGGGCCTGCGCATTGTGCCAAGGCCAGCACGGCCGGCAGGTCGCCGCTGTGTACCGGGCGCACGATCATCGGCCGGTTCCCTGGCCACTCAACACCGGCCTCATAGGGCGACCAATCGCAGCGGGCTGCCGTCAGTCAGATGCAAGGCCGCCAGGGTGGCGGGGTCGAGGGTCACCGGCTCGTCGGCGCTCCAGTCCAGTTCGACCACCATCGCGCGAAAGTCATCCACGGCGTCATTGCAGATCAGGTAGGTGGTCTGGCCCGCGTGCGCGGTGCCTCGGCGGGCGGTCGCCGTGCGGCTGTGGGCAATCGAGCGGATGCTGGGGGTGCGTGCAAACAGCGTCGGGCCGGCGTCGAACAGGTCGACGTAGCTGTTGGTTTCGAAGCCTTCGCGCTCGAGGATGTCGAAGGCTTCCTGGCCCGCGGGATGGACCCGGCCAATGCATGCCTGGGCGTCTGGCGTGAGCATCGGTACATAAATCGGATAATGGGGCATCAGCTCGGCGAGAAAACTGCGGTCCTGCAGCCCACAGAGGCGTTCGGCCTCGACGTAGGACAGGTTGAAAAAGTGCTTGCCCAGGGCATTCCAGAAGGGTGACTCGCCCGCCGCGTCGCTGTAGCCGACGATCTCGGTAATCACCGCTTCGGCAAACCGTTGGGGATGCGCGGCAATGAACATCAGCCGGGCTCGCGAGAGTAGTTCGCAGAAAGCCGTGTGCTGCAGTTCTGCGTCGATGTGCAGGCCGCGCAGCAGGGTGTGGGGGCTGAGGTCCTGGCACAACGACAGCGCCGGTACGCCATGGTGTACGTTCAGTTCCCGGGACGCGCTGATGAAGGGGCGGTTGCGCAGGCTGTAGAACGGTTGCTGGTAGCCGGCGGTGGCGACGATTTCCGCGCAGCCGAGCAAACGCTGGTGCTCCAGGTCGTGCAGGACAAAGCAGTAGTTCTCCCGGCCATTGCTCTGTACCGGGCTGGCAAACGAGCGCTGGGAGTCGCGGATTTTCTGCAGCAGGCAGTGGCTGTCGTCCGGCAAGGACGTGACCCCTACCAGGCTCTCTCGCGCCAGTTGCTGTAACTGGGGCAGATCGGATGGCTCGACTGGGCGTAGGACCAGCATGGATAAACTCCTGTATCAGAACGACCGGGCCACGCTGGCCAGGCTTGACGATCACTGTCGGGTTCCACGCGTTGCAAGTGCGCTGGGTCAACCTCCGTCGACCGCGGGCCATACTAGTTGATCATCCCCAGGTGACGCAGCATTATGCTAGCCGTTCGGCGAGTTTTTCCTGTCACAGCCTGCGAGTGAACCTGCGTGTCGGTAACCCGTTTGACCTTGATTTGCCACGCCCGCACCGTCGCCCAGAAGCGGGCGCGATTGCCTCTGGACGAACCATTGGAAATGGACTGGCAGGCGGCCCGCGGCAGTCGCGCCGGCGCCTTCAAGCGGCCCCCGCTATTACTCGGCGGTGGCGAGACGCGCGTGCGGCAGACCGCTGCGTTGTTCGGCAATGACCTGCGCCATGTGCCGGCGTTGGATGACTGTGATTTCGGTCGTTGGCGCGGCTTGTCCATCGACCACCTGCAACAAAACGAGCCACTGGCGCTGCAGGCCTGGCTCGACGATCCGCATTCGGCACCCCATGGCGGTGAGTCAGTCGCGCAACTGATCCAGCGGGTTGGGTGCTGGCTCGACAGCCTGGGCAGTCACCCCGGGCATTACCTGGCCGTGACTCACCCGTGGGTGATTCGTGCAGCCATGATCCATGTGTTGCAGTGCTCGCCCAGCGCCTTCCAGATGATTGATGTCGAACCCTTGTCCGCCACCGAACTGCGCTTCAACGGCCGCTGGCGCCTGCGCCTGATGGACAGTGGCGCGCCCGTCGAGGAACCCCTGACATGAAGCAGCTCCTGGTGATCGGCATTGGTGCCGGCGACCCTGACTACATCACGATGCAAGCGGTCAAGGCATTGAACCGGGTCGATGTGTTTTTCCTGATGGACAAGGGCCCGAGCAAGGACAGCCTGATCGACCTGCGGCGGGAAATCTGTGCCCGCTATATCAGTCAGCCGGGTTACCGTTTCGTCGAGGCCCACAGTCCACAACGCAGGCCTGATGCTCTCGACTACAGCGCCAGTGTGCAGGCGCTCAATCGCGACAAGCAGCAGACCTTCGAGCGGCTGATCAACGAGCAAATGGCCGACGATGAATGCGCGGCGTTTCTGGTGTGGGGGGATCCGGGTTTGTACGACAGCACCCTGCGTATCCTGCAGGCAATTCTCGACGCTGGTCGCTGCACCTTTGACTACGAGGTGATCCCCGGTATCAGCAGCGTCCAGGCCCTGGCGGCGCGGCACAAAGTGGCGTTGAACCGCATCGGCGGCGCCGTCGAGATCACCACCGGGCGGCGCCTGGCAGCGGGGCAGGTGAGTGCGGCCGACAGTCTGGTGGTGATGCTGGACGCGCAAGATGCCTACCAGCAGGTGGTGGATCAGGAGCAGCAAATCTACTGGGGCGCCTACCTGGGCACCGCGGATGAAATCCTCATCGCCGGTAAACTCAAGGACGTCGCCGACCAGATCGAGCAGGTCAGGCAGGCGGCGCGACTAGCCAACGGCTGGATCATGGACACCTACCTGATCCGCCAGCCCGACTAGCTGCCGTACACCGGCCAGGGCGTCAGTAGACCCAGACCTCGACCCGGCGATTCTTGATCCGGCCTTCGTCGTCACTGTTGGCGGCCACCGGCATCTGCGCACCAAAACCGCGAATGTCGCGCAGCACCACGCCGTTCTTCACCAGTTCACGGCGTACCGCCATGGCCCGCAGTTTCGAGAGCAGGGCGGCGCGTTCCGGATCGGTCTTGGCGTCACCGAATCCCACCAGGCTCACCTGTCTGTCGAGCTTACCGTGCTGCTTGAGGTAGTCGAGTACCCGGGACAGGTCCTGGCGTGCCTTGTTGTCGAGGCTGGCGCTGCCTTCCTCGAAACGAAAGTTGACCGTCAGCCGTTGCGCCTTGGCGGCAAGCGCCTGATAACCCTCGGGCATCTGCCGGCTGGCCGTGACATCCATGGCGTGCACGGTCTGCGCGACAAACCCGTTGGCAGCCACCAGCGCCTGGCCCTGGCGGCTTTGGGCAAAACCTATCAGTGCCGTGGCCCAGGGATTGCGCGCGGTCGGTGGCACATAGAAGTACAGCCGCCGCGACAGTGGATAGTCCTCGGTGGCGATCAGGCTGGTGAGTGGCAGCATGGGCTGCGAGGCACCGTCGACGATCGCCACCGCCTTGGCCTGGCGCACGTAGGGCAGGCCGATGAAACCAATGCCCTGGCGGTCCTGGCTGACGGCGTCGGACAACTGTTCACTGGATTCGAAGCGGCTTGCCGAGCGGGCAAGGGTTTTACCGCGGCCACTGAGTACCAGGTCCTTGAAGGTATCGTAGGTGCCCGACTGATCATCGCGCGCGTAGAGATGAATCGGTCCGCCGACGCCGCCGAGTTCTTCCCAGGTGCGAACCTCGCCGCTGAAAATCCGCGCCAGTTGCTCGGTGTTCAACTGGTTCAACGGGTTGTGCGGGTGCAGGATAATGGCCAGGCCGTCGATGGCGATCACTTGTTCGGCCGTAGGGCTTTTCAAGTCGCCAAGGCCTTCCAGTGCCACCAGTTCGCTGTCCTTGATCGGGCGCGAAGAGGCTGCCAGATCGGCGCTGGTGGTGTGCAGGGCGAGGAAACCGGTGCTGGAGCCGTGGGCGGCGATGTCGATAATCACCCGTTGCCCTTGGGCCGTCTGGCCCACCAGCCGCTGTTCGTTGGGGTTGTCCTGGGGTTCGCTGTGCACCTTGAGCAAACCTTGTTCTTCCATCAACCCCTTGGCCAGTGCCGGCCCCAGAGCCGCCCCAATGGTGTTGGAACCCTGGATACGCAACACCACGCCGTTACCGGGCAGCGGCAATGCGGTGGCGAAGGCCGACGGGGACAACAGGCTGCATAACAGCAGCGGCAACAGGGCACGCAACATGGAGCCGGCACCTTTGGCGGGCAAGGGAGGTGCCGGGACATTAAGACATTCAGGTTACGCAGATGTGACAGGGAGCGGCCTAGCTCAGCTCCAGCCAGATCGGCGCATGGTCCGAAGGTTTTTCCATGCCGCGCAGGTCGTAGTCGACACCGGCGGCCTTGATCCGTGGCAGCAAACCTTGGGACGCCATGATCAAGTCGATGCGCAGGCCACGCTTGGGCTCGTCTTCAAAGCCGCGACTGCGGTAGTCGAACCAGCTGAAGCGGTCGGCAACGTCCGGGTTGAGGTGGCGGAAGCTGTCCACCAGGCCCCAGTTTTTCAGGCGGGCCATCCACTCGCGTTCCTCAGGCAGGAAGCTGCACTTGCCGGTCTTCAGCCAGCGCTTCATGTTGTCCGGGCCGATGCCGATGTCGCAGTCCTCTGGGGAGATGTTGACATCGCCCATCACCACCAGCGCCTGGTTGTTGCTGAACTGAGTTTCCAACAGGTTTTGCAGGTCACTGTAGAACCGCGCCTTGGCCGGGAACTTGGTGGGGTGGTCGCGGCTTTCACCCTGTGGGAAATAGCCGTTCATGATGGTCACCGGCGTCCCGTTGGCGTCGGCGAAGGTGCCCCAGATGAAGCGGCGCTGGGCGTCTTCTTCATCGCTGGCAAACCCCTTGTGGATCGCCAAGGGTTCCTGGCGCGAAAGCATGGCGACGCCGTAGTGACCTTTCTGCCCGTGGTAATACACGTGGTAGCCCAGCGCCTGGACTTCGGCGAGCGGGAACTGGTCGTCGTGGACCTTGGTTTCCTGCAGGCCGATGACGTCTGGCTGGTGCTTCTCGATCAGTGCCGCCAATTGATGGGGGCGGGCGCGCAGGCCGTTGATGTTGAACGAGACGATCTTCATGGTCGGCAGTCCTGGCAAAACTGCGATGCTAGCTGACATGTAGGATCGGAGCCAGCGTGGCAGTAGTTCCTATGCGCTGCTAATGTCTGTGGGCGTGGGAACGATCACAGCAGTGCCGGGCTCGTACTTACAAGAGCGGGGTCATTTGCGCCGCGCCAAGGGGAGATAAACCTCATGCCTGAAACATCGACCGCCATCGCGGACATCCATCGGCTCGACAGCGGCTACTCGCGTGAAGCGCGCTCATTGCTGTACCAGGCCTATCGCCACGAACCCACCTTCAAGTTTCTGTTTGAGGCCGAGCGCCCCGGCTATGAGCAGCGGGTACGGGCGACGGTGCGCGAACTGGTCAAGCAGCATTTTCTCCAGGATCTGCCCGCCATCGGCCTGCTGGTCAATGACCGCTTGATCGGCATCGCGCTGATCGCGCCGCCGCAGCGGCGCCTGGGCATTACCGAAAGCTGGGCCTGGCGCCTGCGCATGGTGCTCAGCACGGGTTTTCGCTGCACCCGGCGCTATCTGGACTATCACGCGGCCGTGGCTGCCTGCGTGCCATCGGACTCGGTGCACGTGCTGCCGTTGCTGGGGATTCATCCGCAATTCCAGGGTCAGCATTTCGGCGAGCAACTCCTGCAAGCCGTGCACAATTGGTGCGCGGTAGACGAGCATTCCCAGGGGGTGGTGCTCGACACCGGGAATCCGCGTTATCTGGAGTTCTATAAGCGTCAGGGGTATGAGGAGATTGGCGAGGTGGCGGTAGGGCCTGTACTTGAGCACGTGTTTTTCCACGCCAATCCGCAGGTGTTACATAGCGCAACAGCCTAAGGTCGAACTTTTGTTCAGAATGTTCGCTCTATCACGCTCCCAAGCTCGTGATAGCATCCGCGCCTATGAAGTTTCCAGGAAGATTTACCAGTGGCGTGCTCATGCTGATCAGCAGCGCAGCGGCCCTGGCGCAAAGTGAATTGGACGTCAGGATCAAACCGTCCAATGACGAGCTGAAGGCCAACATCGAAGGCTATATCGGCGATCTCGGCGAACGCGATGAAGAAGCCCTGTTGCGCTTCAGTCGCGGTGCCGAGGAGCAGGCGCGCAAGGCCGCCCAGGCCTTGGGTTACTACCAGCCGCAAATCGAAAGCGAAGTCAAAGACGGCAAGTCACCCCGACTGGTGTTGAATATCGACCCCGGCGAGCCGGTACGCCTGCGCTACGTGACTATCCAGATTCTGGGACCAGCCGCGACCCTCAAGTCCTTTCGTGTGCCCCAGAGCGACGTGCTCAAGCCCGGCGCCGTGCTCAATCACGGCCACTATGAAGACGCCAAGCGGCTGATCCAGAACCAGGCCTCGCGCTTCGGCTTTTTCAGTGGTCGCTTTACCAGCCAGAAGCTTTCCGTCGACCCTCGGGCCGGTGTTGCCGACATCGACCTGGTCTATGACAGCGGCCCGCGTTATGCGCTGGGCAAGGTCAGCTTTGCCGGCGATACGCCCTTCGACGAGGACCTGCTGCAACGCATGGTGCCGTTCAAAAGTGGCGCGCCTTATGATTCCGAGTTGATCGCCGAGCTCAACCAGGCCCTGCAATCGTCGGGCTATTTCGAGTCCGTGCGGGTGGATGCCGCGCCGACCACTGCCGCCAACGATGTAATTCCCGTGGCCGTCACCCTCGACACCCGTAAACCCCGGACCATGGGCCTGGGCCTGGGTTATTCGACGGACGTCGGGCCGCGAGCCAAGGCCAACTGGACACGCCACTGGGTCAATCCCGAAGGCCACAGCTATGGCTGGGAGGCCGAGCTCTCGGCGCCACGGCAGAACGTCGGCCTGTGGTACGACGTGCCGCTGGACCCGCCGTTGACCGACAAGTTGCGGTTTGCCGGGGGCTATCAAAATGAAGAACTGGCCAACACCGACAGCTTGAGCAAACTGCTGACCCTGGGGCCGGAATGGCACAGCAAGTTGCCCAGCGGCTGGCAACGGGTGATCTCGTTGAAATGGCAGCACGAGGAGTATCGCCTGGGCGATGACTCGGGGATCAGTAACCTGTTGATGCCGGGCGTGAGTTATTCCTACCTGCGCAGTGACAACCGGATCGATCCGCACAACGGTTATCGCCTGCAATTTGACAGCAAGGTGGCCAAGGAAGGGCTGGGCTCGGACAACAACCTGTTATACGGCACCGCCCTGGCCAAGGGCCTGACCACGGTGCTGGACAACCACCGATTCCTCGCGCGTGCACAGATCGGGGGTTCGGCCACCAATGGCTACAAATCGATTCCGCCATCGCTGCGCTTCTTTGCCGGTGGTGACCAGAGCGTGCGCGGTTATGACTACCAGAGCCTGTCGCCGGAAAACTCCGACGGCGACCGCGTAGGCGGACGCTACATGGTCTCCGGCAGCCTGGAGTACCAATACTCGGTTGCCGAAAAATGGCGAGTCGCAACCTTCGTCGACCAAGGCAACTCGTTCAACGACTTCGAACTGCCGAGTCTCAAGACTGGGGTCGGCATGGGTGTGCGCTGGGTTTCGCCAGTCGGCCCGATCCGTCTCGACCTGGCCCATGCGCTGGATGACCCCGGCGGTATTCGTCTGCATTTTTCCATGGGGCCTGAGCTGTGAAGCGTGGTTTGAAAATAGCGTTGCTGGCCGTGCTGTCACTGGTGGTCCTGGTGCTGCTGGCGGTGGTGAGCCTGTTGGGAACCCAAGCCGGCAGCCGCTGGGCACTGAGTCAGGTGCCGGGTTTGAGCGTGGAGAATTTCCAGGGCCGCCTGGCCGGCCAGTGGAGTGCCGATCATGTGCTGTGGCAGCAGGGCCAGGACCGGGTTGAGCTGATCAAGCCACTGCTGGCCTGGTCGCCGTTGTGCCTGACGCGCATGACCCTGTGCATCGAGCAATTGCACGCCGAGCAGGTGGTCCTGCAGTTTGCGCCGAGTACCGAGCCAAGCAGCGGGCCGATCAGCTTGCCGGAGTTGAAACTGCCGCTGGCGATCGAGCTGGGCGAGGTGCGAATCGGCAGCCTGCTGCTGGACGGCAGCGAGCAACTCAAGGACCTGCAACTGGTAGCGTACTGGACGGCGCAAGGGTTGCAGATCGACGCGTTGCGTCTGCAGCGCGATGACCTGCACCTGGAACTGACCGGGCTGCTGCAACCGACCGGCAACTGGCCGCTGAGTGCCAGCGGCAATCTGACTATGCCGATGCCCGGCAACACGCCCTTGGCACTGACGCTGAAGGTCAATGGCAACCTGCTGCAAACCCTCAACCTCGAGGCCGACAGCAGCGGTTACCTGCAAGGCCGTCTGACCGGCGAGCTGCAGCCGCTGGCCGACAACCTGCCGGCCAAGGTGCGCATTACCGCCGATGGTTTCAAGGCCAGTGCCGACCTGCCGGACACCCTGCAACTCAATCAGCTTGAGCTCAGCGGTAGCGGTGACCTGAAAAACGGCTATCAACTGCTGGGCAAGGCCAGCTTGCCGGCCGAGGACGGACCGGTGGCCCTGCTACTGCAAGGCAAGGTCGACGCCAAGGGTGCACAGATCGCCGGGCTGGATCTCAACGCCAACGATCAGCAAAGCCTCAAGCTGACCGGCCAGATCGATTGGTCCGAGGGCCTGGTCGCCGAGGCGAAGATCGACTGGCTGGATTTCCCCTGGCACCGTTTGTATCCGCTGATCGACGAGCCTGAGGTGGCGCTGCGCAGCTTCAACGGTGAGGTGGCGTACCGCGACGGTAACTACCTGGGCAACTTCAAGGCAGCGTTGGACGGTCCGGCCGGGGCCTTCAGCCTGAGCAGCCCGTTCAGTGGCGACCTGACGCAAATCTTCCTGCCGCAACTGCAATTGGTCGCAGGGCAGGGCAAGGCCGCAGGACATTTGAACCTGAAGTTTGCCGACGGCATCGCCTGGGACACCGCGCTTGACCTGTCGGCGCTCAACCCGGCGTACTGGCTGGCGGAGCTGCCGGGCACCCTGGCCGGGCCTTTGCGCAGCAAGGGCGAGATGCGCAATGAACAACTGAGCCTGAGTGCCGACCTTGACCTCAAGGGCAAGCTGCGTGGCCAGCCGGCGGTGTTGCAAGCCAAGGCCGACGGCGCGGGCGAGCGCTGGAACCTCAGTGCCTTGCAGATCCGCCTGGGCGAGAACCGCATCGATGGCAGCGCCAGCCTGCAGCAAACACTCAGCGGCCAACTCGATATCAAGGCCCCGCGTTTGGGCCAGCTGTGGCCGCAGTTGCGCGGTCAACTCAATGGCCGGCTCGACGTCGCAGGCACAGTGCAGGCGCCCCAGGGCAAGCTCGCCCTGCAGGGTGTGCAGTTGGCCCTGGACGACAATCGCCTGAAAAGCCTCAACCTCGACGCCACTCTCGACAGCGCACAACGGGCGCAGATCGACCTCAAGGGCAGCGGCATAACGGTCGGCGATAACCAGTTGGGCACCCTGACGGCCACTGGCACGGGCACCCTCAAGCAGCAGAAGCTGCAACTGGACCTGCAAGGCCCATTGCTGAAATTGGCGCTGGGCCTGGACGGCAACCTGGACCAAGGCAACTGGCGTGGACGCCTGGCCAGCGGCGACATTCAGGCCGGCGGCCAGGACTGGCAACTGCAGGGGCCGGCGAAAATCGAACGCCTGGCCGATGGCAAGCTGACCTTCGGCGCCCACTGCTGGACGTCTGGCCCCGCCAGTTTGTGTGGCGAGGATCAGCGCCTGATGCCCGAGCCGAAACTGCGCTATCACCTCAAGCAATTCCCCATCGACAGCCTGGCGCAATGGCTGCCCAAGGATTTCGCCTGGCAGGGCAAGCTCAACGCCGACGTGCAACTGGACCTGCCGGCCAGCGGGCCGAAAGGCCAGGTGCTGGTGGACGCGAGCGGCGGCACTTTGCGCATGAAGGAAAAGGACCAGTGGCTGGATTTCCCTTACCAGACACTGAAACTCACCAGCACCCTGAACCCCAAGCGTATCGACACCCAACTGAATT
The DNA here is from genome assembly GCF_009834545.1 of Pseudomonas sp. S04. Classification (NCBI taxonomy): domain Bacteria; kingdom Pseudomonadati; phylum Pseudomonadota; class Gammaproteobacteria; order Pseudomonadales; family Pseudomonadaceae; genus Pseudomonas; species Pseudomonas sp. S04. The sequence continues at coordinate 2,056,550 of NZ_CP019427.1, forward strand.
TTGTCGGCGGCAAGCTGGGTGAGCTGATGGTGCAGGCGCAGATCAACCCGCTGCCTAAAAACAAACCCCTGAGCGGCTCGTTCCGCCTCAGTGGGCTGGACCTCTCGGTGGCGCGGCCGTTTGTGCCAATGGTCGAGAAACTGGCCGGCCGCCTGAACGGCAGCGGCACCTTGTCCGGTGGGCTATTGGCGCCCAAGGTCAACGGTAACCTGACCTTGAGCGAGGGTGAGATTTCCGGGCCACAACTGCCGACGCGGTTCGAGGCCCTGCAGTTGCAGGCGCAGATTGCCGGCGAAAGCGTGCAGCTCAACGGTGGCTGGAAAAGCGGCAAGAGCGGGCAGGGCAGCCTCACGGGCCAGGTGGACTGGGGGCAGGCCCTGGTGGTCGACCTCAGCCTGCGGGGCAGCCAACTGCCGGTGAGCGTCGAACCCTACGCGGCCCTGGAAGTGGCGCCGGACCTGAAGATCTCGATCAAGGACGACAAGCTGGCGATCACCGGCAAGGTGCTGGTGCCCAAGGGCGAGATCACAGTGCGCGAGTTGCCACCATCGACGGTCAAGGTCTCCGATGACACGGTGATCGTCGGGCACCAGACCGAAGAGGGCAAGGCACCTATGGCCATGGCCATGGATGTCGAAGTGATAGTCGGCGAAGACCGGCTCAGCTTTGCCGGTTTTGGCCTGACCGCCAACCTCAAGGGGCACGTGCATATCGGCGACAACCTCGACACCCGGGGCGAATTGTGGCTCAACGACGGGCGTTACCGCGCCTACGGCCAGCGCCTGACTGTACGCCGTGCACGGCTGCTGTTCGCCGGGCCCATTGACCAGCCGTACCTGGACATCGAAGCGATTCGCCAGACCGACGACATCATTGCCGGTATCCGCCTGAGCGGCAGCGCCGAGCAGCCGACTACGCAGATTTTCTCGGAGCCGGCGATGAGCCAGGAGCAAGCATTGTCCTACCTGGTGCTCGGCCGTCCGCTGAGCACCAACGGTGAAGACAACAACATGCTTGCGCAAGCGGCGCTGGGCCTGGGGTTGATGGGCAGCTCGGACCTCACCGGGAGCTTGGCGAAGAACCTTGGCATCGATGATTTCCAGCTCGACACCGAGGGCAGCGGCACCGCCACCAGTGTGGTCGCCAGTGGTGACATTACCGAGAAGCTCAGCCTGCGTTATGGCGTTGGTGTGTTTGAGCCGGCCAACACCATTGCCTTGCGCTACAAGCTGAGCAAAAAGGTCTATCTGGAAGCCGCCAGCGGGATCGCCAGTTCGTTGGACATCTTCTATAAGCGGGATTTCTGAGGGCTCGGCCTTGTTGAGCTGAAAGGAGCTGTTATCGTTTGGTCTTGGTCTTGTGGGTATATCCGTTGCTGCGGTAATGGCGGCTTAAGGTTTCGCCCTTACGGCGAGGCACTTTTGTCAAACGACACAAAAGTACCCAAAAAGTCTTGCCCCAGCGTTCGGCCCCTCGCTAAGGCTCGGGGTCCCTTCGCTACGGTATCCATCCGGGGGCATCGCCTACGGTTTGCTTCGCTGCACCTCCTCTCGATGCATGCGGCTTCGCCGCACGGCGCTACGCGCCTCCCCCCTGATGGACACCTTCGCTCAGCCTGCCGAAGGGGCGGGTGGATCAAGATCAAAAGCCAGAGCACGGCGACCTGACAGTCGGCCTGAGTGGTAAGAGCGGACGAGGCGGCCTACCGGCCGGCCTGTTTGCCCTGGTGTCGCGTTCCCTTGTGGGAGCGGGCTTGCCCGCGATGACGATCTCCGCCAAACCACAGATCTCGGCAATCCCCCAATCCCCGCCGCCCTTCAACGCACCGATTTCCCTTATTTAAACCTTTACTCATCCTGCCGACGGTGCAGGTGGATCAAGCGTCAAAGTCGGCCTGGTTTTTTCTGGTGTCGTATTCCCTGTGGGAGAGCCGGGCGGCGCTTCGCTTGTTCGCGATAGCGGTCCGGCGACTGCCTATTTTATAAATTGCAAAGCTTGCTAACTATTTCCTTTGACATTCACTGCCTAGGCAGTAATATCTCGACACATATTCACTGCCTAGGCAGCCAATAGGTCGTCAGATGAAACATTTTTCCCCGGAAAACTTTCGCAATTGCCACCTCGGTCTCCTGCTGGGGCGCGCCGCCTTGCTCAAGGATCGGATCATCGACACCCACATGGAACCCCACGGCATTACCGCCGCGCAGTTCAAGGTGTTGATCATCATGGCCCAGTACGGCGTCGACACCCCGGCCGAGTTGTGCCGCCATCTGTCCCTGGATAGCGGTTCGATGACCCGCATGCTCGACCGTCTGGAGCACAAAGGCCTGCTGGTCCGCCAACGCTGTGCAGATGACCGGCGCCTGGTGCGCCTGGGCCTGACCGAGGAAGGCCAGGTGCTGGCCGACAAGTTGCCGGGCATTGGCGTCAACGCGATGAACCAGTTGGCCGGCGCCCTCGACTCCGAGGAGTTGCAGACCCTGGAAGCCATCCTCAAGAAAATTTTGCTGGCCGCCGGTGATCCCATCACCGTGCTGCGGGTAGGTGACCAATGAGCGATAAAACCCTGGGTTCCCGACTGGCCCTGGTGCTGATGGCCATGAGCCTGGCCGGGTGTGCCAACTACAGCGGCCTGACCACCGAAGGTGTGAGCCTTGATGCAAAAGCCCTGCAGGCCGGGCAATCCCTCAACGGTGTGACGCTGTCGGCGGCGGCCTGGCCGAAAAACGACTGGTGGCAGAGCCTGGGCGATCCGCAATTGGACGGGTTGATCCGCGAAGCCCTGCGTGACAGCCCGGATATGCAGATCGCCAGCGCCCGGGCCCATCAGGCCAGTGCCGCTGCCGGTGCGGCGAATGCTGCGCGCATGCCGACCCTGGATGCCAGCACCGGTATCCGCCGCGAGCGGTTGGCCCAGTATCAGGACCCGACCTTGCAGGGTGACTCCTACGACACCATGCGCAGCCTCGGCGCGACCTTCAATTACACCTTCGATCTGTGGGGCGGCCAGCGTGACGCCTGGGAGGCTGCGTTGGGCCAGGCCCGGGCCGCCGAGGTCGATCGCCAGGCGGCACAGTTGACCCTGGCCGCCGACGTTGCCCGCGCCTACAGCGACCTGGGCCAGGCCCATATCGTCCACGACCTGGCCACTGAAGACCTCAAGCGCACCCGGCAATTGCTGACCCTGAGCCAGCGGCGCCTCAGCGCCGGCATCGACAGCCAGTATCAGTACCAGCAGAACCAGAGCCTGGAGGCGAGCTCCGAGGCTTCGCTGATCGATGCCGAGAAAAACCTGCAGAGCGCCAAAATCGCCCTCGCAGTGTTGCTCGGCAAAGGCCCGGATCGGGGTAACGAAATCACCCGGCCGCACATTCTGCAAGCCAGCGCCGTGGCCTTGCCCTCGGTGTTGCCAGCCGAACTGCTGGGCCGCCGCCCGGACCTGGTCGCGGCGCGCTGGCGAGTCGAGGCGGCGAGCGAGAGTATTGATGCCGGCAAGACCACTTTCTACCCCAACCTCAACCTGAGCGCCGCGGCCGGGGTCGAGTCGTTGCTGGGCAACGCGATGTTTGGTTCGACCAGCCGCTTCTTCAACGTCGCCCCGACGATTTCCCTGCCGATTTTCGACGGTGGTCGCCTGCGCGCCGACCTCGATGCCAAGGATGCCGACTACGACCTGGCGGTGGCGCAGTACAACAAAAGCCTGGTCAAGGCGCTGGGGGAAGTCAGCGACAGCCTGTCCCAGTTGCGTGACGTCGGTCGGCAGATCGTCGCCCAGCAACACGCCACCGACATTGCCCAGGACTCCTACAACACCGTGCTGGAGCGCTATGGCTCCGGCGTCGGCAACTACCTGGACGTGCTCAGCATCGAGCAGCAACTGCTCGGCGCCGAGCGTCAGTTGGCGAACCTCAATGCCGAACAGATCGATCTGTCGATCCAACTGATGCAGGCCCTGGGTGGCGGCTTTCATGGCGACAGCCTGGCTGCGGCCGGCCCATCCCCGGCGCCTGCCACGCGCAATCAATAATTCAAGGTACTAGTCATGGCCAACGTGCAGAACACCCCGACTCCTGAAACCGCCCAAGACACGGGCAATCCCGGTAAACGCAAGTTCATGCTGCTGGTGCTGACACTGCTGGTGGTCCTGGGCTGCCTCGGCGTCTGGGGCTGGCATCACCTCTACGGGCGCTGGAACGAAAGCACCGATGACGCCTATGTGAACGGCAACGTGGTGGCAATTACCCCGCTGGTCACCGGCACCGTGGTCAGCATCGGCGCGGACGAGGGCGACCTGGTCCAGGAAGGCCAGGTGCTCGTCAACTTCGACCCCAACGACGCCGAAGTCGGCCTGCAAAGTGCCCAGGCCAACCTGGCGCGCACGGTGCGCCAGGTACGTGGCCTGTACAGCAATGTCGATGGCATGAAAGCCCAGGTCAATGCGCAGAAGGCGGAAGTGCAGAAGGCCCAGGAAAACTACAGCCGACGCAAAAGTCTCGCCGCCGGCGGGGCGATTTCCCAGGAAGAACTGTCCCATGCCCGGGATGACCTGACCTCGGCGCAAAACGCCCTGGCCAATGCCCAGCAACAATTCCAGACCAGCAGCGCGTTGGTGGACGACACCGTGGTGTCCTCCCATCCGGACGTGCAGGCGGCTGCCGCGCAATTGCGCCAGGCCTACCTGACGAAGGCCCGCAGCACCCTGATCGCCCCGGTCACCGGCTACGTGGCCAAGCGCACCGTGCAACTGGGGCAACGGGTGCAGCCGGGCACGGCCTTGATGGCGGTGATCCCCCTCGACCAGTTGTGGATCGACGCCAATTTCAAGGAAACCCAGCTGCGCGACATGCGCATCGGCCAAGCGGTGGACATCGAAGCCGACCTCTATGGCAGCGATGTGAAGTACAGCGGCACCATCGACAGCCTCGGTGCAGGCACCGGCAGTGCGTTTGCCTTGTTGCCGGCGCAGAACGCCACCGGTAACTGGATCAAGATCGTGCAGCGAGTGCCGGTACGCATCCACATCAACGCCGAGCAACTAGCCAAGCATCCGTTGCGCGTCGGCCTGTCGACCCTGGTCAAGGTCGACCTGCGCGACCAGAGCGGCCCGGTGCTGGCGCAGCAACCGCCGCAAAAGGCTTCGTTCAGTACTTCCATCTATGAGCGCCAGTTGGCCGACGCCGACGCGCTGATCAGTCGCCTGATCCACGACAACAGTTCAGTGGCGAGTAAAACTGCTCAACGCTGATTTCGCCAATCCGACCGCTGCGCCGCCTCCAGGGCGCAGCGCCTGCCTCGATTCAAAGGATTCGCGATGAGCAATAACGCGTCTTTCACCCCGCCCAGCCTGCTGCTCGCGACCATCGGCCTGTCGCTGGCGACCTTCATGCAGGTGCTCGACACCACCATCGCCAACGTGGCGTTGCCGACGATTTCCGGCAACTTGGGCGTGAGCTCGGAGCAGGGCACCTGGGTGATTACCTCGTTTGCCGTGAGCAACGCGATTGCCTTGCCGCTGACCGGCTGGCTGAGCCGGCGCTTTGGCGAGGTCAAGTTGTTCCTGTGGGCGACCATCCTGTTCGTGCTGGCCTCGTTCCTGTGCGGTATTTCCACCTCGATGCCGGAGTTGATCGGCTTTCGTGTGCTGCAAGGGCTGGTGGCCGGTCCTCTGTACCCGATGACCCAGACCTTGCTGATCGCAGTCTATCCGCCGGCCAGGCGCGGCATGGCCCTGGCGTTGCTGGCGATGGTCACGGTGGTGGCGCCGATTGCCGGGCCGATCCTCGGGGGCTGGATCACCGACAGCTACAGCTGGCCGTGGATCTTTTTCATCAACGTGCCCATCGGGATCTTCGCAGTGATGGTGGTCCGCCAGCAGCTCAAGGCCCGTCCTGTGGTCACCAGTCACCAGCCGATGGACTACGTGGGGTTGATCAGCCTGATCGTCGGCGTGGGGGCATTGCAGATCATCCTCGACAAGGGCAATGACCTGGACTGGTTCGAGTCGAATTTCATCCTGATTGGCGCGGCCATTTCGGTGATTGCCCTGGCGGTGTTCGTGATCTGGGAAATGACTGACAAGCACCCGGTGGTCAATCTGCGGCTGTTTGCCCATCGCAACTTTCGCATTGGCACCATTGTGCTGGTCTTGGGCTACGCCGGGTTCTTCGGCATCAACTTGATCCTGCCGCAGTGGCTGCAGACCCAAATGGGCTATACCGCGACCTGGGCCGGCCTGGCGGTGGCACCGATCGGTATCCTGCCGGTGCTGATGTCGCCATTTGTCGGCAAGTACGCGCACAAGTTCGACCTGCGCCTGTTGGCCGGACTGGCGTTCCTGGCGATTGGCCTGAGCTGCTTCATGCGCGCCGGGTTCACCAATGAGGTGGACTTCCAGCACGTAGCGCTGGTGCAGCTGTTCATGGGCATTGGCGTGGCGCTGTTCTTCATGCCGACCCTGAGTATCCTGATGTCGGACCTGCCACCCCAGCAGATCGCCGACGGCGCCGGACTGGCGACCTTCCTGCGGACCCTGGGCGGCAGCTTCGCGGCCTCTCTGACCACCTGGATCTGGATCCGCCGGGCCGACCAGCATCACGCCTACCTGAGTGAACACCTGAGCACCTTCGACCCGGCCACCCGCGAGGCCCTCAATACCCTGGGGGGCGCCGGCACCCCGGCTTACGCCCAGCTCGACCAGGTCCTGACCAGCCAGGCCTACATGCTGTCCACCGTGGACTACTTCACGCTGCTGGGCTGGGGGTTTGTCGGTTTGATCCTGCTGGTATGGCTGGCCAAACCGCCGTTTTCAGCGAAGGCCGGACCCGAAGCGAGTGGGCATTGAACGGCGTCTGGCAAAGTGCAGCGCCGGGCGCAGCACTTTGCCAGGGGGAGGGGATCAGTAGTGGTAGCGGCACATCACGATCTGTAACTCGTCGCCCTCCATGGCGTATACGAGACGGTGTTCGGCCGTGATCCTGCGGGACCAGAATCCGCTCAGGTTATGCTTGAGCGGTTCGGGTTTGCCTGGTCCGCTAAAGGGCTCTCGCTGAGTCGCCTTGATCAACAGGTTGATCCGCTTCAGCCCGGCTTTGTCGTTCTGCTGAAACCAGAGGTAGTCCTCCCAGGCTTGAGGGGTGAACACAATCGTCATTCTTCAATGAGCTGCCTGGTCTTGGCTTTGCCCGCTCGCAAACTGTTGATCGATTTGATCAGGCGTTCGGCATTGGCCGGGGTGCGCAGCAGATAGGCGGTTTCTTCCAGGGCGTTATATTCGGCCAGCGACATCATCACCACGGGCTCACCTTTCTGTCGTGTTACCAGTAGGGGCGCGCGATCCTCGTTGACTCTGTCCATGGTTTCTGCCAGGTGAGCCCTGGCGTTTGTGTAGTTGATGGTTTCCATCCTGTGATCCTCACGTGATGGAAAAACCGTACAGAAATGCGTACATGTTGGCAAGGGAATACCTATAGAGGGTTGGAAAGAATTCAGGGCTTGGTTAAGTGACCTCAATTAAGCGCTTTCTGCTCTTTCACCGTCTCCAGGATGCGTCCTTGAAAAATGTCGGCTCGATCTGATTAAAGCCGGATAAAACTCGAAAACATCCTCAGGCCCGGCGCACTTCGTTGGTGCTGCCGGGTGGTTTTCCTACAGATGATCTATAGCTCAGTCGATCAGGCGCTTCTGGAAGAAGTAGCGCTTGCTCCCCGGCGGATAGTCGACAATCCGTCCGACTTCGGTGAAGCCCAGTTTGCTGTAGAACCCAGGCGCCTGGAATTCGAAGGTGTCGAGGTACATGCCGATGCAGCCTTTGTCCCGGGCCAGTTGCTCGGCCATGTGCATCAGCCGGGCGCCTATGCCCTGGCCACGTAGCTGTTCCTGCACGGACAGCAGGTCGATGAACAGCCATTGGTAGAACATTTTCCCGTAGAGCCCACCGAGGATCGCTTCGCTGTGTTCATCGCGCACCAGCAAGGCGATTTCCTGATAGTGGCCGTCACCGGCATGGGCAATGTTGTGGGCGCGCAGCGGGTCGAGAATGGCCTGGCGTTCTGCGGGTTGCGGGTCTTGGGTTACTTCGATGCGCACGGGCATGGTCGACGTCCTTGTGTCGGGGAAGGGGGATGCAGGCGCAGCCTAGCGTGTGGAACGGGTTGTAGGAAAGTCGCTGGGGCGTTTACGTTCAAAAAAAAAGCCCGCATGGGGGGATGCGGGCTGAATGTTCCTTGGATGTGCGTGCTGACTATAAGGGGCCAACTGGGCGGGCAGGGTGAAGAAATTTTCATCTGCCCGACCGTTCGTCCGCTGGCCAGCACCTTGGCGGGCTGGCCCTCTCAAAGCGGTATGGCTCGTGCGTCGGCCTCTCGACCGTTCACCCGCTGGTGTCCACGACGAGAAGCGGCGGGTGTAAGTTGAGTGCGGGCTTATCGACTTCAATGGAGGTGGCTATGAGTATGCCCATGCTAAATAAAATGCACATGAACGGTTATGAACTGGTGAGCGTCAACAGCGGCCCCTGGCGGGTCTGCACGCAGCGCGACCGGATCGGCACCTTTGCCACCCGGGAAGAGGCGCTGGCATTTGCCGCCTCACTGCCGGGCTACAAACCCCGCACGGCACCGACTGCCAACCGCTAGGCACGCGCTGGCTCGCGATGGACCTCAAGCAACCCGCAGGCGTGTTCAATCCCCCGCGGCGTGCTGCAGTCCATCGCGAACCGGTGCGCTGTTGCACCATCATGATTTGCGCCGGTCAGGGCCGGTCGGGTTGCCGGTGTCGAGCAGTCGGCGCTCTATCAGCACGTTCTGCAGGGCCTGACGGTCGGTGGGAGCCAGTTGATGCTGGCGTTCCTTGAGCTCCAGCAGAATCGGGTTGGACCAGGTGCGATAGGTCCGCTCGGCCTGTTGAATCGGGTTCATCTTCGTCTCCCAGACAAGATGGTGCACGAGTAGGGCTGCAGGGCATACCGCGCACAGGCTAGTCGAGAAACCCGCTACTCGCCAGGCGCGGGCGGGTCAGCCATTACCCTTTTCATCGCCGCCCCTGAGGACCTTGCCGATGGGTGTGATCAACCCCGGATGATGGTTACGCACGTTGCCCACGGCACTGTCGACCTTGAACCATTCAAAGGCCTCGGCAGGCTCCGCTTCGTGCAGCACCATCTGCTCGGCACGTTCCTTGGGCATCCCCAGGTTGAGCCATTCCCGGGCCAGTTCCGGCGACAGCACCAGCGGGCGCCGGTCATGCAGGTCGACCAGGCCGCCCACGCTGTCGGCGGTGATGATCACAAAGCCGTCATCGGCTCGCGGCTCGCGCCCACCCGCCGGGTATTGGCCAATGGCAGCGCAAAGGATCGGCGCCCGGTCGCGGCGCCGGATCAGGTACGGCTGTTTGTTCGGACCGCCTTCGTAGACCCACTCGAACCAGTTGTCGATGGGGGTGATGGCGCGATGCGGCCAGATCGCCCGGAAGAACGCGCCGTGGGCCACTTTTTCTACCCGGGCGTTGATTGGCAAGGCGTGGTCGGTGGACCAATGGGGTCGCCATCCCCAACGCACGCGATCGGCGTGCAGGGTTTCTCCCTCGAGATGAATCAGGGCGACCTGGGTGGTCGGCGCGACGTTGTACTGCGCCAGTGCATCGTCGCCCAGGGTGTTGACCAGGGCGTTGGGCATGCCGAGGGCTGCGACAAAGTCGTGAATGCCGCGGTACTGTGAAAGTCTTCCGCACATTGGAAAGCCCTCCGCTGGAGCTTTGAGCTTAGTCCAAGGGCGAGCGCAGGGTTTTGGCCTGGGTTACAGATCTCCAACAATCAATCTGTTTATCCCGCCCCCGGCGCCTTTCTACAATGGCGCACGATCTTCAGGAGATGGGCAGATGAGTGTGCGCACGCGAATGGCCACGGTGGAGGATGTCGAAAGCCTGTTCGAGATTCGCACTTCAGTGGCGCAGAACCACTTGAGCCGGGAGCAGATGGACGCGCTGGGTATAACCGCGCAAGTGTTGAATTCGGCGATCAAGGAGGGGCCTTGTGTGTGGATCGCAGAGGTCGATGAACGGCCGGTGGCGTTTTCCATGATTGACCGGGACGAAGGCGAGGTGTTTGCCATGTTTGTCCGCCCGGCCTATGAAAATAGAGGCCTGGGGCGCCTGTTGATGGCCGCCGCCGAAGCCGAACTGTTCCGGGCCCATGAGCGCATTTTCCTGGTGACCGATGGCCGTCAGGAAATCCGCGCCAATGGCTTTTATCAGCGCCTGGGCTGGACGGTGGTGGCCAGGGTGGATGCCCGGGATGTGCGTTATGAAAAACGCCGGCCACTGGCCTGACACCGGCGGGCTCATGCGGAGCGGCGCAAATGACTGGCGGTGTTGTCCAGGGCCAGGTTGACCTGGAGCCACTCAAAATCTGCACAGGGCAGGCAATGGTGCCTGGCGATTTCTTCGGCGCGCTGGGGCGAGAGCATCGGGTCAAGCCATTCGTTGGCATGGTCCGCTGCCAGCACCAGTGGCCTGCGGTGGTGAATGCGGGTTATGCGCGTGTCACCAGCGGTGGTCAGGATCACAAAGCCGCCCCCCTGGTGCGGTGCATCTCCACGATGGATGTGGGCCAGTGCGGCAAAGAACATCGGCTGACGACTTCGCAGGCGCATGAAATACAGGTGCGGGGTATGCGGCGCTTGCGCATCATCCACCCACTCGTACCAGCCATCGCTGGGCACTACGGCCCGGCCATTGGGCCAGAGCAACCTGAAATCGGTCTGCGTCGAAACGGTTTCCACCGGCATCTGCACTGAATCAGGTTGCTTGCCGCGTGCCCCAAAAGGCGCCCAACCCCAACGCACGGCATCAATATGAAGCCCGTCCTCGCAACCGTGCAGGACCTGCGCGCACTTGGCTGGCGCGACGTTGAATGGCCGCAGCGACTGGTTCTGGTAGCCGGTAGGCACCGCGCCTTTGGGGTTTAACGCTGCGATGAAGGCCGCCATGCCCTCGTGCTGAACAAAATGACCACACATAGTTCACCTGCCCGTCGGATGCTAGCTGCCCGAAGTAGACCCGCTGTTTTCCCGATCTTGCCCGGGTCGTGGGTCATAACGATTACAGTCACTGCAAATCCAGGGCCAATCTTCACCAGCGGGGTAAGTTAGGTGCAACGCACCTCTGTAGGAGCGCGGCTTGCCCGCGATGGCGGACGAAGGTTCGCCATCGCGGGCAAGCCTTGCTCCTACAAGCCCCGTCCTATTTAGACCCAGCGCCGATCTGCCAGACATACGGCGGTTCAGTGCCGTTGATTTCCCAGTCGCCGATGATCCGTTCCTTGTAGATCAGCGGGTTGTGCGAGGCGGCGGTGCGCGCGTTGCGCCAGTGTCGATCGAAGGCCTTGGTGGTGCTGGTGGCCGAGGCGCTGAGGGCGTTGAACAGGTCGCTGGTGGCGCGCAGCACCAGGTCGGCGATGACCACCTGGGCCTGGGCCGACTCCAGTTCGGCGGCGATGTTGGCGGCGCGTTCAGCGACCGGGTCCTGGGCGAAGCGGCTTTCGTACGCCAACTGCAAGGCCGTCGCCGCGCGCAGGGTGGTGGCGTGGGCGGCGTAGACCTGCGCCGAAGCCTTGCCCAGCACTTGCTGCACCTGGACATCCTGGCTGACGTGGCTGGCGTTGCCGGTGCTGAAGACGCGTTTGCGGGTGCGCACTTCTTCGCTGATGTCGAGCACGGCGGCGCGCCCGGCACCGGTCTGGACCGCCAGCAGCACCAGTTGATAAAAGGCCGTCTGGTATTTGAAGCGGGTGGCGAAGTCCAACAGATTCTCGGGCTCCACCACGGCGTTGACGAACACTGAGGTGCCGCTGCCGGTGGTGCGCTGGCCAAAACCGTCCCAATCGTCGCTCTGGCTGATGCCCGGCTGTTGCACACGCACGGCGGCGATCACGTCGGCACCGTTGTCATCGCGCTGGGCGTAGAGGTCGATCCAGTCGGCAAAGATGCTGCCGGTGCTGTAGTACTTGGTGCCGCTGACCACCCACTGCTCACCCAGGCGCGAGACGCGGGTGCCGACCTCGCCGATCTTCACGCTGCCGACTTCGGTCCAGGCGTTGCCGACCAGCTCACCCTGGACAAAACGTTCGAACCAGAGGTCCTGCGGCGTGTCGGCCTGGGCGTTGAGGCGGTCCTCGACAAACGCGAAGTGCCCGCGCAACGCCTGGGGCAGGTTGGAGTCGGCGGCGGCCAGCTCGATCAGCAGTTCGAACAATTGCGGCAGGGTCGCCCCCGCGCCACCGTACTGCACGGGTACGCGCACGGCACCAAAGCCGGCTTCCTTGAGCCACTGCACAGGCTCAAAGGGCAGGCTGCGACTGTGCTCGCGCTGCAGGGCGCCGGCAGCGATGCGCGCGAAGATCGGCCGGAAGCGCTCGGCCAGGGCCTGGTAGTCGGCGCCACTGGCAAGGGGCAGGTGCTGCTGCTGGATGGTCATGGGGCAGTTCCTTAATCGAAGGCAAGAGAAGCAACAACGCAGTGCAGCTGTTGCGTCCTGCTGCCAGTGCACAGGTCGTGCCTGGCGTGGCAAACCCCGCGATAACAGGGGATTCGGCGGGATTCCCGCTGCTCACGGCTGTCGCCTGGCGGGCAACTTGCTGAAGTGCTGACCGCCCGGCAACAACGACCAGGGCGCATCGCGGCGCAGGGCTTCGCACGCCAGTGTTGTGCGCGCAACAGTTGATCAACAGCCTGTGCGCTGGGCGACACTTGGCTTTCGCAGAAAATACACATAACTATTTGATTAATAATGGTTAATTCAGGTGGCACGGTTGCTGCTCTAGTCCTGTTGCAGGTGCCACGGTGGCCTCTGCCAGCAGGAGTACATGCAATGAGCCAGGACAACATCAAGTTTGCCTACTGGGTGCCCAATGTCAGCGGCGGGCTGGTGGTCAGCAAGATCGAACAGCGCACCAGCTGGGATATCGACTACAACCGCAAGCTGGCGCAAATTGCCGAACAGGCCGGCTTCGAATACGCCTTGTCGCAGATCCGCTTCACCGCCGGTTATGGCGCGGAAAACCAGCACGAATCGGTGACCATCAGTCACGCGCTGTTGGCCGCTACCGAAAAGCTCAAGGTCATCGCCGCGATCCTGCCGGGTCCCTGGAGTCCGGTGTTGGCGGCCAAACAGTTGGCGACCATCGACCAGTTCACCAATGGCCGGGTGGCGGTCAATATTGTCTCGGGCTGGTTCAAGGGCGAGTTCCGCGCGATCGGCGAGCCGTGGCTGGACCATGATGAGCGCTATCGTCGTTCCGAAGAGTTCATCCGGGCGCTGAAGGGCATCTGGACCGAGGACAACTTCAGTTTTCACGGTGATTTCTACCGCTTCCACAACTACACGCTCAAACCCAAGCCGTTGCAGCAACCGCACCCGGAAATTTTCCAGGGGGGCAGCTCGCGCGCGGCGCGGGACATGGCTTCGCGTGTCTCCGACTGGTACTTCACCAACGGCAACACGGTGGAAGGGATCAAGGCCCAGGTCGACGATATCCGCGCGAAGGCGGCGATAAATGGCCACTCGGTGAAAATCGGCGTGAATGCCTTTGTCATCGCCCGTGAAACCGAAGCGCAGGCGCGCGCGGTATTGCAGGAAATCATCGCCAAGGCCGACCCGGAAGCGGTCAACGGTTTTGGTGGCGAGGCGAAAAATGCCGGTGCCTCCAGCCCCGAAGGCGAGGGTAACTGGGCCAAGTCGACCTTCGAAGACTTGGTGCAGTACAACGATGGCTTCAAGACCAATCTGATCGGTACGCCACAGCAGATTGCCGAGCGGATCGTCGCCCTCAAGGCCGTGGGCGTGGACCTGGTACTCAGTGGTTTCCTGCACTTTCACGAAGAGGTGGAGTACTTCGGTCGCAAGGTGTTGCCGCTGGTGCGTGAGCTGGAGCGCGAGGCGCTCGCGACCCAGTCCGCGGCATTGGCGTAAAGGGCACCAGGGTCGACATTGTTTTGCCTGAATGAGCGCAGTGGCCTGGCTCAGATCGACAGGTTGGCGACTTTCACCGCCTGGCCATCCTGGGTCGGGCGGCGCTTGTTGACCACCAATTCACCGACCTTGATCAGCATGGCTCGGGTGATGTTGCGACTCAGCCCCAGCAGGCTCGCGGTGTGCACCTGGTTGTAGTGGCTGAACTGATAGGCCGCGCGCAGCAACGCGTGCTCGACCCGTTCGTGAAGGGCGCCGCTTTCTTCCTCGAACAGGCGCTGGAAGGCTTGCTGCAACAAAGCGTCGGCGCTGTCGTCGGTGGCGCTGCTGCTGGCGTCCTGGCGCTCGATACGCAAGTTGGACAGGTGCAGGTCGTGGACGCGGATCAGGTGATTGCGGCAGATCAGCAGGGTGTGGTGAATGACGTTTTCCAGCTCGCGGATATTGCCCGGCCAGGAGTAGCCCACCAGCTTCTGCTCGGCCTCGCTGTCCAGCGCCACTTCGCCGTAGCCCAGGCGGCGGCTGTATTCGGCGATGAAGTGACGGATCAGCGGCAGAATATCCCCGGGCCGCTCGCGCAGTGGACTCAGCTCCAGGCTGACCACGTTCAGCCGGTAGTACAGGTCCTCGCGAAAGTGTCCGGCGTTGATGGCTTTTTCCAGCTGCACGTTGGTTGCTGCCAGCACCCGCACATCGATCGGGATGCTTTTACGCGAACCCAGGCGCACCACTTCACGCTCCTGCAGCACCCGCAGCAACTTGACCTGGATCGGCATCGGCAAATCGCCGATCTCGTCGAGGAACAGGGTGCCGCCGTTGGCCTCCTCGAACCAGCCGGCCTTGGCGCTGAGGGCACCGGTGAAGGCGCCTTTTTCATGACCGAACAGTTCGGCTTCCACCAGGCTTTCGGAGAACGCGCCGCAGTTGACCGCGATAAACGGCTTGTTGCGCCGGGCGCTGAGGTTGTGCAGGTGACGGGCCACCAGTTCCTTGCCGGTCCCGGTTTCGCCGATGATCAACACGCTGGCATCACTGGGGGCGACTTGTTGCAGGTGCGCCAGCAGTGCCTGTGATTTGGGGTCTTCGAACACTTGCGCGGTGGCGCGTATCGAGGTGGCCAGGGCAGGAGAGGGCGGCAGCGTGAGTAGTTGCATGGTCGGGCCTATGAGTAAAAGGTCGGAGTGGGCAGGGCCGTGTTGAGCGCCCAGTCACCCAGTTCGTGGAGCTTGTAGTCCACGGGGTCGTGCAGGGTCTGGGTGCGCAGGTTGCGCCAATGCCGGTCCAGGCGCAGCGCGGCGTGGGTGGCACGGGCGCCGGTGACTTCGAACAGGCGGCTAGCCAGGTCCAGGCCAGTGCGGGTGGCGGCGACCTTGGCCGTAGCGATGGCCAGCGCCAGTTGGCCACGCTCCTCGGCGTCGAGCCGTTGTTCTTTGCTCCAGGCCTGGTCGAGCAAGGCGTTGGCGCGCTCGGTGAGCAGGCGCACGCTCTGGAGCCCGACCCAGAACTCGCCGTAATGGCGCAGCACATAGGGGTCCTGGTTGGCCTGCTCGACGCTGGCCTTGAACCAGGGGCGGGTTTCCTTGAGGGTGTAGTTGCGCGCCTCTTCGAAGGCACCTTCGGCGATGCCGAGGAAGATATTGGTGAAGGTCAGTTGGGCAATCAGCGGGCGCAGGCAGGCAAAGGGTGTGCTCAGCGGCCCGGGATCGAGCAGCAGTTCGTTTTCTTCCACGCGCACCCGTTCAAAGGTGGCGCTGCCGCTGTCGGTCTGGCGTTGGCCGATGTTGTCCCAGTCACCATGCAAGGTGATACCGGTGCGATGACTGGGGATGGCGGCGATCAACAGCTTGCCCTGGGTGGACTCATGCAGCGCCGAGGCAATCAGCATTTCCGAATCGGCGGAGCCGGAGCAGAAACTCTTGCGCCCGGAGAACTCGCGGTAGCCAGCAAACTGTTTGGATAGGGTGCGGGTGTCCAGCGGGTTCAGGGCATTGCCCCAGAACCAGTTGTTGCGCGCGGTCTGCTCGAACCACGGCTGCCATTGTTCGGGCCGCGAAAACAGGCGCACCGTGGCCAGCATCAGGTGTTGGAAGCCGAATACATGGGCGATCGAACTGTCGACCCTGGCGAACTCGCGGACCACCTCCAGGGTGTCGCTCCAACTGGCGCCCAGGCCGCCGTACTGCGGGTCGATTTTCATCGCCAGCAGGCCGCTGCGGCGCAACGCATCGCGCTCGGCCTTCGGTGTGCCACCCACTTGGTCGCGTTCGGCGGCGGTGCGGGAAAACTCGGCCGCGAGGGTGCGGGCGATCTGCAGCGGGGTTTGCAGTCGAGATCGATTGATGGCGGTCACGAGCGGCTCCTCAGGCTGTCTTGCGCAGGTCGGCGGCATGGGCGCTGAACAGCGGCGCAGCCCGTTCCACGGCCAGGCGGATGCGGGTGTTCAGCGCTTCACTGGTGATCTGGTAGTCACTGAAATCAGCCTGCGAGGCATACACGCCCAAGGGCAGGGTCACGGACTGGAAGAAGCTGAACAGCGGGCGTAACTGGTGATCGATTACCAGCGCATGCCGATCGCTGCCACCCGTGGCCGCGAGCAATACCGGGGTGTCGATCAGTGCATCGTGGCCAATCAGGTCGAACAGGTGCTTGAACTGGCCCGGGTACGAACCACGGTAGACCGGCGCCGCCACCACCAGCAGGTCCGCCGATTCGATGGCTTGCAACTCGAACTCGACGGTTTCCGGCAGCTCCTGACGGGACAGGGCGCTGCCCAGCGGACGGACAATGTCGCCCAGTTCGATGATGCGGCTGTCGATGGGCAGGTAGCGAGCCAGCTCCGCAACAATGGCCTGGACCAGCACCAGGGTGCGCGAAGGGCGAAAGGTACCACCGGAAACGGCGACGACTTTTAGTGGGGTGCTCATGGGCTGTGTTCCTGTGCGAGTAGGGGATGTACAGCCGTCAGAGCAAGAGTCGTTCCATGGTTTGAATAATCATATAAATCAAACGCTTATGGTGTTTTTACAGGGCAACTGCTGTTGCTTGGGCAGCGAACTGTTGGGCGACTGTTGCCCTGGCAACAGCGGGGATCGCTGTTGCTGGGACAACATTGCGCAGCTCGTGGGGGGAATGTAGATGATCTAAAAAACACTCAATAAATACTTTTTAGTTATTAGCTTAAAGCCCGCATTGGCCCTTTTCGGACCGCGATTGATCGAGTACGGGCTTAGCTTGGGGTATCTCAATGAAGCACTCTGCGACTCTCGCCAATCCTTATTCGATCCAGGGCTCGGTTCAGCGCGTCCAATGCATCCAGAAGGGCTTTCGCCTCAGCCTCCCTGCCATCGCCCCAAAGACGTTCGGCCATTTTGTTCAGGGCCTGGATAGATCGCTCAATGTCAGCAGCGGTTGTTGTCACTTTGCTTTCCGGTGGTTTGTTTGGCATTCAGGAACCCTTGCAGGGCATCGCGTTGCAGCAGATCGCGTCGGACTGTCCAGCTCAATACGTCAGCCAAAAAGGGCACGCTGCCATTGCTGCTCACCGATGATGGCGATAGGGGAGCCGGCCTCTCTGAGTTCGACCGCTTTGATTATCTTTGTCCCATAGGTGCTATGGCGCCACTGGTCATTGCCAATACTGCCAACCACCAGGTAATGAATTTTCTTGCTGACCCCGCCGCCAATGATGCCGCCACGCTCCTCCATCAGGACCTGACAGTCTTTACGCGGTCCATAGGCCATGATTCCGGTGAAAACAAACACACTGCCGTCCCAGGTGATAGCGGGTTCAGGGTGATTGAAGGGGAGGTCATTGGGCGGGGTGAAGGTGTGATCGCCAGCCTTGGGTTTTTCGCTGCTCAGGCCAGAAAACCCTTGCAGCAGACCGATTAGCTCAAGGGATTCGTCTGCATCCAGCACCCCGTCCAGGAGCATATTGGCGAGGCGTGAATAAAGCAGGTTGATGACCGGATCATCAAGGTGGGCCAGATTCGTCTCCAGCCAATCCCTGAGGAACAGCCCTTCGGCGGTCGATACGACGCCGTCGGCGGCGAGGCCTGCTGCCAAGCCAACGAGTGCATCCGCTGAACGCCTGTCGATCCGCGAGCGATGGAAGTACTTGCTTCGCTCGAATTCGCCGTGAATGTCGGTCATCTGAATTCCTTGTCGTGATGTGGTGCAGCGAGAGCTTTAAGTATCCACCGGGCCAGATGGCTGCATCAACCCGGCCGGATTTGTTTCTAATAGCATGTTACGCGCTTCAGTTTGTTGTCATGAATCAGGGCGATTGGGATGGGTGTTCGATTGGCAGGACGCCAGGGAGATGACCGGGAATCAACAATGATTTCTGGCTGTTCCATCAGGGAAAATCAGCGCAGGGGTGACAGGAAAGCCAAACCCAAGAAACGACAAAGCCCTGAATAATCAGGGCTTTGTCGTATAAATGTGGCGGAAGCGTAGAGATTCGAACTCTAGGATAGTTGCCCATCGACGGTTTTCAAGACCGTTGCCTTAAACCACTCGGCCACGCTTCCAAACTGCTTTGCGGGCGCCATAATACCCGAATGAAACACACTGTCAAACTCTCTGCATAGCTAGTTACAGAGCGTCTGTTATGATCTTTGCGACTGAACGTTTCAAACCTACAGGAGTGTCGCCATGCGCGAACAGGATTACGCAGTTAATAACAGCGTGCAGGCTGAGCAGCTAGAGGTTAGCCGCGTCCTGCGCAACACGTACGGCTTGCTCGCCCTTACCCTGGCCTTCAGCGGTGTGATGGCGTTCGTGGCGCAGCAGATGCGGGTCGGTTATCCGAACATCTTTGTGGTGCTGATCGGCTTCTATGGCCTGTTCTTCCTCACCAACAAACTTCGTGATTCGGCCTGGGGCCTGGTGTCGGCTTTTGCCCTGACCGGTTTCATGGGCTTTCTGCTCGGCCCGATCCTTAACCGTTACCTGGGCATGCAGGGCGGCGCTGAAGTAGTCAGCTCGGCCTTCGCCATGACTGCTCTGGTGTTCGGCGGCCTGTCGGCCTATGTGCTTATTACCCGCAAGGACATGAGCTTCCTCGGTGGTTTCATCACAGCAGGTTTCTTCGTCCTGCTGGGCGCGGTGCTGGCGAGCATGTTCTTCCAGATCAGCGGCCTGCAACTGGCGATCAGCGCTGGCTTCGTGCTGTTCTCCTCGGTCTGCATCCTGTTCCAGACCAGCGCCATCATCCATGGCGGCGAGCGTAACTACATCATGGCGACCATCAGCCTGTATGTATCGATCTACAACCTGTTCGTCAGCTTGTTGCAGCTGTTCGGCATCATGAGCCGCGATGACTGATCGACGCTCCTGATACTAAAAAACCCGCTTCGGCGGGTTTTTTTTGCCTGGCATTCGGCCGGGCTTCACTCGGTGACGATGATGCTGCCGTCGGCCTGCTGCCGGTAGATGGTGTATGGCAGCAGGGCGGTGTCCAGCACGCCGGAAATCAGCGCATCGATCAACACTATGATGGTGCCGTTGTCGTGTTTTTGCGCGTCGATGCCTTCCTTCAGCGGTGCGTAGAGAGTGCAGAAGTCATAAGTCACCCCGCTGTAGATTCGGGGTACGGCGCCGCAGTAACTTTTCTGTTCCTTGAGGCTGGCTGCCGCCGCTTCGTCGCTGCGCACCACCGTCTGTACCGTTCCGCAGCCTGACAGCAGCATCGTTGCCAGGAGCACGCCGTGAATTTTCATGCCGCCAATCCTTCGCCGGAAAAATTGCACTCTACGCCGTTGTGCGTCGGACCACACTCACGCCATCGGCGGCAGGCGGCGTTTGACCGGGGTTTTCTTGACGATCGCGGTGTTGGTCTCGGCGTAGCTGTTGAGGCGGTCGAGCAGGGTGTCGAGCTGTTCCATCGAGCGCACGTGCAGGCGCGCGATGAAGCAGTCGTCGCCGGTGACCTTGTCACATTCGGTGAACTCGGGGATGGCCTGGATCTGTCGTTCGACATGCTGCAACTGGCCGGGCAGTGGGCGGATGCGCACGATGGCTTGCAACTGGTAGCCAAAACTCTTGGGGTCGATTTCGACGGTGTAGCCGGTGAGTACGCCGCGCTCTTCGAGGCGGCGCAGGCGCTCGGCGACGCTGGGTGAGGACAGGCCGCTGATCTGCGCCAGGGCCTTGAGCGAGCGCCGGGAGTCCTGCATCAGGGCGCTGATCAGCAGTTGATCAATGTCGTCAGTCATCTGAAGCCTCTTAGGCAATAACTCAAAATTGCCTTGATAAAAAAGGTGAATCCGCAGTTTAGCCTGCATTTGGCCATGGAGGCGGCAGATACCTCAGCGCCATACTTTGCGCTCACAACGAGGAACCTGATCATGGACAACACCCTTCGCCGCGGCTCGCTGGAAATGACCGCCGCCATGCTGATTTCCGGAACCATCGGCTGGTTCGTGCTGGTCAGCGGCCAGCCTGTACTGGATGTGGTGTTCTGGCGCTGCGTGTTCGGCGCCGCGACCCTGTTGCTGATTTGCGCGATGTTCGGTTTTTTGCGTCCGGGCCTGCTGAGTCGCACCACCTTCCTGTTGGCCGTACTCAGCGGGGTGGCGATTGTCGGTAACTGGGTGCTGCTGTTTGCTTCCTACTCGCGGGCTTCGATTGCCATCGGCACGGCGGTGTACAACGTGCAGCCGTTCATGCTGGTGGGGCTGGCGGCGTTGTTCCTCGGCGAGAAGATCAGCATACAAAAGCTGTCCTGGCTGGGGCTGTCGTTTCTCGGGATGCTGGCGATCGTCAGTGCCCATGGCGAGCAGGGCGCGGGCGGCGATCAGTACCTGCTGGGGATTGCCCTGGCGTTGGGCGCGGCGCTGCTGTACGCCTTTGCTGCGCTGATCATCAAGCGCCTGACCGGCACGCCGCCGCACTTGATTGCGCTGATCCAGGTCTGCACCGGCGTGCTGTTGCTGGCGCCCTGGGCCAATTGGTCGGCGTTGCCACAACACTCGACGGCCTGGGCCAGCCTGCTGACCCTGGGCATTGTCCACACCGGGGTGATGTACGTGCTGTTGTACGGCGCAATTCAGAAACTGCCGACCGCGTTGACCGGAGCGCTGTCGTTCATCTACCCGATCGCTGCCATTCTGGTCGACTGGCTGGCTTTTGGTCATCGCCTGGAGCTGCTGCAATGGATCGGAGTGGCGGCGATTCTGCTGGCGGCTGCCGGCATGCAACAAGGTTGGGGCAGCGCCACTCGCAAAGCCGTGACCTCCTGAGCGCTTCTCAGATCTTCCAGTGGGGTGCCGACTTGACCAGGCGCTGGCGCATCTCGTTGAGGTTGTTTGCCAGTTGCCGGGTCAACAACCGGTAGCCGTCCAGAGCGCTGTACACCGGCGCCTCCATCGCGTTTTGCAGCAGCGGCTCACTGCTGTTGCGTTCAAGGCGCTCGGTGGCGCCCGATTGCAGGGCGCGCGCCATGCCGATCAGCAGGCGGCGAATCTCGCGATGCTCGGCTTTGAGCGCCAGTTGCATCTGCGCCATGGCGTGTTCATCGCGGGTGTCGGGGCGGGTGTTGGCGAGGATTTCCAGGGTGCTGATGCACAGCCGCAAGTTGCGTTGCAGGGCGTCCAGTTCGGTCATGGAGATGCGTACTTCCTTGGACACCGAGGGCATCAGCGAGCGCAGTTGCACCATCACGCCGTTCAAGCGCCCGAGGAGTTTGAGGTAGTGGTCGTCGGTTACCGACTGCCCGCTGATGATCCGGCTGTAGATGCTTGCGCAGTCACGCAGTGCCCCAGCCAGTTTGTAACGCCAGGAGTACACCGCATACAGCGGCAGGGCGAAGGAAAATGCCAGGGCCAGGACGATGCCGATGAGGATATCCACGGTACGCCACAGTCCATCGGTGACATGGTTGTCGCCGTGGCCGGCGACGATGAACACGGTGATCGCCGACAGCAGCGCGGTATAACCGCCCTTGCCAATGGCGTGGTAGGAGAAGAAGCCGCAGACCACCGACATGCCGAAGTAGGTCAGCCACGGCAGGCCAAGCCAGGCCTGCTGTAGCACCAGCAGCAACCCCACGGCGGCCCCGATCAATGTGCCATAGGCGCGCTCGGCGGCTTTTTTACCGATGTTGCCGTGGTGTTGCAGGCCACCGATCACCACCAGCATGGTGACGGACGCCCATTCGCCATGGGGCAGGTTGATCCCCGTGGTCAGCAGGATGGTCGCCAGCAGACCCAGCGAGACCCGGATGGCGTGGATCACCCGGGCGTTGCGGTAGCGCCGGTACGGGTCCAGCAAGGGCCGTAGCAGGCGCCGCAACAAGGGTGGCAGGCGCAGTGAGCGAAAGGCGGTCATCGGGTTGCCGGGGTGTCCTTGAGTCGTGTGCTAGAAAATGTAGTCGGTCGTCAGGAAGCTCGACTCCCGGCCGCGGATGATGTCGCTGATCAAGGTTTTGTTGCTCTCCTGGAACTTGGTCGCCACCAGGGTACGAATCGAGAACGTACGCAAGGCGTCGTGTACCGACAGCGTGCCTTCAGCCGAATTCTTCCTTCCGTTGAACGGGAAGGTGTCCGGGCCACGCTGGCACTGGGCGTTGATGTTAATGCGGCCGACCTGATTGGCAAAGGTGTCCACCAGGCGTCCCACTTCGGCGGCGTTGGTGCCGAATACGCTCAGCTGTTGACCGAAGTCTGACTCCAAGACGTAGTCGATCACCGTATCCAGATCACGATAAGGCACGATAGGTACCACCGGGCCGAACTGCTCTTCCTGATAGACGCGCATGTCGGTGGTCACCGGGTACAGCACCGCCGGGTAGAAGAACGAACCACGGGCCTGGCCGCCGTTGGCGTTGATCACCTTGGCGCCTTTGCGTACGGCGTCATCCACCAGGCCGCGCAGGTAGTCGACCTTGCCCGACTCCGGCAGTGGCGTCAGTGCCACGCCGTTTTCCCAGGGCATGCCGGGCTTGAGGGTGGCGAGCTTGTGGTTGAATTTCTCGATGAAGCGGTCGACCACCTCTTCATGCACAAACAGGATTTTCAACGCGGTGCAGCGCTGGCCGTTGAACGACAGCGAGCCGGTGACGGCTTCGTTGACCGCGTTGTCCAGATCAACCTCGGGCAGCACGATGCCAGGGTTCTTGGCATCCAGCCCCAGGGCGGCACGCAAGCGGTGGGGCTTGGGGTGCAGCTTCTTCAGGTCGCTGGCGGCCTTGTTGGTGCCGATAAAGGCAAAGATGTCGATCTTGCCGCTGGCCATCAGCGCGCTGACGGTCTCGCGGCCACTGCCGTAGATCACGTTGATCACTCCGGCCGGGAAGCTGTCGCGGAAGGCTTCCAGCAGCGGGCGAATCAGCAGCACTCCCAGTTTGGCGGGCTTGAACACCACGGTATTGCCCATGATCAACGCCGGGATCAGGGTGGTGAAGGTCTCGTTGAGCGGGTAGTTGTAAGGCCCCATGCACAGGGCGACGCCCAGCGGTACGCGGCGGATCTGGCCGAGGGTGTCCTGCTCCAGTTCAAAGCGGCTGGAGCGACGGTCCAGCTCCTTGAGGGCGTTGATGGTGTCGACGATGTAGTCGCAGGTGCGGTCGAACTCTTTTTCCGAGTCCTTGAGGTTCTTGCCGATTTCCCACATCAACAGCTTGACCACGGCCGCGCGCTGTTCGCGCATGCGCCCCAGGAACGCCTCCACATGCTGGATCCGCTCGGCCACGCGCATCGTCGGCCAACTGCCCTGGCCCCGGTCGTAGGCGCGCACGGCGGCGTCGAGGGCGGTGAGGGCGGTTTCGGCATCGAGCAGCGGGGTGCTGCCGAGAATGACTTGTTCGTCGACCCCGTCGACGTCCAGGTACACCGGGCTGCGAACCACCGCCAGTGGGCCGTTCCACGTGCGCAGGGTGCCCTCCACCAGGTACTCGCGTTGCTCGATCGGTTCACCAGGGCGGTACGGCTCGGGGATGTCGGCGAGAGCAGGAAACAGTGTGCCGAGAATGTTTTGTGTGCTCATGAAACTACCCCGTACTGGATGTGGGCACGCTGGCTGAGGACCTGGGGTCGGCAGACGGCGTGCAGGCAAAATATCGCTCTATGGGTTATACGCCTAGCAAGCTGCTGGTGATCAATCCACTTCGTGCGCACTCGAACGCAGGCTTCGCCAGCTGTTACAAGGTCGGCTACCTTCCCGCTAAAGTGCATTCTAGAGCGGTTTTGCTGTAAACGTCTGGCCCAAGAGTAGTCGATTTGGCGCGCCGCGGGTGTAACAAACCGTCACGCCTTGGTCGGGGGCAGCTCGACGCGCATGGCCTCGAAAGCCCCCTTGTTGACCCCCAATGCCCTCAACCTCAGACAGCGACTGCCTTAGTGTTCAGTGGCCGGTCTTTACAACAAAAAATGCGCCAGACCGCGGCGCAGAACAAGTGAGGAAACTTATGTGGGCACTGATTCGAGCCGAGTGGCGGTTTTCCTGGCGTGGGGCGGCGCTGGTGCTGGTGCTCGGGGTGCTGGGTGGCTGCGGCGAGGAGCCAAAGAGCGCACCTGATCGCGTGGCCGCAGCCGCGAGCATGCCCGTCGATGCCGGGTTGGCGCGCACCTACGACACCAGTTGCAAGTTGTGCCACGCCAACCCGGCCTCGGGCGCGCCGCTGACCGGCGACCAGGTAGCGTGGCAGCCGCGCCTGCAACAAGGCGTGGACAGCCTGCTGGATCACACCATCAACGGCCACAACGGCATGCCCCCGATGGGCATGTGCATGCAATGCAGCGAAGCCGATTTCCTGGCGCTGATCAGCTTCATGTCCGGCCAACACCTCCAATAAAAAGCACAAGGTGGGATTGATGACGATGGACCTCACACGACGCCAGCTTCTGCAGCGGGCCAGCCTGGTCGGCGCCCTGACGGCCTTGAGCAGCAACCCGGTGCTGGCACAGCTGGTGCGCGCGCCACGCCTGATTCCCTGGCGCAACTGGTCGGGTGCCCAGAGCTGCCTGCCCGAGGCTCGCCTGGCGCCGAAGGATCTGGATGAACTGGTGCAGGTGATCGGCCGCGCCCCGGGCAAGATTCGCCCGGTGGGTTCGGCGCACTCGTTCAGCGCCCTGGTGCCCACCGATGGCACCTTGTTGTCGCTGAGCAACTTCAGCGGCCTGCTCAGTCATGATCCACAGACCCTGCAGGCCGAATTTGGCGCCGGCACGCCGATGTCGCGCATGGGCCTGGCCTTGAAGGAAGTCGGCCAGGGCCTGAGCAACATGGCCGATATCGACTACCAGACCCTGGCAGGTGCGATCTCCACCTCGACCCATGGCACCGGCAAGCAGTTTCCCTCCTATTCCGCCTACGTCGCCGGTTTGCAACTGGTCACGGCCACGGGGGAGGTGCTTGACTGCGACAGCAGCCACAACCCGCAGGTATTCAACGCGGCGCGGGTGTCGCTGGGGGCATTGGGGGTGGTCAGCAAGATCCGCATGCAAAATCGCCCCGCCTACCGCCTGCGCGAACACCAGTGGATCGCCAAGACCGAAGAGCTGCTGGAGGACGTGGAAAAACACACCCGTGACAACCAGCACTGGGAAATGCTGGTGGTCACCCATTCGGACTACGCCTTGTCGATGGCCCTCAACGAAACCACCGATCCTGTGACCCCGCCGATCAGTGCCGAGGAGGAGGGGGGCAATGAATTCGTCAACCTCATCGAGAAGTTCGACAAGTACGTCAGTGATTTCCCTGATGCCCGTCGTACCTTGCTCAATAGTCTGCGGCACATTGCCAACTTTGATGATCGGGTCGGTGACTCCTTCGACATCTATGCCAATGTGCGCACGGTACGTTTCAACGAAATGGAGTACTCGGTGCCGGCCGAACATGGC
Source organism: Pseudomonas sp. S04 (assembly GCF_009834545.1). Classification (NCBI taxonomy): domain Bacteria; kingdom Pseudomonadati; phylum Pseudomonadota; class Gammaproteobacteria; order Pseudomonadales; family Pseudomonadaceae; genus Pseudomonas; species Pseudomonas sp. S04. The sequence goes on from NZ_CP019427.1 coordinate 2,082,355, forward strand.
CCGGCCTGCCTGCGCGAGATCATCAAGCTGATCACGGACAAGGACCTGCGCACCTGGTTTCCCATCGAGTACCGCTACGTCAAAGCGGATGACATCCCCCTGAGCATGTTCGAGGGGCGCGACAGTTGTTCGATCTCGGTGCATCAGCATTACCAGATGGACCATCACAACTTCTTCGCGGCCATCGAGCCGATTTTCTGGAAGTACGCCGGCCGCCCGCATTGGGGCAAGTTGCACAGTTTGAACGCGCGTAACCTGCAAGCGCTGTACCCGCGCTGGCAGGAGTTTCGTGAGGTTCGCGATGCGCTAGACCCTGGCGGCAAGTTCCTCAACGCGCATTTGTCATCGATCCTGGGAGTCAGTGGATGAGCATCGATCGACGCAATTTCCTCACTGGGGCCGCAGGGCTTGGTGTGTTGCTGTTGGGCGTGGGTGCGTTGCTGCGCCCCGGCGACCGGGGCAGCGCCTATTCCGAGTACTTCAGGGCCCTGAATCAGCAGTTGAAGGAGCACGGCCCGATGCGCCCGGTGCTGCTGATCGATCTGGATCGCCTGGACCACAACATCGATGTGGTGATGCAGTCGGTCAAGCGCGGTGGCAAGCACCTGCGCCTCGTGGAGAAATCCCTGCCGTCACCGGGGCTGTTGGCCTACATCTGCAAGCGCGCGGGAACCCAGCGACTGATGTCGTTTCATCAGCCGTTTCTCAATCATGATGCACTGGTTTTCCCCGAGTCCGACATCCTCTTGGGCAAGCCGCTGCCGGTGCGTTCGGCCGAGCTGTTCTATCAAGCCCACAAAGGCGCGTTCGATCCGGCGCGGCAGTTGCAATGGTTGCTCGATACTCCGGAGCATCTGCAACAGTACCTGGCATTGGCCCGGGGATTGGGTACCCAATTGCGGGTGAACATCGAGCTGGATGTCGGCCTGCATCGCGGCGGCGTGGCAGACACGGCCACCCTGGGGCAGATGCTGGGGCTGATCCGTGCCAACGCGCAGCACCTGCAGTTTGCCGGGTTCATGGGCTACGACCCCTTTGTCGGCATGGGGGTGCCGGGCATCCTCGGCAGTGCCGATGAGCTGTTTGCCAAGGTCATGACTCAGTACAACGGCTACGTCGACTTCACTCGGCAACAGTTTGCCGACCTCTGGCGCCCGGACCTGACGCTCAATACCGCGGGCAGTCCCAGCTATCGCATGCATCAGCAGGAGTCGCTGAGCAGCGAGGTGTCGGTGGGTACGGCCATGCTCAAGCCAACCCATTACGATTTGCCCTCGCTGGTCGAGCACCTGCCGGCCACCTGGATCGCGACCCCGGTATTGAAACGCACGGGGGCGGTGCAGATTCCTGCGCTCGACGGCAAGTCCAGGCTGTTGTCGTGGTGGGACATCAACCAGCGTGAGACCTACTTCATCTATGGCGGTAACTGGATGGCCGAGTTCGAATCGCCGGCCGGGTTGCAGAGCAACGGGCTGTACGGGCGCAGTTCAAATCAGGAAATGGTCAATGGCTCGCAGGCGGTGGGCCTGGCAGTAGATGACCAGGTGTTCCTGCGACCAACCCAGACCGAGTCGGTGTTGCTGCAGTTTGGCGATTTGCTGGCGGTGCGTGGCGGCAAGATCGTCGAGACCTGGCCGGTATATTCCTGAACGCCTGGGCGCAGCTGTAATGCTGCGCCCGTAGAGCGGGATCAGAAGTCGAATTTATCGCGCAGGCCGTAGTACCACGCACCCAGTGCGGCGAACGGGGTGCGCAGCAACTGGCCGCCGGGGAAGGGGTAGTGCGGCAGGTCGGCGAAGGCATCGAACCGCTCGGCCTGGCCACGCAAGGCCTCGGCCAGCACTTTGCCGGCCAGGTGGGTGTAGGTGACGCCGTGGCCGCTGCATCCCTGGGAATAGTAGATGTTGTCGCCCAGGCGCCCGACCTGAGGTAGGCGCGACAAGGTCAGGAGGAAATTACCGGTCCAGGCGTAGTCGATCTTTACGTCCTTGAGTTGGGGGAAGGCCTTGAGCATTTTCGGCCGGATGATCGCCTCGATATTCGCCGGATCCCGCGCGCCATAGACCACGCCGCCGCCGAAAATCAGGCGCTTGTCCCCCGAGAGGCGGTAGTAGTCGAGCAGGTAGTTGCAGTCTTCGACGCAGTAGTCCTGGGGCAGCAGGCTGTTGGCCAGGGCTTCGCCCAAGGGTTCGGTGGTGATCACTTGGGTGCCGCAGGGCATCGATTTGGCGGCGAGTTCCGGGACCAGGTTGCCCAGGTAGGCATTGCCGGCAACGATGATGAACTTGGCTCGCACCTTGCCCGTCGGCGTGTGCACTACCGGGTTGGCACCGCGCTCGATACGCACCGCCGGCGATTGCTCATAAATCGAGCCGCCCAGGGATTCGACGGCAGCGGCTTCGCCCAGCGCCAGGTTGAGCGGGTGGATGTGGCCGCCGCTCATGTCGAGCATGCCGCCCACATACTGCTCGCAGGCCACGACTTCGCGGATGCGGGTCTTGTCGAGCAGTTCGAGCTGGCTGTGGCCGTAGCGCTCCCACAAACGTTTCTGCGCCTCCAGGTGACCCATCTGTTTGCCGGTGATGGCGGCAAACACACCGCCATCCTTGAGGTCGCACTGGATCTGGTACCTGGCGACACGGTCACGAATGATCCGCCCACCTTCAAAAGCCATTTGCCCCAGCAATTGCGCCTGCTTGGGGCCGACACTGCGTTCGATCACATCGATGTCGCGACTATAGCTGTTGACGATCTGTCCGCCATTGCGACCCGAGGCGCCAAAACCGACCTTGGCAGCCTCCAGCACCGTCACCCGAAACCCGCTCTCCAGCAGGAACAGCGCGCTGGACAACCCGGTGTAGCCCGCGCCAATCACGCAGACGTCGGTTTCTACCTCATCTTGCAGCGCAGGGCGCGCCGGCACAGGGTTGGCAGACGCAGCGTAATAGGATTGCGGATAAGGAGTGTTCGCCATCCCGAAGCCTCTGTTTAATATATTTTACGAATGCAGCGATCCTACCTGAGTTAAAAATCCACTGCCAGCGGGCGCAAACCCCGGTTTGCCGCAGCAAAATTAAATATTTTGCATATTCATAGGGTTAGGTGAAAAAAAGGTGTTGACACCCCTGCGCAATTCCGTAGAATGCCGCCTCACAGCAGGCACGTAGCTCAGTTGGTTAGAGCACCACCTTGACATGGTGGGGGTCGTTGGTTCGAGTCCAATCGCGCCTACCAAACAAAATCCGCTCTGCTGGGCGGTCTAGAAGGGCTCACCGAAAGGTGGGCCCTTTTTTGTTGGCTGCGATTTGCAAACCTTTTGCAAAACTCCCACCTCAGAACGCCAATTTTGCCAGCAGCGCACTCATCATACTGGCCAGCCTTTTTGACCGATCACCGACCAGTTAATCGGGCAGCACAGCAACGCCGAGCCGGAGTCAGCAGGCTACGAACACCGTTTGCTCTAAATGCGCTGATGCGCCAGGTCAGTAGTGGCTGAAGCCGCGAAGGCTGCAGTGGCAACGCAAACCACGGTACCCACACCAATACCGGTTGTCGCGGGCAGACTTGCCACTGCTGTGCAAACGTCTGCTCTGACTACGAATGAGCGGACCACGCTGCCGAATTGTTCGGCGCAGCTACAATCGCTGATTATGACCATTAAGCGCTCCCCGAACACCACCGCGTTTAACTCTGACCTGATTTGAGTGGGCCTTGCCGATGTCCATCCGCAGCCACTTGAAGGTTGGACAGCGGCGTAGTTGACGGCAATTGGTCGTTTGCCGAGCCTGTCGTCATGCTGCCGACCGAGGCAGAGTTTAAGGCCCAGGTCTTGATTCAGCGTGATGAGCGTATGGCGGCGGTCAATGATGTGACGATTGGAATGTCTGACGCCTTCGTGGGTGGATTACTTGATGAGGATGGCACGAAAAAGTTCAAGGCCTATGCGGCTTATAAATTGGCCTTGAACAAGATCGACAGACAGGCGAGCTTTCCTGAAGAAGTAATCTGGCCGGAATACCCAGCTACTTGACGCTTTCCAGGTTTTCCTCCTGAGCTGAGTAGCGCGCTTCCGAGGATGTTGCTGCGTACTTTTTCTTCAGGGTGAAAAATGGTTTCTCGATAATGCCGTAAGTCAGCATAGAGAAGACCACGATCGCAGGAACCGTTAGAAAGGCGGTCTGAACAAGGACATCAGCCAGCCCGCCGGGCGTCTGTCCAATACGAATGAAGTGAGTGTTGGTGAATGGAATAATTATGTAGTGCATGCAATACATCGAGAAGCTGAGTTGCCCCAAGCGGGCCAGACTGACATCGATAGACTCAGGGATGCTAAGTCGCGCATGCGAATAGCTGACGATTAGAGTCGCCCACATCACTGCTTCGATGGATGGCCAGAATGCCATTATCCAAGACTGATCAATTCCAATTAGGCCTTGCTGCCCGCAAAAAATACTCATCACGACTGCGGCGCCTGCTATCGCAGCAATCAGCCACGCAGTTGATATCTTGCTATCAGCCAAATATCGCTTGGTCAAAAAGGCAGCAACCATGCCTATTGCGAACTGATCAATGCGGCCGAGCAATGTTATGTAGGCCACATTAGTTACCGAGCCCATCTTCATCCATATGAGGTACTTGAAAAATATGGTAAGCGCGAGAAGTCCTAGAATATACCTCGGCCCAAATCTATCTAAGAACAAAACAAGAAATGGGAAAATTAAGTAGAACTGAAACTCTACGGCGATTGTCCATAGGTGCCCGAATAATGGAAGCTTTACGTCCTGTAGTGTATTGACAAAAGGAAAAAACAAGCTGAGAGCTTGCGTGAACGAGTAGTCAAGTCTCCACCCGCATAGCATTATCAAGACACATAAAATGTATAGCGGATAAATTCTCAGAATTCTATTTTTTATGAAGTCAAGGTAGTTTATTTTTTTTCCTGAGGCGATTTTAGTGAGTAGGTAGCCGCTGAGAACCATAAACAGCCCCACGCCCATGTGTCCTTGCTCGACCAATCCTAGAAGGGGATTATAGGTGCTGTGGCCGAGGCCGAAGTTGTCGGTAAAGCAATGATAGAAAATCACCATCGCTGCCGCCAAAAATCGCAGGTGATCAAGCCGCGAGTCATATTTAAGATTTTTCGATCCGACGGGCCGATCCACTACTATCGAGAGAGCGCCTTCAGCACGAAGAATATGGTGGGTGATGAGTATCGTAAAACTCAGAGTTATAAGAAATGCAGCAGCAACGAAAGGCGCGAAAATGCCTTTGGATTTAAGCAGTAGCTCATTGCTGGGAATTAATAGTTTGGCTTCAGACTGACTGTATAGATTGACTATATTTTGGGTGGCTCCACTCGTTATAGCGATATGCCCAGACCAATCTGTCTTTACAAGCTCTAGGCCTTGGCTTTCAGGTGGAACTTTTAAGGTAAGCGGACCATATGGAGGAATATAGGAAACTAGCCTGTTGCCACGGGCCTCCCATCCAGCGGGTACTGTGTCATCCATATAAGGAGGTCTTTCAATCCAGACCTCCGCGCCTTTTGAATCGGCAGATTTTATTCCTGTTGCTTGCAATGTGACCGTTGAAGCTTGGCTTCCGAACAGAGCCACGACCACAAACGGTAGTAACTTTGAAGTAAGCAGGTATGCAATAGGTAGCGATATGAAGAGTGCCCACAAGCTGCGTTCTCCGACAGGAATATTTTTTTGCACGATAGGTGTCCAGTCCGCTGAGGTTTCTCGGCGTATATAGTAGCACTGGACCACTAGGTTTTTGCTTGGCGATAGGTAATACCCATCACTGCGCAGCAGTTGCTGCAAATCCCCCCAGCGCCGGCCCAGTTGCCGGATTTTTGTGCCTGGAAAAAGTATGACTGTTACCGATAGAGGCCGCGATAACCTCGCGCACACGCTGTGGGGGAGACTCGCGGCGAATCGTTGCCGGCCAGATCGCCGTTGTTTGGACGACCCGCAGCCGCGTTAACGGCGGCAAGGCCAAGTCGTGTTAGGGGAGGGCTATGCCGGTGTATGCCTGAAGGTCTGGCAGTTCAGTTGCTCTAACAAGAACGACCCGAACTACACCTATCTGAGCGATGCGAAGCCGATTGCGCTCCGCGAGGTTGCCGAGGTGCACATAGTCGCTGATCAGGTGATGGCTGGCAAAGTGCCCGATCTGACTGGCGGTAGGCGCTCTCCTACGCGACCACCATGCCGAAGGCTCCTGTGTGGGCGGCGAAGACCAAGCGGACATAGAAGCTCGGTCGGCACGTTTTTTTCAAGGATGTGCGGTGATTCCTTTGGTGTGGCGCATAGGTAGAGCACTTCTGTTGGCCACGCTACTGATGACCGGGAGTGGGACGGCTACCGGGGGCTGGCACGCGAACAGTTACAGCATGCAGTTGACAGAACTGGCAAGACTGCACAAAGGGTGACCTGGCTTCCATCAGTAACCAAACCCACCAAGAGGCTTTGGCCAATGCACAAAAAGACCAGGCTCGCCTGCGCTATCGCCTTACCAATTCTGTTTTCGGCTGTCAGCCCTCACCGATACCTCGGATTCAGCCAGTGGCTGTTAAGTGCCAGTCGGCACCGGATCCGTCGGCATGGTTCATGGAGTACCGTGTGTCGGACTTGATCCAGTGCATGCTCAAAGAGTTATTAGAATTGCCGACGCCGGCAACCAGCTACTGATAGTGCATGGCCGCATGCCAGGCTTACGTAAGAGGTGTCTCGCTGATGGTAGAAAGGGCTAATGAACGGTCTCTCGTCGGTGAGTTCGCGAATTCGGAGGTTGAGTTGGCCATCAGCTCCCATTTGCTTTTCGTATCTCTATATCAGTGGAACTACGGTTTGAACCCGCAGCTCTGACTTTGCTCTGGTCAACTCGGCTCGTAATTGGTCCCGCTGCTTGGATACGACAGCATCTATTTGCACCAGATCGAAGATGCCTTCGTGAGCGTTGCGCAGTTGCAGGGTCAGTTCCTGAGCCTCGGTCTTGGTCACGCGCAGGAAGTGCCGACGGGTCTCTAGCTCAGTCGGGCAACCAAGCCAGTCACTGGTGTTTTCTATGTCGAGGGGGCACGATCATACCTTTGTCCCGTCCTGAATAAGGTTTACACCTATTTCAGGACTAGACACTGGGCAAGAACTTTTCCATCGTGATGTTCCATGCCGCGCGTGACGGCAGAGTGTGGGGCGGAATTAGAGTTGCTTCCATTTGAAAGAGAGCTCTGTGGCGGGACAAACTATTGTCGATATACGCGCCGCAATTATTGCTGATCAAGCAGCCTTGAGGGTGTTGCAGAACACTGTGCGGAAGCTTTGTCCGTAAATGTAAATGAGGCGTGTTTGCGGTTATCTAAGTCAGAGGCTTACAGCCTAAAAATCTCAGTAGAGCGCCGCGCCTGTTATGATAATACCGTTCGAGTTGCTGGTTTTGTAGATTCTAACCAGTCCCTTATCGCTGGCGCCGCCCGAATAGCATATTTCTATTTCTCTATTTAGTTCCGGCTCGAAAATTTCAATCCCGCGACAGCCTCTCCTGCCGCCTGAAGATTTTTTGTATTCTGCAGTGTAAGTGCTTCGATTTCCATCGGGAAGATAGATTAAAAGCGAAAGCGGAATATTCAATATCAGTAAATATGCTATGAAGAGTGTTAGTGGAAGGGATGTAATTACTTTTATGGTTCTTATAAGTTCTCCAGTGAGTAGATTTGCTTTGAATAAGAAAATCCCCAGTGAAGTTATAGATGCTAATATTAATGAAGATATAATGTAAAGATTTTGAAGGCTTGTTTTGAAAAATATCACATTGTAAATGTGGCTTTTCCATGTGAAAAATAATGAAATAGTGAGCATGCCCCCAAAAATCAGTGGTGCTAAATAAAAATACGAATTCTTGTTCATTTTTCTCTGGGCTCTATCTTGAATGCCAAATTTATAACGGTTACCGATGCCGGCGGTAGTGGAGTGATCGCGCTCGCGAGGAAAAGTAAGACGAGGGGGCTAGTCACTCTGACTGGTAAAGCGCGCAGCACATCACAACCATCCCGATGTCAGCCTTGTCAGTACGGAAGGGTATTTCGCCCAGTACCTGAAATCCGCAACTTTCATAAAAACGCTGGGCATGGCTGTTGGACTTCAGCACATCTAGCCATAGGGCGCTTTCCTTGCGGGTTTTTGCTGACTGCTGAATGAACTGCAGAAGCTGTTTGCCGTAGCCTTTGCCCGCCTGAGACTTGAGGAAGTAAATCTTCTGCAGTTCAGCACCAATTTCGCCAGACACAGGGATCGATCTGGACCAGTTGACCTTTGAAAAACCTATGGCTCGACCTTCCTCGTCGAATACCAGGAGCCAGTTGTGGTGGGTGGGTGCTTCGATGGATTTCTCAAGTTCGCAGATTGAGAAGTCCTCGTTGAGGAAGTGCTGCATTCCTGCGGCGGTCCACAGGTCAGAAAAGTGCTCGCGGTACGTCTCGATACCGAGGTTGCGAAGTACGTGGATGTCTTCCCTGGTGGCTTCTCGAATGGTGATCACTGCCTGCTTCCTGCATTGGGTTGATACTGATCAATACCGGGAGAGGCAGACGAATACAAGAGCCAGCGACTTCAGTACTAATCCTTTCTACCCAAGCCCATTCTCTTTGGTCTTGAGCGACCACTTCACATTGGACGCCCGTCTTGGTGGCTGCAATTCTGCGCTTCAGCCCGCAGAGGCTGCCCTCAAGGAAAAGGAGTCCGCCATGCTCGGTCACTACGCGCAATACAGTCAGCACTACATCACCACCTTGATGATCGTCACCACGCTGTTTTTTGCCCTGCCGATCTTTATCGCGCCCATTGCCTGGGCTCGGGCGATGCGTTGGACGATTCCCGAACACCGGCACCTGGCGATCTATTTTGGCCGCTGCCTGGGGGCGTTTATCCTGGTGGTGGAAGTGGCGATGTTGCGTTCTGCAACTACCGGCACCAGTTTCAGCTATGCGTTTGACATGCTGTTTGTGGTGTTCACGCTGATGTTTGTGGTGCATGTGTATGGTGCGGTGAAGCGTATCCAGCCCATTACCGAAACCCTGGAGATTGGTTTCTGGATGATCCTGTTAGTGCTCAATACGCTGTTTTATCCGGCAACGTCGATCACCCTGTAGGGCTCAAGCCTGGGCTGTTACGGTTCCCTTCGCGTCGCGCAATACTCGACAATCAGTCCCGAAATCGCGGCCACTATCGGTTGATCCGCTTCAGGCGCGGCAAACAGCCGGAACTGCGCATCAGGCAAGTCCGGCAAGCCATGCTCGGCCCCCAGCGCCACCAACCCCTGGCCCAATTGACTGGCCGCCATCGGTGCCAGCGCAAAACCTGCCAACACCGCAGCTCGCAATCCGGCAGTGCTGGTGCAGGACATTGCCGTACGTTGGGGGATGCCCGCCTGGGCCAAGCGTGTCAGCGCCACCTCGCGATAAGGGCACGGCTCTGGGAAGAGCGCCAGGGGCAGGGGGCTGGGTAGCGAGGTCACAGGCTGCGCCGGACCTGCCCACACCAGGGGTTCTTGCCACAGCAGTTGGCCCGGCTCGTCGGTTTCGCAGACCGAGCCGATCACCAGTTCCAGATGGCCTTGCTTCATCTGGTTAAGCAAGGTGCCGGGGATGCCCACCTGGATGTCGATTTCCAGGCCCGGGTACTGCGCGGCGAAAGCTTGCAGCGTGCGCAACAGTCGCGCCTCGACAAAATCCTCGGACAGCCCGATTCGCAGTCGCCCGTGAAAGGGTGTGCGAGTCAGCTCCGCCCAGGCGTCCCGGTTCAGCGCGAGGATCGTGCGGGCATAGCCGATCAGGCGTTCGCCGTCGGGCGTCAATTGCTGGGAGCGGGTGGTGCGTTTGAGCAGCGGTTTGCCGATCTGCTCTTCCAGGCGTCGCAAATGACCGCTGACCGCGGACTGGGTCAGGCTTAGTTTGTCGGCGGCGCGGCTGAAGCCGGCTTCATCGACCACAGTGACAAAAGTCTTGAGTAGCAGGATGTCGAACATAGTTGTATTCGTGATCAATTGAGCAATTAATTACGATTTATATTTCAAGTGGCGCTATGTTGCAATGCCCTCCAGATTCCCATCCTTGAGGTCATCCATGGCTAGGCTTGTACATATTGAGTGTTCGCCCCGTAAACAGCGTTCGGCATCCCTGCAGGTTGCCCGCAGTTTCATCGCGCGTTATCAGGAGCATCACCCGGACACCGAAATCGTCACCCTCGACCTGTGGGCCATGGCACTCCCGGAGTTTGACCAGCATGCCATGGACGCCAAGTACGCCGGGCTCGCGGGCACAGCCTTGACGCCCGCGCAGCAAGTCGCCTGGAGCACCTTGAGGGCGTTGGCCGAGCCGCTGCATCGTGCAGACCTGCTGGTGCTGTCCGTGCCGTTGTGGAATTTCAGTATCCCTTACAAGCTCAAGCACTTCATCGACCTGGTGTCGCAGAAAGACCTGTTGTTCGGGTTCGACCCCGAGCGTGGCCTGTATGGCTTGCTGCATAACAAGAAGGCCGTGGTGGTCTACGCCCGCGGCCTGGATTTTTCGTCGCAGTCGAGCACGCCGGCACAGTACTTCGACTTCCAGGAGCCTTACGTGGCGGCTTGGCTGCAATTTATCGGGATCAGTGATTCCCACGCAGTGATTATCGAGAAAACCATCTTGGGCGAGGCGCAGGATTTACCGGCTCGCGAGGCTGCGACTGAGCAGGTCAGGCGTTTGGCGGACAGCCTTTGTCACAGTTAAGGGGCACTGACGTCAGGTGGGGTAGGCGTTCGGCGTTGAGTCGCTGGCATGCGGCCTCGGCCTCCAGGCGGCTGGGGTAGGTGTGTTGCAAGCGCAGCTTGTCCCGGTTGTCGTAGAGGTTAAATCCTGTGGGGGATGCCTTGCAGTAGGAGCGTTTGCCTGTGCGCAAGGAATGGGTCTGGGCAGGAATCGCCGGCACTACAACAAATCTTGGAACCATGCTCGCCTCCTCTGACCCGCGTGAACGTGAGTCTAAGCAATAGCGGCAACTTGCCACTAGATCAAGGTCGTGGGCTGAAATTCCGATGGGCAACCGTTTTTACCGAAGGTTTACCTGTTCGCTGCTGGAAGGCAGCGGCTCGTATTCGTGATGATGCAGATGGCGGTACCAGCCACAGGCGGCCATGCCGAGCGTGATGACAACCAGGGTGGAAAATGCGGTGGCAGCGTAGATGATCACAAGTGTTGCAAATCCTTGCAGGGGTGGTCCGGCAAGCGTAGTTCCATTACGCCATCTCAGAATGTAGGACAAGTCGTTTTGTTCGGAGGATTTTATTTTTGGTGTTGATTTTAATCGGGCTGCGATTAGCGCCTGGCAAGCGAAGTCCGACGCGATGAACTACTACTGACGCAGCTGTTTTTTCCGTCCTGAAAGGGGAGTCAAACCCATGGCTGTTCACTGGTTGCTTGCGGCGGTTCATCTGTTGGCCTATGGCCTCGCGTTGTGGGCGGTGCTGGCCCGTGCCACGGCTTTTCGACGAGTGACGGCCGATGGCGGCGGGGCCCGCAGCGTGTTGCTGGCCGACAACTTCTGGGGCGTTTCGGCGATCGTCCTGTTGCTGACGGGAGGGCTGCGGGCCTTTGGCGGCTATGAAAAGGGCACGGACTACTATCTGCATCAGCCGTTGTTCCATCTGAAAATGAGTTTGTTCATCATCATTTTGCTGCTGGAAATTGCGCCCATGCTGGCGTTGATCAAATGGCGGATCGCATTGGGCCGGCAGGCTCCGATCGATGTCGGGCGCACAGCGCTGTTTGCCCGTATCTGTCATGTCGAGGCGTTGTTGATTGTGCTGATGGTGGTAGCGGCCACGGGCATGGCGCGCGCAGTGACGTTCGGCTGACGGCTTGGGCGGGCGTCGGTTTCGACGGGAGAAAAGAGAATCGGCTGACAGCGTCGTCTGGGGAGATCCCGTTAGTATCGACGTTGTTGGTGAGGCGCAGAATCTTTAGCCAGCCATTACTCTAAAAAGCAGGCTGGCTACTGATTGCTGTTCAGGCTCAGGTTTGCGGTTTTTCCGGGGCAGTCAGGCCTGCCTGGATGCGCTGGTAGATTTCTTCTCGATGCACCGCAACGTCTTTCGGGGCATTGATGCCGATTCTGACCTGCTGGCCGCTAACGCCCAGAATGGTGATGGTAATGTCGTCACCGATGTTTATGCTTTCACCGACTTTGCGGGTGAGTATCAGCATGATCTTCTCCTTGATAGCTTTGTAGGGCACCTGACACACGTGCAGATGTCGGTAATACGTATAGATTAGTGCGAAGTGTCACGGTTTGGGTGCTTCTTTCTGACGCGTAGACGCTGCATTAATTCCCGGGGTGCGACTATACAGAGGCTGCAATCATCATTCTCGTTGTTTTATCCCCTGTTTGCTTGGGTTGAGAGGCTTTTTTGAGTGATAAGATCTGCGCCTTTGGTATTCAGGGGGAAAAGCTGTGCGCAAATTGATGTGGGTGATCGCGGTGTTGGCGCTGGCCGGGTGCGGTGAGCAGGCCGGGCAAGGGCCGAAGAAGCCCCAGGCGGCGGTTGTGGCCAGTCCGGCAGAGGTCGCTGTACCGCAGTGGGATGTGTTGGTGCAAGGTTCGACTCCGCAGGCTGTCAGCGATCTGACCGGGTGGTTGATCGAGCATAGCTTTGTTTCCTACGTCGTCACGCAAGACGGCAAACAACGTGTGCTGGTAGGGCCATTCAATTCCAAGGCTGAGGCTGAGTCACGCCAGGCCCAGGTGGCCGCCGCCCTGGTCAAGGCGAAGAAACAGAACATCGAGACCCTGGTCATCGAGCACAACAGCCTCAAGTAATGCCTGCCTAAAGGGTGAGCGACGTTATCCGTCTATAGGGGATAACGACTCATCACCCTCAGGGAGGTCCCCATGGCCCGCGCTGCCCCTTACACAGTGTTCGACGCCGTCCTGCAACGAAAGCAGGAGCTGAGCCCGCATCTGATGCGCGTGACGCTGGCCGGCCCCATGGTGACCGGCATGGCCACCTGGGCGCCGGACCAGCGGGTAAAGCTGTTTTTCCCGGCTGCCGATGGCAGCCTTGCCAGGCTGGCCCATGATGCGGACTGGCACACCGGCTACCGTTCCCTGCCTCTGGCGCAACGCCCGGCGATGCGCACCTACACCATTCGCCACCTGCGTCCTGCGCAGGGTGAGGTGGATATCGACTTTGTCCTGCATGGCGAAACAGGTCCGGCTTCACGCTGGGCACTGCATGCCCAGCCGGGCGCGAACCTACAGATCGTGGCACCTGACCGGCGTTTCAGCGCCGAGCAAACCGGTGGTTTTGAATGGAAGCCGCCCATGGAGCTGGGACAACTGCTGCTGATGGCCGATGCCACCGCACTGCCAGCGGCACTGGGCATCCTTGAAGAGTTGGCCGGGCAACACGCGCCGCCCGCGACTCAGGCGTTTTTCGAAGTGCAGACCGCCGCTGACCGGTTGCCGGTGCCCCAGTGGCCGGGGCTCGAGGTGCAATGGCTGATTCGTGATGAGCGTGCGTCTGGCGCTGCGGGCATGCTGATGGTTGAGGCCGTGCAGAGCGCCCAACTACCGGATTTCAATTCAGCAGTTGGCGACTCTGGGGCATTGCCCGACATCGATATCGACCAGGAGATTCTCTGGGAAACCGGTTCCGCCCAGGGTGCTGCTTTTTATGCCTGGATCGCTGGGGAGAGTGCTGCTGTGATGAGTGTGCGCAAGTACCTGGTCGGTGAGCGGCAGATTCCTCGGCAAATGCTCAACCTCATGGGGTACTGGCGTTACAACAAGGCTGGAAGCTAGCTCGTCAGGGGCCCGGGGCGCTATACCCCGGGCCTTGTCTTAACTGCAGAGCTTCATGTCTACCGGGCCGACAAACTCGTTGGCGCGACCCATGACGCAAGCCACCTTCTGGTTACGCTGGCGCTCCCAGACTTGCACCGGGTAGGTCTTGTTCCAGGCCTCGTACAATTGTCGATCCTGCTTGGACAGGCGCAAGCCGTACTGCTTGCTCATGTAGAAGTAGGTGCGGGCGATCATGCCGCGGATGGAGGGGCGCGGCATGACCTTCTTGGCCTTGAAGTCGACCTGGGTCAGGCACGAACCATATTGCCCGCTTTTTACCGGCAGCCAGCCGAAACTGAAATTGCTGCGGTCGCCGTTGACCTCGCCGATGCTGGGCACCAGGTTGTGCAAGTCGGCCTCGGCGCGCTGGTAGGTCGGATCATGGCGGGTACAGTTCTGCCGCCCACCTTCCTGCCAGCACTGACGCAGATGGCCGATCTGCCAGGCCGGCACTATGTGTTCCCATTCAATACGTGCCGCGCGGTTGGCGTTTTTCCGTGGCACGTAGCCACAGGCCGCGAGGTCGACCCGATTGCCGGTGTACTTACAGCCGCAGTAGAACTCGGTGGACTGCGGCGCGTAGAGCGTCCAGGCGATCTTTTTCGCTTCGTTAAACGTACGTGGCGCCTGCGCGTGTGCGCTGGCCGCCACCAGGAGTAGCAGCAAAGCAAAACAACGAACCATCATCGACTCAATCTTCCTTCGGCACTACCCAGAAAATCTGCACGCCACCGTCGTCGCGGTGGGCGAGGGTGACGTTGTCGTTCTCGGCGATTTCCTCAAGCAGGCGTTCCCACTCATCAACCGGCTCATCGGGGAGACGGAAGATCAGTGCAGCCTTGGCTTTTTGTGCGTTCGGCGAATTGATGATTTTTTGAATGCGTAGACCCATGCGTTCGTAAGAACCAGGTGGGTTGCTGTTTGCTTGGGAAGTGGCCACGGGATAGTCCTTATTAAGCTGTACGTGCATACAGTATTTAACTGTAAGCATTTTCGCAACTGCTTAAAATTCAAGAAGATCTCTCAGACCACAGGTTTTGCGTTTTAGTGTGCGTCGGCAGTTTTTTTTTGCAGTGCTGGCGCCAGGGTTGGCGCTGACTCGCCCGGGCGGGCGAGTCAGGAGGGCAAGCGTGCAACCCGGGCGGGTCGCACGCACTCAATCAGTATTCCCAGAACATCCGTTGCAGCTCTTTGCTGTCGGATGTCTTGGTCAGGGCAACCATGGCCAGGATCCGGGCTTTTTGCGGGTTCAGGTCATGCGCCACGACCCAGTCGTATTTGTCGTCTGGCTGCTCTGCGTTGCGCAGGACAAAACCGCCGGCATTGACGTGGGAAGAACGAATGATCTGCACGCCATCCTTGCGCAGGGCTTGCAGGGACGGCACGACGCGCGAAGATACCGAGCCATTGCCGGTGCCGGCGTGGATGATCGCCTTGGCGCCGGATTGAGCCAGGGCCTTGTACGCGGTGTCGCTGACGTTGCCGTAGGAGTAGGCGATCTCTACGTCAGGCAGGCTCTTGATGGTCTTGATATCGAATTCCGAATCCATGGTGTGGCGCTTGGCCGGCAGGCGGAACCAGTAGGATTTGCCTTCGACGACCATGCCCAGCGGGCCCCATGGGCTCTTGAACGCTTCAGTCTTGATGTTGACCATTTTGCTGACATCACGACCCGACTGGATCTCGTCGTTCATGGTCACCAGCACGCCCTTGCCGCGTGCGTCCTTGCTGCCGGCTACCGCGACGGCGTTGTACAGGTTGAGCATGCCGTCTGCCGACATGGCAGTGCCTGGGCGCATCGAGCCGACCACGACGATTGGCTTGTCGGTTTTTTCCACCAGGTTGAGGAAGTAGGCGGTTTCTTCCAGGGTGTCGGTGCCGTGGGTGATGACGATGCCGTCGACGTCCTTGCTGTCAGCCAGCTCGGCCACGCGGCGGCCCAGTTGCAGCAGGTTTTCATTGGTGATGCTCTCGGAGGCGATTTGCATCACTTGCTCACCACGAACATTGGCCACTTGGCTCAGCTCGGGTACGCCGGCGATCAGTTGCTCGATCCCGACTTTGGCGGCCTGGTAGGTCGCGCTGTTGGCGGCACTGGCGCCAGCGCCGGCAATGGTGCCGCCGGTAGCGAGGATCACCACATTCGCCAGTTTTTGCTGGTTGGCGACTTCTTTTGCCTGCAGGGCTGTCGGCAGAAGCAGCAGGAGGGCCAAGGCGCCCGGAACAAGGGTGTTGAAGGCAGATTTCATTATTTTCTCTCTAATAGTGATGACGGTGCTGATGCAGGTTCATCTAGATTCCCCCAGGCCGATCTGTATGCCGGGGGTAGGGGGTTAGAGCAGGATTTGTACCAGCCGTGAAGAAGACTCAATAAACTTATAAGTAATTGATTTATAACGATTAAATATAGATTATTGAGGGCAATGTAACGAGGCGTGTCCGGAATTCCGACGAAATCTGCGAACGGCGTTCGGTTGTCCGAAAAGTCCTACTGAGTTTGGGTAATCTTCCTACGTCACTGGCAATGAAGGGCTCTCAAGAAAACGCTGCGCCGGCCGATGTTCCTTGAAGGATCATTTTTCCAAGGAGCTCAGATGACCATTGCAATCGGTTCAACCCCTGGCCTGACGGTTCGTGTCAGCGACAAACCCCTGGTGATTGTCCAGACGTCCGACAAGGCACTGGCAAACGCCTCGGGCGAAGTGCTGCCGGTCGAGGAGGAGGGCACTGGCAAACCAGTGGTCAGCTCCAGGCAACAGGCCGAGCCAAGTCCGTCCTCCGCAGAGTCCGGTGGCAATGTCCTGGTGCAAGCCCTGCAAAAGCGCATGAAGGAATTGCAGGCGTTGTTGCAAAAGCAACAGGAGCAGTTGGCTGCTGCCCAGGCTGCGTCCAACCAGGCGCCTGAAGCCAAGGCGACGATGGTCGCGGGCATTCAAGGGCAGATTGCCTCAACCAGCGCAGCCCTGATGCAAACCGCGGCGGCCCTGGCCAAGGAGCTGGGCAAAGGTTCGTCCGGCGGATTGGTCAACACCACCGCTTGAGTGTCCAGGCCTTGGCCAGTCGTTGACAAATAGCGGCAGGGTTCGCATAGTTCGGTCTACGCAAACGTTTGCGCAGCGGTGCCTGTGAAGAACAGCAATGGCTGTGGTGCTGCGGGCGATGCACGCGTTGCTCACAATAATCATAAGATCGGAGTGAACCCATGAAGCTGCCATTCGCTGGACGTCTTCTTGCTGTCGCTATGCTGGCTGCCGCCGCCACCGCTGTGCCCCTCTCTTCGGCTTTCGCCGACACCCCTGAAAAACCCAAGGTCGCCCTGGTCATGAAATCCCTGGCCAACGAGTTCTTCCTGACCATGGAAGATGGTGCCAAGGCCTACCAGAAACAACACCCTGGCGATTTTGATCTGGTCTCCAACGGAATCAAGGACGAAACCGACACCGCTAACCAGATTCGTATTGTCGAGCAGATGATCGTTTCCAAGGTCAATGCGCTGGTGATTGCGCCCGCCGACTCCAAGGCGATGGTGCCGGTGATCAAGAAGGCCGTCGACGCCGGTATCACCGTGATCAACATTGATAACCAGCTCGACCCGGATGTGCTCAAGAGCAAGAACATCAGCGTGCCTTTTGTCGGTCCGGACAACCGCAAGGGCGCACGCCTGGTTGGGGAATACCTGGCCAAGCAACTCAAGGCCGGTGACGAAGTCGGCATCATCGAAGGGGTTTCCACCACCACCAACGCCCAGGCACGGACCGCGGGCTTCAAGGATGCGATGGAGGCGGCGCAGATCAAGGTGGTGTCTCTGCAATCCGGTGATTGGGAGATCAACAAGGGCAATCAGGTTGCCTCCTCGATGCTCAGCGAATACCCACAGATCAAGGCCCTGCTGGCCGGTAACGACAGCATGGCGGTAGGCGCCGTTTCCGCAGTGCGAGCAGCCGGCAAGGCGGGCAAGGTGCAAGTGGTGGGTTATGACAACATCAATGCCATCAAACCGATGCTCAAGGACGGTCGTGTCCTGGCCACCGCCGACCAGTTCGCAGCGAAACAGGCGGTGTTTGGCATCGAAACCGCGCTGAAGATCCTCAAGGGCGAAAAGGTCGACAGTGGCCCACAAGGCGTGATCGAAACGCCGGTTGAACTGGTCACCCAATAACCCGTCTGGCATCACAATGGCGCTCGCCCGTGCGGGCGAGCGCATGGAGAGTTTGTTATGTCAGTGAGTGCCTCGAGCGCGGTCCTTGCGGTCAGCGGTATCGGCAAGACGTATGCGCACCCGGTGTTGGCCGGCATTGACCTGACGCTGATGCGCGGCGAAGTGCTGGCGCTGACCGGTGAGAACGGTGCCGGCAAAAGCACGCTGTCGAAGATTATCGGCGGCCTGGTCACCCCGACTACCGGGCATATGCAGTTCCAGGGCCAGGAGTATAGCCCGGGCAGTCGTGCCCAGGCCGAAGCCTTGGGGATCCGCATGGTTATGCAGGAACTCAACCTGCTACCGACCTTGTCGGTGGCGGAAAACCTGTTTCTCGACAACCTGCCCAGCTACGGCGGCTGGATCAGTCGCAAGCGCCTGCGCAGTGCGGCGATCGAGGCCATGGCGCAGGTCGGCCTCGATGCAATCGACCCGGACACGCTGGTGGGGGAGTTGGGCATTGGTCATCAGCAAATGGTCGAAATTGCCCGCAACCTGATCGGCGACTGCCATGTGCTGATTCTCGACGAGCCGACAGCCATGCTGACGGCCCGTGAAGTCGAGATGCTGTTTGAACAGATCAGTCGCCTGCAAGCCCGGGGCGTGGCGATCATTTATATCTCCCATCGGCTCGAAGAGCTGGCACGGGTGGCCCAGCGCATTGCGGTGTTGCGCGACGGCCAACTGGTCTGCGTCGAGCTGATGGCCAACTACAACAGCGAGCAACTGGTCAACCTGATGGTCGGTCGCGAGCTGGGTGAGCACATTGACCTGGGGCCTCGGCAGATGGGTGCCGCGGCGCTCACCGTCAATGGCTTGAGTCGGGCGGACAAGGTGCTGGATGTGTCTTTCACGGTGCGCGCCGGGGAAATCTTCGGGATCTCCGGCTTGATCGGAGCCGGGCGTACCGAGCTGCTGCGCCTGATTTTCGGCGCCGACGCGGCGGACAGCGGTACGGTGGCCCTGGGCTCTCCTGCGCAGGTGGTGAGCATCCGCTCGCCGGCCGATGCGGTGGGCCACGGGATCGCGCTGATCACCGAGGACCGCAAGGGCGAGGGCCTGCTGCTGACGCAGTCGATCAGTGCCAACATCGCCTTGGGCAACATGCCGGAGATTTCCAGGGGCGGGATCGTCAACCCGGGCGCAGAGACCGCGCTGGCGCAACGGCAGATCGATGCCATGCGCATTCGCAGTTCCAGCCCGACCCAACTGGTGGGCGAGCTGTCCGGCGGTAACCAGCAGAAGGTGGTGATCGGCCGCTGGCTCGAGCGCGAGTGTACGGTGTTGATGTTCGATGAGCCGACTCGCGGTATCGACGTCGGGGCCAAGTTTGATATCTACGCCTTGCTCGGCGACCTGACGCGTCAAGGCAAGGCGCTGGTGGTGGTTTCCAGCGACCTGCGAGAACTGATGCTGATTTGTGACCGTATCGGCGTGTTGTCGGCGGGGCGGCTGGTCGAGACCTTCGAGCGCGACAGCTGGAGCCAGGATGATTTGCTTGCCGCCGCTTTTGCCGGCTACCAAAAACGTGATGCGTTGCTCAACGAAGCAGCGCCTAGGGATCTTCCATGAAAACTGCAGTGTCCGCTGGCAAACGTAGTGGCAACTTTTACGGCCTGGGTACCTATCTGGGCCTGGCAGGTGCCTTGCTGGCGATGATTGCGCTGTTCTCGGCATTGAGCAGTCATTTCCTGTCGTACGACACCTTCAGCACCCTGGCCAACCAGATTCCCGACTTGATGGTGTTGGCGGTCGGCATGACGTTCGTGCTGATCATCGGCGGGATCGACCTGTCGGTGGGCTCGGTGCTGGCCCTGGCGGCATCCACGGTCAGCGTGGCGATCCTCGGCTGGGGCTGGAGTGTCCTGCCGGCAGCGCTGCTGGGCATGGCCGCTGCGGCACTGGCCGGGACCATTACCGGCTCGATCACCGTGGCCTGGCGCATTCCCTCGTTCATCGTGTCGCTGGGGGTGCTGGAAATGGCCCGCGGCGTGGCCTACCAGATGACCGGCTCGCGTACTGCCTACATCGGCGATGCCTTCGCCTGGCTGTCCAATCCAATAGCCTTTGGTATCTCGCCGTCGTTCATCATCGCCCTGCTGATCATCTTCATCGCCCAGGCGGTGCTGACACGTACCGTGTTTGGGCGCTACCTGATTGGCATCGGCACCAACGAAGAGGCGGTGCGCCTGGCGGGGATCAATCCCAAGCCGTACAAGATTCTGGTGTTCAGCCTGATGGGGTTGCTGGCTGGAGTCGCGGCGCTGTTCCAGATCTCGCGCCTGGAGGCGGCTGACCCGAATGCCGGTTCCGGCCTGGAGCTGCAAGTCATCGCGGCCGTGGTGATCGGCGGGACCAGCCTGATGGGCGGGCGCGGTTCGGTGATCAGTACCTTCTTCGGCGTGCTGATCATTTCCGTACTGGCAGCAGGGCTCGCGCAGATTGGCGCCACTGAACCGACCAAGCGCATCATTACCGGTGCCGTGATCGTGATCGCGGTGGTGCTCGACACCTATCGCAGCCAACGCGCCCGGCGCCGGAGCTAAGCATGGCAACGATCAAGGATGTAGCGGCGCTCGCGGGGATTTCCTACACCACGGTGTCGCATGTACTGAACAAGACCCGTCCGGTGAGCGAGGAGGTCAGGCTGAAAGTCGAGGCGGCGATCCAGCGCCTGGACTACGTGCCCAGCGCCGTGGCTCGCTCGCTTAAGGCCAAGACCACCGCGACCATCGGCCTGTTGGTGCCCAACAGCCTCAACCCGTACTTCGCGGAATTGGCCCGGGGCATCGAGGACTACTGCGAGCGTAATGGCTACTGCGTGATTCTGTGCAATTCCGACGATAACCCGGACAAGCAGCGCAGCTACCTGCGGGTGCTTCTGGAAAAGCGCATCGACGGCCTGATCGTCGCCTCCGCCGGTGGTGACAGCGGGCTGGCCCAGGGCCTGGCGGGCGTGCGTACGCCGATGGTAATTGTCGACCGCGGGTTGGAAGGGCTGGATGCGGACCTGGTGCGCATCGATCACGAGTACGGAGCCTACCTGGCAACCCAGCACCTGCTGCAATTGGGCCATCGTGACATCGCCAGCATCGGCGGTCCGGCGCACACCAGCGTGGCCCAGATGCGCCTGGCCGGTTTCTGCCGGGCGCTGAAAGAGGCGGGGGTGCAGGTGCCGACCGAGCGCATGCTCGAAAGCGACTTCACCAGCACCGGCGGTTACAACGCGGCGGCTACGTTGCTGGCGAGCAACCCCCCGACGGCGATATTCGCCGGCAACGACATGATGGGCATCGGCGTGCTGCGCGCGGCTGCTGAACGCAACATCCGGGTGCCGAGCGAGCTGTCGGTGATCGGTTTTGACGACATTCAAATGAGCCGCTACGTCTACCCGGCGCTGACCACGGTCGGCCAGTCGATCCTGCAACTGGGAGAAATGGCGGCGCAAGTGCTGTTGCGCCGGATCGCGGCCCCCCAATTGGCGACCGATCAGCAGATCGTGACGCCCAGCATTGTCCTGCGAGAGTCGACTGCGCCGTTGTCCGGCGTCTTCGACTCTTTGCGCTGAAGCGACTTGATGAGTATCGATACATGCCAGCGAAAGTAGTGGTTGTAGGTAGTTTGAACATGGACCTGGTGACCCGTGCGCCGCGCTTGCCCCGTGGCGGCGAAACCTTGATCGGGCAGTCGTTCGCCACGGTCTCGGGCGGCAAGGGCGCCAACCAGGCGGTGGCCGCGGCACGCCTGGGCGCGCAGGTGGCGATGGTCGGCTGTGTTGGCAGCGATGCCTATGGCAGGGAGCTGAGCGAGGCTTTGCTGGCCGAGCAGATTGATTGCCAGGCGCTCAGCACTGTCGAGGGTAGCAGTGGCGTGGCGCTGATTGTGGTCGACGACCTCAGTCAGAACGCAATCGTGATAGTAGCCGGTGCCAATAGCGCGTTGACGCCGCCCGTGGTCGATCAGTTTGACGCGGTCCTGCAGGCGGCCGATGTGCTGATCTGTCAGCTGGAAGTGCCGTATGACACGGTGGGGCACGTGCTGCGCCGTGGTCGTGAACTGGGCAAGACGGTGATCCTCAATCCGGCACCTGCCAGCGGTGCGCTGCCGGCGGAGTGGTACGCGAGCATCGACTACCTGATTCCCAACGAGAGCGAAGCCGCGGCGCTTAGCGGGCTGCCCGTGGATTCTCTGCAGACGGCCAAGGCTGCGGCGACCCAGTTGATCGCCATGGGGGCCGGCAAGGTCATCATCACCCTCGGCGCCGAGGGTTCGTTGTTTGCCAATGGCCAGGGTTTTCAGCACTTCCCGGCACCGCGGGTAAAGGCGCTCGACACCACGGCAGCTGGCGACACGTTTGTTGGTGGTTTTGCCGCGGCATTGGCCAGCGGCAAAAGCGAAGCCGAGGCCATTGGTTTTGGTCAGGTGGCGGCTGCGCTGTCGGTGACCCGTGCCGGCGCGCAACCTTCGATTCCTCGCCTGTCCGACGTTCAAGGATTTGTCGCGCCATGAAAAAGACCCCACTGCTCAACGTCGCCCTGTCGCGGCTGATCGCCTCGCTGGGACATGGCGACATGCTGGTGATCGGCGATGCCGGTCTGCCGGTGCCGCCCGGTGTCGAATTGATCGACCTGGCCCTGACCCAGGGCATTCCTGATTTTGTCAGCACCTTGAAGGTGGTGCTCAGCGAGATGCAGGTCGAAAGCCACGTGCTGGCCGAAGAAATCCTGCTCAAGCAGCCGCTGGCACTGCCGGTGCTCGAGGCGTTGACGGCCGAGGGAGCGATCGGCGAGCGGCGCTTGCTCAGTCACGAAGAATTCAAGCAACTCAGCCGCCGGGCACGGGCGATTGTGCGCACCGGCGAATGCCAGCCGTACAGCAACATCGTGCTGGTGGCCGGGGTGACGTTCTGAACCTGATCCGTTTCATTCACGCACAAGGAGTGCGCCATGCACCGCTATGCTCAACAGATTCATCATGTGCTCAGGAGCCTGCTGCTTTTGTCCCTGCTTACCGCTATAGCTTCTCACGCGGCACCCCGGATTGACCTGATCATCGACACCGACCCGGGTGCCGACGATGTGGTGGCGCTGCTGTTTGCCCTGGCATCGCCCGAGGAGCTGAACATTCGCGCCCTGACCACCGTTGCCGGTAACGTGCGCCTGGACAAGACCTCGCGCAACGCGCGGCTGGCCCGGGAGTGGGCAGGGCGCGAAGAGGTGCCGGTGTATGCCGGCGCGCCGAAGCCGCTGCTGCGCACGCCGATCTATGCCGAGGACATTCATGGCAAGGAAGGCTTGTCGGGGGTGGCGGTGCATGAGCCCAAGGCCGGGCTGACCGAAGGCCATGCGGTCAACTACCTGATCGACACCCTGCGTGCCGCCAAGCCCCACAGCATTACCATCGCCATGCTGGGGCCGCAGACCAACCTGGCACTGGCACTGATCCAGGCTCCGGACATCACGCAGGGCATCAAGGAAGTGGTGGTGATGGGGGGTGCCCACTTCAATGGCGGCAACATCACCCCGGTGGCCGAGTTCAACCTGTTCGCCGACCCGCAGGCGGCCGAGGTGGTGCAAAAGAGCGGCGTGAAGCTGACCTACCTGCCGCTGGACGTGACCCACAAGATCCTCACCAGCGAGGCGCGCCTGCGGCAGATTGCCGCGCTGAACAATAAGGCCAGCAAGCTGGTGGGCGATATTCTCAATGAATACGTCAAGGGCGACATGGAGCATTACGGCATGACAGGCGGCCCGGTGCATGACGCTACCGTGATCGCCTACCTGCTCAAGCCTGAGCTGTTCAGTGGGCGCGCCGTGAATGTCGTGGTCGACAGCCGCGAAGGCCCGACCTTCGGCCAGACCATCGTCGACTGGTATGACGGCCTCAAGGCGCCAAAAAATGCCTTCTGGGTGGAAAGCGGCGATGCCCAGGGCTTCTTCGACCTGCTGACCGAGCGCCTGGCGCGCCTGAAATAAGGCTTGTCCCCGTGGGTGCCAGCCTGCGGGGGTTACTCGCGCTCCAAGGCGCTACTGCCCTTGTGCTCGGAAGGGTACTTCTCGAAAATCTGGGCGATGAAGGTGTGGGCCGCGTCGGCCCCCAGTTCCTTGACCAGTAGATCGATACTGATGATTGCAAGCTCTTCCGGACTGCCAGGGCTATAGGAGCTATGACCCTGTGGCCATTTGGCTTTGATGTCGGCGTCGATACTTACGGTGGTCATGATGGCGCTCGTGAAGTCGGAAAAGTCTGAGAGAGGAGTTAACCATTTTGCCGCGCATTTGGCACTCCGACTTAGGCATCAAAGGAGGGCTATGCGACACTTGGTCTTTGATCACTGTCCAAGGACCCTGCTGTGCAGATTGATTTGAACACCCCGGGCGGCTTGAGCCTGGAGGCGGTACGCCAGTTGCTCGCGGCTGCCAGCGACGATGAGCACACCCAATTGCGGGTGACCAAGGGCGGTATCGCCTACATTTCCTCGGGCGTTGTCGGCGGCAGCGAGATCGACGGCCTGCTGTTTCGCCTGGAGACCTGGGCCAAGGGCTCGGGTTACGTCGGACGAATCGCCGCCAGCGATGAAGTGTGGGTCATGCAGATCTTCAACGCGCTGAAGGAGAACTGGCCCAATCCGCCCTACGACTACATCGACGTCTATTGAGACCTGTTCATATTCAGTGACGATTGTGCGCTGAACAGCGCGCGATGGCTCGGGCAAACTTGCGCGCTCGACGCGTTTGAGGGCAAGGTGATGGCCGCAACCATGAACCAAACGTCTCAATGGTGGTCGGTTGTCGCACGAATTCAGCTTAATTATTGTAAGGAGGCTTCATGCCTTGGAAGCTCGCGTCATTGGGTACTGTGCTGGCCGCGGTCATGTTGGCCGGTTGCAGCAGCACCACCGAGTCGGCAAAAGACCCCGTAGTGGCAGGGGCGGGCAGCGGTCGCTGTGAGGCCAAAGCCGCCGAATTCACCATCGGCAAGAAAGCTTCGCCACAATTGCTCGAAGAGGCTCGCACCCGTTCCGGCTCACAGAGCGCGCGGATCCTGCGGCCAAACGACATGATCACCCTGGAATACCGTTCCGATCGCTTGAACCTGAACACCGATGCTGGCCTGGTAATTACCCGGGTCAATTGCGGCTGACAGCGCAGCGGCTGGAATAACGCCCATAAAAAACCCCGTCACATGGACGGGGTTTTTTTAGTGCGCCGGGAAATTACTCTGGGCGAACTTGTGCAGCTTGCATACCCTTTTGGCCTTTCTCAGCCACGAAGGAAACGGTTTGGCCTTCTTTCAGGCTTTTGAAACCGTCGCTTTCGATAGCTTTGAAGTGTACGAACAGGTCGTCACCGCCACCTTGAGGAGTGATGAAGCCGAAGCCTTTTTCATCGTTGAACCATTTAACGGTGCCGGTTTGGCGATTAGACATGGTGTATCTCCAAGAAACATATATTTTCAGTAGTACTGTGCTGCTCAGGCCAACTGGGCACACCGGGGTATCATAGTCGAAATGTTCGACTTGGACCCCCCCCAGCAGCACGGTTTGCTCTGCCGTTGTGCTTTCTTTCTCGCTGAAATTGCCTGAAAGCCCCGGTTTACAAGGGTTTCAGCCAAAAATAAAAGCGATAAAAAAAGCTGTAAAACCTGCATAAATTGTTGGTTCTGGCAGTTTTTTCGCCGTTTCAGGCCACTTTTCGGGGTAAAAACACCCCCTCGAAACGCTGTTTACTGGGCCTTGCAGGCGGCAATTGCGACTTGCGCCTTTTTCACCAGTTCAGGTGAAGGCGGGGTCTGCTTGCTCATCAGTTGAGTGATTTCCTGGGTGGTGAACTTCTTGTTCAACTCGTCGGCACCGCAGGCGCAGTGTTTCTTCGCGTTTGCCTCGCCGATGGTTTGGGCGGCAGCCGGGGTGCAATCCTTCATGAAGGCATCACGCGCGCCTGCAGGCCAGGCTGCTTGGGCGCTAAGCGGAAGCAGCATGGCCAATGGCGCGGCAAGGGCAAAAAGACGGTTAAGGCGCATGACGGGAACTCCTGTGGGTCAGTAAGGTGTCGCGATTCTCAGGGCATTTGAGGGGGGTCGTACATCTCAAGTTCACTTGTGGCGGCAAATCCGCGCAAATCCGCGGCAACGCAACAAGCGCGCGGCGATGACCGTTCATCTGTGCTAGCATCCCACGCTTGGGAATTTTCAGGCCCTGGACGATGTATTCGCCAGGCGCGGTTGATACCCGAAGAACCCTGATTTGATCTCCAGTCACTCTGGTTCGGTTCCCGGTTGGCCGCAAGGCTCCTGCCGCTGTAAGGCAGGCGTTCATCATTGGATGGCCTGGACTGAATCGCGTACTGGCTGCTCATCCCAACCCACGTGACCTTTGGTAGGGGTCACCACTAGGAGAGGAGGCGCCATGCCCACTATTACTCTTCCCGACGGCAGTCAACGTTCGTTCGATCATCCGGTATCCGTAGCTGAAGTCGCGGCATCCATTGGTGCTGGCCTGGCCAAGGCCACCCTGGCCGGCAAGGTCAACGGCAAGCTGGTCGACGCCTGTGATGTCATCGACAGCGACGCCACCCTGCAAATCATCACGCCCAAAGATGAAGAGGGGCTGGAGATTATTCGCCACTCTTGCGCGCACCTGATTGGCCACGCGGTCAAGCAGCTGTACCCGACGGCGAAAATGGTGATCGGTCCGGTCATCGACGAAGGCTTCTATTACGATATCGCCTACGAGCGTCCTTTCACCCCGGACGACCTGGCGGCCATCGAACAGCGTATGCACCAGCTGATCGAGAAAGATTACGACGTAATCAAGAAAGTCACCCCGCGTGCCGGTGTGATCGACGTGTTCACCCAGCGTGGCGAAGACTACAAGCTGCGCCTGGTCGAGGACATGCCGAACGAGCAGGCCATGGGCCTGTACTATCACGAAGAATATGTCGACATGTGCCGCGGCCCGCACGTGCCGAACACCCGCTTCCTGAAGTCCTTCAAGCTGACCAAGCTGTCCGGCGCCTACTGGCGCGGTGATGCCAAGAACGAGCAGTTGCAGCGCGTCTACGGCACTGCCTGGGCTGACAAGAAGCAACTGGCAGCCTACATCCAGCGCATCGAAGAAGCCGAGAAGCGCGACCACCGCAAGATCGGCAAGCGCTTGAACCTGTTCCATCTCCAGGAAGAAGCACCGGGTATGGTGTTCTGGCACCCGAACGGCTGGACCCTGTACCAGGTGCTCGAGCAGTACATGCGCCAGGTGCAGCGCGACAACGGCTACCTGGAGATCAAGACTCCGCAGGTCGTTGACCGTAGCTTGTGGGAGAAATCCGGGCACTGGGCCAACTACGCCGACAACATGTTCACCACCCAGTCGGAAAACCGCGACTACGCCATCAAGCCAATGAACTGCCCATGCCACGTGCAGGTGTTCAACCAGGGCCTGAAGAGCTACCGCGAGTTGCCGATGCGCCTGGCCGAGTTCGGTGCCTGCCACCGGAACGAGCCATCGGGTGCGCTGCACGGCATCATGCGGGTGCGCGGCTTCACTCAGGACGACGCCCATATCTTCTGCACCGAAGAGCAGATGCAGGCCGAGTCCGCTGCGTTCATCAAGCTGACCATGGACGTTTATCGCGATTTCGGCTTCACCGAAGTCGAAATGAAGCTGTCCACTCGTCCGGAAAAACGCGTCGGTTCCGACGAGCTGTGGGATCGCGCCGAGTCGGCACTGGCCGCAGCGCTAGACAGCGCGGGCCTTGCGTACGATCTGCAGCCGGGTGAGGGTGCGTTCTACGGTCCGAAAATCGAGTTCTCGCTAAAAGATTGCCTCGGTCGCGTCTGGCAATGTGGTACCTTGCAGCTCGATTTTAACCTGCCGATCCGTCTGGGAGCCGAATACGTCTCCGAAGACAACAGTCGCAAGCACCCGGTCATGTTGCACCGGGCGATCCTGGGTTCCTTCGAGCGATTTGTCGGGATTCTGATCGAGCATTACGAGGGCGCGTTCCCTGCGTGGCTGGCTCCGACCCAGGCAGTGATCATGAATATCACTGATAAACAGGCAGATTTTGCCGCTGAAGTTGAAAAAACTCTCAATCAAAGCGGTTTTCGTGCCAAGTCCGACTTGAGAAATGAAAAGATCGGCTTTAAAATCCGCGAGCATACTTTGCTCAAGGTTCCCTATCTCTTGGTTATCGGAGATCGGGAAGTCGAGATGCAGACTGTCGCTGTGCGTACTCGTGAAGGTGCTGACCTGGGCTCGATGCCCGTCGCCCAGTTCGCTGAGTTTCTCGCGCAAGCGGTTTCCCGGCGTGGTCGCCCAGATTCGGAGTAATTATTATTAAGCGTGAAATGAGACAAGATAAACGAGCTGCACCGAAAGCCCCGATCAACGAGAATATCTCGGCACGCGAGGTTCGGTTAATTGGGGCTGAGGGCGAGCAGCTTGGGATTGTGTCAATTGAAGACGCGCTTCTTAAGGCTGAAGAAGCCAAGCTCGATTTGGTGGAAATTTCCGCCGATGCAGTACCTCCTGTCTGCAAGCTGATGGACTACGGCAAGTCGATCTTCGAAAAGAAGAAGCAGATTGCTGCGGCCAAGAAAAACCAGAAGCAGATCCAGGTTAAAGAAATCAAGTTTCGTCCAGGGACGGAGGAAGGGGATTACCAGGTAAAACTGCGCAACCTGGTACGTTTCCTGAGTGATGGGGACAGGGCCAAGGTATCCTTGCGATTCCGCGGCCGTGAGATGGCCCACCAGGAGCTGGGGATGGAACTCCTCAAGCGAGTTGAAGGTGACTTGCTCGAGTACGGTTCGGTCGAACAGCATCCTAAGATGGAAGGACGCCAACTGATCATGGTCATCGCCCCGAAAAAGAAGAAGTAATCATCAGGGCACGGCAGGCCTTCTGATTATGTTTATCAACTGAATGCGGAGTATCCGAACATGCCAAAAATGAAAACGAAAAGTGGTGCTGCTAAGCGGTTTCTGAAAACTGCTAACGGTATCAAGCACAAGCACGCTTTCAAGAGCCACATCCTGACTAAAATGTCGACCAAGCGTAAGCGTCAACTGCGCGGTAGCAGCTTGCTGCATCCGTCTGACGTGGCAAAAGTCGAGCGCATGCTGCGCCTTCGTTAATTTTAGTCAAGAATAGAGGAAGTAACTCATGGCTCGTGTAAAGCGTGGCGTCATTGCCCGTAAGCGTCACAAAAAAATTCTGAAACTTGCTAAAGGCTACTACGGCGCGCGTTCACGCGTATTCCGTGTTGCCAAGCAAGCGGTAATCAAGGCTGGCCAATACGCCTACCGTGACCGTCGTCAGAAAAAACGTCAGTTCCGCGCTCTGTGGATCGCTCGTATCAATGCTGGTGCTCGTGTTAACGGTCTGTCCTACAGCCGTTTCATCGCTGGCCTGAAAAAAGCGTCCATCGAAATCGACCGTAAGGTTCTGGCTGAACTGGCCGTGAACGAAAAAGCGGTGTTTGCTGCGATTGTCGAGAAAGCTAAAGCCACCTTGGCTTAAGTACCCCCGACAGTCACCCTGGGTTACTCCTGTAGCCCAAGGTGGTAAACGTCATAAATAGGGGAAGAGCCTTCAAGCTCTTCCCCTATTTTGTATCTGGAGTCTGTACATGGAAAACCTGGATGCGCTCGTCTCTCAAGCACTAGAGGCTGTGCAAAGCGCTGAAGATATCAATGCCCTGGAGCAAATCCGGGTTCACTACCTTGGCAAGAAGGGCGAGTTGACTCAGGTGATGAAGACCCTGGGGAATTTGCCGGCAGAAGAGCGTCCGCAAGTCGGCGCCCTGATCAACGTTGCCAAGGAGCGTGTCACAGAGGTTCTCAATGCGCGCAAGGTGCTGTTTGAAGCCGCCGACCTGGCTGCCAAACTGTCCGCCGAGTCCATTGACGTGACCCTGCCTGGCCGCGGCCAGACCTCAGGCGGTCTGCATCCGGTTACCCGGACTCTGGAACGTATCGAACAGTTCTTCACCCATATTGGCTACGGCATTGCCGAAGGCCCTGAGGTCGAAGACGACTATCACAACTTCGAGGCGCTCAACATCCCAGGCCACCACCCGGCCCGGTCGATGCACGACACCTTCTATTTCAACGCCAACATGCTGTTGCGCACCCATACCTCGCCGGTACAGGTCCGCACCATGGAGTCGAAACAGCCGCCGATCCGCATCGTCTGCCCAGGCCGTGTGTACCGTAGCGACTCGGATATCACCCACTCGCCGATGTTCCACCAGGTCGAAGGCCTGCTGGTCGATCGCGATATCAACTTCGCCGACCTCAAAGGCACCATCGAAGAGTTCCTGCGGGTGTTCTTCGAAAAAGAACTGGCCGTGCGTTTCCGTCCTTCGTACTTCCCGTTCACCGAGCCATCCGCTGAAGTCGACATGGAATGCGTGATGTGCAGCGGTAAAGGCTGCCGCGTCTGCAAGCAGACCGGCTGGCTGGAAGTGATGGGCTGCGGCATGGTGCACCCGAACGTGCTGCGCATGTCCGGCATTGATCCGGAAGAGTTCTCAGGCTTTGCCTTCGGCATGGGCGTGGAGCGTCTGGCCATGCTGCGTTACGGCGTGAACGACTTGCGTCTGTTCTTCGACAACGACTTGCGGTTCCTTGCGCAATTTCGCTAGTCGTAACGAATTTTTAGGAGAGCAGGATGAAATTCAGTGAACAATGGCTGCGCGGCTGGGTAAGCCCGCAGGTAAGTCGCGACGAGCTGGTTGCTCGTCTGTCGATGGCCGGTCTTGAGGTCGATAGCGTTACCCCGGCCGCCGGTGTGTTTAATGGCGTCGTAGTGGGCGAGGTGCTGAGCACCGAGCAACACCCGGACGCTGACAAGCTGCGCGTGTGCCAGGTCAGCAACGGTGCCGAAACCTTCCAGGTCGTGTGCGGAGCGCCGAACGTGCGCCCGGGCCTGAAGATTCCGTTCGCCATGATCGGTGCCGAACTGCCAGGTGACTTCAAGATCAAGAAAGCCAAGCTGCGTGGCGTCGAGTCCAACGGCATGTTGTGCTCGCAAGCCGAACTGCAGGTGGGCGA
Source organism: Pseudomonas sp. S04 (assembly GCF_009834545.1). NCBI lineage: Bacteria > Pseudomonadati > Pseudomonadota > Gammaproteobacteria > Pseudomonadales > Pseudomonadaceae > Pseudomonas > Pseudomonas sp. S04. The sequence goes on from NZ_CP019427.1 coordinate 2,113,489, forward strand.
GGGCAATGACGGCCTGATGGAACTGCCGGCCGATGCGCCGGTAGGCGAAGACTTCCGGGTTTACCTGGGCCTGGAAGACGCCAGCATCGAGGTCGACCTGACCCCGAACCGCGGCGACTGCCTGTCCCTGGCTGGCCTGGCCCGTGAAGTGGGCGCGCTGTACGCCGCTGCGGTAACCCGTCCAGTGGTGGCTGCCGTGCCTGCCGTGCACGACGAAGTGCGCTCGGTAGAAGTGCTGGCACCCGCCGCCTGCCCGCGTTACCTGGGCCGGGTAATCCGTAACGTCGACCTGTCCAAGCCAACGCCGCTGTGGATGGTCGAGCGTCTGCGCCGCGCCGATGTGCGCAGCATCGATGCCGCCGTCGACATCACCAACTACGTGATGCTCGAGCTCGGCCAACCGCTGCATGCCTTCGATCTTGCCGAAATCAACGGCGGCATCCGCGTGCGCATGGCTGAAGAAGGCGAAAAACTGGTCCTGCTCGACGGTCAGGAAGTCAGCCTGCGCGCCGACACCCTGGTCATCGCCGACCATACCCGTGCCCTGGCAATCGCCGGTGTGATGGGTGGCGAGCACAGTGGCGTATCCGCCACGACGCGGGACATTTTCCTGGAAAGCGCGTTCTTCGACCAAATCGCGGTTGCTGGCAAGGCCCGTTCCTACGGCCTGCACACCGATGCCTCGCACCGCTACGAGCGCGGCGTGGACTGGCAACTGGCCCGTGAAGCCATGGAGCGCGCCACTGGCCTGCTGCTGGACATCACCGGCGGCGATGCCGGCCCGATCATCGAGACCGTCAACGCGCAGTACCTGCCGTCAATCGCGCCGATCACCCTGCGTGCCCAGCGCATCACCCAGATGCTCGGCATGGAAATGGATCCGGTCGAAGTCGAGCGGCTGCTCAGCGCCCTGGGCCTGACTATCGCGGCGGACGGGGCAGGGCAGTGGCGCGTTGAAGTGCCAAGCCATCGCTTCGATATCAGCCTGGAAGTCGACCTGATCGAAGAGCTGGCCCGCCTGTACGGCTACAACCGCCTGCCGGTCCGTTACCCGCAAGCGCGCCTGGCACCACAAGCCAAGGCCGAAGCTCGTAGCGACCTGCCTGAGTTGCGTCGTCTGCTGGTTGCCCGTGGTTACCAGGAAGCGATCACCTACAGCTTCATCGATCCGAAACAGTTTGAACTGTTCAATCCGGGCGTTGAACCGCTGCTGCTGGCCAACCCGATCTCCAACGACATGGCAGCCATGCGCTCGTCTTTGTGGCCTGGTCTGGTCAAAGCCCTGCAGCACAACCTGAACCGTCAGCAGGATCGCGTACGCCTGTTCGAAAGCGGCCTGCGTTTTGTCGGTCAGCTGGAAGGCCTGAAGCAAGAGCCGATGCTCGCCGGTGTAGTCTGCGGTAGCCGTCTGCCGGAAGGCTGGGCACAGGGCCGCGACGTGGTGGATTTCTTCGACGTCAAGGCAGACGTGGAAGCAGTGCTGGGCTTCGCCGGTGCGCTGGACTCGTTCACCTTCTCCCCGGGCAGCCACCCGGCATTGCACCCGGGTCAGACCGCGCGCATCGAGCGTGAAGGTCGCGAAGTCGGTTTCATCGGCGCGCTGCACCCCGAACTGTCGAAAACCCTCGGTCTCGACCGTCCGGTGTTCGTCTTCGAGCTGGTATTGGGCGAAGTGGCCTTGGGCAAAATGCCTAAATTCCACGAGTTATCGCGCTTTCCTGAAGTACGCCGTGACCTCGCGTTGCTGGCCGACGCAGGCGTTGCCGCCAGTGCCGTCATGGATGTAATCCGTGAAAATGCAGGCGAATGGCTGACAGACCTCAGGCTCTTTGACGTTTATCAGGGTAAAGGCATTGATCCTCATAGAAAAAGCCTTGCAGTTGGCTTGACCTGGCAGCATCCATCGCGCACTCTTAATGACGATGAGGTGAATACCACGACGCAAAACATCCTCACCTCGCTCGAACAAAGGTTGAACGCCACGTTAAGGAAGTGACGTATGGGGGCTCTGACGAAAGCTGAAATGGCGGAACGTCTGTATGAAGAGCTGGGCCTGAACAAACGGGAGGCCAAGGAATTGGTCGAACTGTTTTTTGAAGAAATCAGGCACGCTCTTGAAGACAACGAACAGGTGAAGTTGTCCGGTTTCGGCAACTTCGACCTTCGGGACAAACGCCAGCGGCCTGGCCGCAATCCGAAAACGGGAGAAGAAATCCCGATCACGGCTCGCCGTGTGGTCACCTTTCGTCCAGGGCAGAAGTTGAAGGCCCGAGTTGAGGCTTATGCTGGAACCAAGTCATAACGACGAGCTTCCCGTCATCCCAGGCAAACGCTACTTCACCATTGGTGAAGTCAGCGAGTTATGTGCGGTAAAACCGCACGTACTGCGCTATTGGGAGCAGGAGTTTCCTCAACTCAACCCCGTCAAACGCCGCGGAAACCGCCGGTATTATCAGCGCCAAGACGTGCTGATGATCCGGCAGATCCGTGCGTTGCTTTATGACCAGGGGTTCACCATCGGCGGCGCACGCTTGCGTTTGTCCGGCGATGAAGCCAAAGACGACACCACCCAGTACAAACAGATGATCCGCCAGATGATCTCCGAGCTCGAAGATGTACTGGTGGTCCTCAAGAAATAAAATTCTGCTTTTAAATACTTCCAGTTTTCAAGAGCTTGCGTTATATTCTTGAGCGTTCGTCGAGAACAGCAACAGGTAACACGCCTAGTCGGGGCGTAGCGCAGTCCGGTAGCGCACTAGCATGGGGTGCTAGGGGTCGAGTGTTCGAATCACTCCGTCCCGACCATATTTTTCAATGACTTAGCCCAATCTGAAAAGGTTGGGCTTTTTCATGTCTCGAAAAATACTCCCACATTTACTCCCACGGATATCTTGGATCTCGGTAGATATGCCACTTGAGAGGCGTTCGACTCTCGTTTCCCCGGGCAGCTCGTATCAGTGCAAGAGTCAGAAGGCGCGAGTAGGTTTGTTAAAGGGTTGCCGATTTGCAGATCGGTTGCGGTTGATGCTGAGTCGCGCCGCAAAGCGTGGTAAGCCGGAAGCCTGTAAATACAGTTAAGGTCGCTCTCTCCAAAGAACGTTTTGACTGGGCTTCAGCAAGGTGGTTTTAGCTCAAAAAACGAGTTATGCCCCATTTTCCTCCCTCATTCGCGCCGAGTGTGCGAGTGATCGCGAATGGCGATTTCTGACGGACTCAAGTATGGCAGTGGCTGGTATTCAGTACGCCTCCTTATACGGGCGAGCAACCCGTCTATGGCAAATCTTTGGTCGTTCGGAAGACGATATGGAGATGAGTGGATATCCTAAGTGCGGTCGGTGTGAGTCTGAAGCGTGTCGAGCTTACTCAGCGATGCCTGTGAATTTATCTCACCGATAAAAAAGATCGGTCTAGGGCAATAAAGAAGACAAACCGGCGCTACCATGATGGCAAAGTGTCATTGTTCTATTCGAGGATAGTCAGGTACGACGATTGACGATCCATAGCCAATACGCGTGCGCAATAGATGGCAGCTTGCGTGTACATGTCCCCGTTCGGCTTTATGAGCTAACGCTTAAGCACCACCTACTGGATCAGTTAGGAGGTTTTTCCCATTTGCTCCTTGAAGTGCTCGATACGATGTCCTTTCGTAGGATCGAATGGATGCTGGAACTTATAGGGCAACCTAATCTAGGTTCGATAAACCACTACACGCCAGCGAAGAGTTGTGAACTCCAAGACTGCGATCCACCTAACGCGAGGTGCTACGTTTGAAGGATTTATTGGCAGTCGATGAGTCAGAGGCGTCGGAAATTACGACTGATGCCAAGACGGCTAACCGACCTGCGCGTAACCAAGGAAAGGCACCCATCCTTCTACCCTCAGCAGAAGCCGAATACGTACCACCTGATTTCAGCGGGAGCCGGCGAACCAGGATTGGCTCGAGTTTCATTGAGCAGTTTGTTGCAGGACATGATGCAAGTGACGTCCTGCGCGAGCTTGTCCAAAACGAATATGACGGCGGCGGAGCTTCACTGACGCTAAACTTCGGAGGCCATTCGCTTGAGGTGGTCGGTACCGGACGAAATATAGAGCGCAATGGGTGGGAGCGGCTCTCTGTGATTGTCGGTACGGGCAATGTGCTGGGCAGCCGGCAAGAAGAGGTCGTGGCGCCGAAAGCAAATGGTATCGGCTCCAAGAATTTCGGATTACGTTCGTTGTTTCGTTTTGGCGATCAAATACACGTACGATCAGGCGGGCAGGTCGCATTGCTTGATCTTCAAACACAAGAAACAGGCCGTGAACGAGACCCGGTGTCGTCCCGGCGGAGGGGTGTTCGCGTTCACGTGCCTTATAGGCTTAAGTCGACAGAGCTGCTGGAGGCGTTTAGCGTCGAAAGAGAGGCGCATGCCCTCGATATGATGGCTGCAGGCATGCCGGACACGCTAGTCAAACTAGCACTTGCTGGAAAAAAAAGCGGACTGCGTGAGGTCATTATTCGATCGGTCCGCACTGGTCGCGTGCTTTATTGGAAACAAGACGCCAAACGCGAGCGCTCCTTTGCTGCGCGCGTCACTATGACGAAGAGGGCAGGTGCGCTCGTCGATCAAGATGGCAAGCGAATCCAGTTCCAGGAGGAGGAGTTTTTGCGGACGGTCGAAATTCCTGAAAGGTTTTCAGGACGATCTTTTCCGGCATATTACAGACAACCTGGCGGAAAGTTACGTATCGCGGTGTCGGTCCCGATCATTCGCCGGCGAATCGATCTCCGGCAGTTTGGTCACTTCTATTATCCATTGAAAGCACCCTCGTCCGTCACTGGTTGTGCCGTCAGTATCAGTGCTCCATTCGAACTCAACACGGATCGAAGCGGGATAAACGACCACGTCTGGAACGACTGGCTTATCGACCAAGCCGTCGAGCTGACACTTGATCTTCTCAAAACTGATTGGTTCGACAGATATGGCGCGGACGCATTCAAGGCACTCGTTAGCAACGGCAACCCCAGCTCGACGCGCTTTTCAAATGAAATAGCTCAGCGCCTTGCGACGGACGCTTGCTGGCCTACAGGGGATGCATCCAATCCTCACTTCGCCCGCGCGACTGAGATCGTGCTTCCTACGGATCCCGAGCTGCAAGGTTTTCTCAGTGCTAATCGCTATCTGGTCCCTAAGCTTTCGGGCGACGAGGCGTTGTCCAGCTTGGCGGTAGAATGCGGTGCCAAGCAATTCACAATTTCTTCGTTAGTAAGGCTGCGATGTGCAGGTGATGATTTAAAGGGTCTTGAGACCAAAATTGGCAACGACGCGAATTACTCCTTCACGAACTATCTTGGTGCCATGACCGGCATAGACATGCAGAAACGCCAAGCTTTGGCGTTGTCGGCTTATCCGCGACGATTGAGTAAGCTGAATAAAGCCGACTTGGGTAATACTGCTTCGACTTTGAATGCTGTTGGTGAACTCTTACCCGCTGTTCGACTGATGATCGTAAGCCCAGATCTTTGGATTGATTGCCCGGAACCTGTGGCCAACCGGCTCCATCCAGAACTCATTCAATGCAAATCAATTTCAAGTCACTGCCGTACATTCGACGAAGAGCAATGGCTGATTGACGCCGCTGGCCGCTCCGCCTCCGCAGTAGGCGATGACCGGGAGCGAGAAACGCTCTACCGGAAGTTACTGACCAGCGAGAAGCCGATTAGCCGTCTCGTTCTATCAGCATTACGCAACAATCCTATTGTCAAGAATCAGCGTGGTCAGTGGGTAGCGCCGTCCACCATGGTGTACCTCAAAAAGCCCTTGGCAACGCAGCTCGATGCGGCGATAGATGCCCCATCGAAGGAGATGGTTAAGGCGTCAGGATTGATCGCGCGCTTGCGGATTCGTAGTTCGCTAAGTGGCTCGGATCTCGTCCGTTACGCTCGATTGGTTGCCGAGCGTCCTGAGATAGCTGAACGATTTGAAAAGCTGCTTACCGAAAATTTCAATTTGCTCATTCCTGCGGTCGTAGATGAACTGCAGGTAATCCCCTGTCTGATGTCGCGATCAGGGCAGCCTACGGCTCCTTGCATGCTTCACCTCGACACGAGGGCCAATCGTTTATGCATCGATGACGACCACCGAATTGTCGGGGGGAGTCATGATCTGCTGTATCGTAAGCTGAAACTCTCAGTCGCACCAAGTTCGGAGATTTTGGTCGATATTCTCAATCGCCGTATGCAAGAGGGACGGGCTCCTAATCGGCCTGATTTGATATATCCGGCGCTTGTGGAGGCCATTAAGCGCGAGCGGCGCAACAAATCTGAATTTCTTAATATGCGGATTTGTTGGGTTCACGACGGCTTCTACCCGCCCTCCGAAATCCTAGTTGGTTCCAGGACGGCAACCCCGCTAGGCGAGGTGTTCCCTCTCTACAAACATTCCGACGCAGTCGGAGATGCATATTTTGCGCTTGGCGCTGCGAGTCAGCCTAATGATGCGCATTGGTCGCGCTTCTTCCGAAATGTGGCAGCCGCATGGGCAACTGACACCCACTTAACATCGGATAGACGGGCCATCCTACTAGAGGCTTACCGCCTACGTAGGAGCTTTGGCTTACCCTCAGGGCTTGAGGACGTTCGCTGCTTGATCGACGATCGAGCGCGACTCTTCACTCTTGGTGAGCTGCGTTCTGGAAAACTCCTCGAACCAGATTTTCCAGCACTCGAACAAGCACTTCGAAATGCCGACAGTGCCACCGGAGTCGTTGACAGAACCGAACACGTGCGCTCATTTTTTGCAGGTCTCGGCATTCGTCCACTGTCAGCAATCGCTGGTACAAGTGAGGCTGTACTCGGTTCTTCGTGTCGACCACCACTTTGGTTCAAGCCTAAACAGGCCGAGCGCGTCATCGCCATTCTGCATAGACCGCTTCTTGCGCGCGCACTGTTTGAAGTTGCCTATCGAAATCGGCATGGTCATTCAGGTTTCCAGCCAGCGTCACTTTCCATGATCAAAAGGGACCTCCTCAGTATTCGTGACATTGCTTTTTTTTCGAGTATGGAGCGTCGCTACAGCGTGGCTGGGACGAGCGTTGTCGTTCCTGCTCAGGTAGCGGTCAGTGCTGGGCAGGTCTGTGTCATTCCGCCAAAGACCAAAAGTAGATTTCAACTATTGCTTGCTGAAGCGCTTGCAGAAATCGCTGGCGCTACCAGCGTGGCGACGATGCGCAGCATCGCCAACGCATTTCTTCCGCTTCTTCTTTGTGGAACGCTTGAGGAGTTAAGAGAGTATCTAGAGCAGATGGGGCTTTCCAATAGCTTCCGATCGATCGCGGATGATGAGGAGGCCAACGAGCTCGAAGACGATGACGATGACGAAAGTGATGAGGATTTTGAGGAGCTTGCATTGCGTCAGGTCTTCGACAATCTCAACACCTCTGGTTCGACTAGCAGCGACGCGGTCCAGCCCGTTGATACAGCTACGCCGCGCATAATTAACGCTCCGCCTGCGCTTCCACCTGCGGCACCTACTTTCGCTTTGCCGAATCTCGAAGATGTCTTACTAACGGTCGCGCCGACCCAAGGAGTAGAAATCGAACTACGCGGAGGAGGGGGAGGTGGTGGCGGTGGAACCACGAATGTCTGGCTACCGCCCACGGCTGCGGAGAATGAACGGGCTAGTCGCGTGGGGCAACGTGGTGAGGAACTGGTCTATCGCATGGAGCTTCAGAAAGTACGAGATATGGGCTATGCGAAACCTGAGCTGTACGTCGTATGGACATCGCAAGACGATCCGGGTGCCGACCATGACATCCGCTCCATTGACATCAACGGGGAGCCGCGGTGGATTGAAGTGAAATCGACTACAGGTGTGGATGGCAGATTTGACTGGCCTCGCAGAGAGTTTGAAAAGGCACTGCGTGAGCGGGAGCGTTATGAGTTGTGGCGCGTTTATCGCGTCGCCGCTAAGGAACCCGTGGCAAAGTGCTTCACCAACCCATCGCGCATGCTTGGGGCGCGACAGATTACGCTTGAGCTCGGCAGTTTGCGCGCCAATATCGAGAAGTTGGTTGAGTCGTTCTAGGGCAATCGCATCATGACTCGCTGAATTCTTGCCCTTACGCCGCTACTGAACTCCGGTTGTGGTCTCTGATAAGAGTGACTGGCGAGATTTCGGAAAAATTACAAAAATACGAAGGCTACGCTCCAGATATCCCACCTTTACGATCTCTTAGGTTGGTAATTCTGATGTGTAGTGCTGAGGGCTGAGATTCATTGCAGCTAAAGCTGACATTTCATCCTGGCTGATCTACATTCTAGCCGTCCATCTGACTCAGGCGATCTTCATGCTGACTGGCTCCAATCACCTGTATGCAGCTTGCTATGCAGCATTGCCTATTATGAGGATGCGCAGGGCTTCAACTTGTCTGCGCGCGGGAAGACTGGGGCGTATCTCAGCCTGGGGAACCTCTGGCTCTGACTATCTAGTGATAGCGTGCGCGCCGAAGACATGCAACGTAATTTCAGGGGGTGACACGATTTGGATCTTTACTAAGCGTAATGTAATATCGCTGATGGAAACTGTTTCGGATGAGTTCTGGAAACGTTAACTTGTAATAGCGAAAATCCTAGCTGCCGCAAATTATTAGAAGGTATGGATACATGCAGGATAAGGCTCAAGATGGCACCGGTTTTTTTGACTCGGCGGTGATAAAAGTATCGGCGGTCATATTAGCTGTGGCAGTAATTTGTGCCGGAAGTGTCATTGTAATTTATAAAAAGCATTTTGCTGGCGACTATTTAGTCGATCATGCTGCATGGGGGCAGTTTGGTGATTTCTTTGGAGGGACCTTAAATCCGATACTCGCGATGCTGTCTTTGTTTGCGATATTAGGCGCTTTAATTATCCAGTCCCGAGAACTTTCTCATTCTACCTCTGCTCTGAAGGAACAAAGTGCTCATTTAAATGTTCAGGCGTTTGAAAATACCTTCTTTTCCATGGTCCTTCTTTATAATGAAAATGTCAAAACTTTAGATCTGGAAGATACTGAGAAAAAAGAGGATTATAATCAGGGGCGGGGAGCGTTTCGTATATTGCTGCGAAGACTCAAGATCAATTATGAGAACGTAAAGAAATATCATTCCACTGGTAGGGATGAGCGCGAAATAATTGCGCAGGCCTATAAGGTTTTTAGTGCTGATAACGATAGGTTTATTGGGCACTACGTGGGATCTCTAAAAAGCATTATTGATTTCATAGAGGTGCGAAGCCCTAGCAATCCGTTGCAATACTACTCGATTGTTAATGCGCAGTTATCCGCAAATGAACGGCTTCTTATTTTTTACCATTCGCTGAATTGTGGTGGATCGTTAGCATTAGATAATTTAAATAAATATAACTTTTTTGGAGATATTTCAAAGCAGTTGTATTTTGATGCAGATCTTCATTCTTCTTTGGTAGTTAATCCCATTTAGTTGAGTTTTTAATTATGAATCCAAGTCAGCAATTGGCCACGAAGTCTACGAGCGTTAGTGAACTTATAAAGTCTACCTATTTTGTGGTACCTCCTAATCAGCGCGAATACAGATGGGGTTTTGAACAGCTCGAGAAGCTGTGGGATGACTTGATTACTGCTGTCAAGGAGCAAGGGCCTGGTGGTAATGCAATTGGTCACTTTTTAGGTGCGATTGTGGTGATTGGTCAAGAGCAGTCTCACGATAGCGCGAGATGGGAGATAATTGATGGGCAACAGCGGTTGACTACCATCACAATTCTTTCGGAGTGTTTGCGATCTTATACTTCCGAGATAATGGATCAAAAGATTCGCTTGAAGCTTGAGCATGTTTTGCTTGATTGTGTTGTGGCGCCAAATGCCGGTTTTGTTCCCCGCCTAAAGTTGAATAGGGAAGATGATTTTTACTGCAATAGTTTATTCGAAAACCCTTCGGTCGAATCTAAGCGAGAGTATTGGGATAGAGCGGGTGATAAAAAATCCGAGGTTCAGGCCAATATTATTAGGGCGTTCGATTTTTTCTACAGCTCTATAGAAGAAGAGTTGAAAGGCAAAGATTCAGAGGAGAGGCAATCTCGGATAAGAGATCTGGTAGAGACTTTGACCGAGTTTTTTTATGTTTTGGTAGTTCGTACTGCTAATTTATCATTGGCATATCGCTTGTTTGAGACATTAAACGAGCGGGGGTTAGATTTGTCTCAAGCTGATCTTATTAAAAATGTCTTGTTGGAGCATGCAGTGTCCTCCGGCGGAAATGTAGTGGAAAGCGTTACAAGATTGTGGGATGTCTTTATAGATAATTCGGAAAGTCAGCCTGATAATAAGAAGCTAGATTTGCCTCAGTTAATTCAATTTTCTTTTACGTATCGTCATGAGCGGGTTAAAAAGGAGATGATATTTGAAGAGGTTTCTAAGGTGCTTTCGTCAACTACAATACGGGCACTCGATTTTGCACAAGAGTTTAGTAAGGACTCCTTGAATTGGCGGCAGTTCCTACTTGGTGATTTAAAAGGGTGGGATGTCGAGTTAGAAGATTTGAGGTACGCAATTGTAGATCCATTATGGAAGTCGCACTGCGCTTCTTTCATCATGGCAATAATGGATAAGCACGGCGAAAATGTCGTCGCTCTTAAGAAGTATCTAGTTCTTGCTGAGAACTACTTGTTTAGACAGGGGCTTATTGCAAAAGACTCTGTGGGTTCGTTGCAAGAGTTTTTTGGAGAGGCATCCGCGATGGTAAGAGCGGATTTGTCACTCGCAGAAGTGTCGAATTATTTCTCGAGAAAAAGTTCGGATGAGCGGTTCGTGGAGAATTTCTCAAGAGCTGCTGTGAGCAATATTAGGCAAGCATTTTACATAATTTGGAAAATAGAAAATTACATCAAACCAGTTTTGGATACGAGGCCGCGTAACAATAATGCTTCCCAGAGAGTAGAGTTTATAATGCCAAAGAAGCCAGGGGTGGAGTGGCTGGGAGTGCAAGAAAAAGAAGGTTATAGTGGATACTTAAATAGAATTGGCAATCTTCTTATGCTTCCTCATGATGTCAATCAGACAGTGAAGAACAAGGCTCTGTCTGTAAAATTTGAGAATGATGATAATTTGGACTATTTGCGAAGTGGCTTAAGCTTGCCAGTCAGTGTGGCGAAAAATACTCACAGTTGGCTGGAGAAAGGGGAGTGGACTTTTGAAAGTATTGCCAAGCGACAATTGTATCTTGCTGAAACCTATGCAAAAAATGTTTGGCCTCTAAAGTTTGAGGAGTGATATTTTCTTTCAATGATTGTGGTGTAGCCCTATGTTCTCCTGTTATGGTAATGGACATAGGGCAATCGATTAGTATTAGTTAAATACAGCGGAGCAGTGCAATCGCCGCTGTTGATAAAAGTTTGGTCCAGTCTACTGACTGGGGTGACAGATGCGCGGACAGCTTGAGTTGAGGCAACCAGGATGCCATCTTCTTCGGTGTAGACCCTGTAAGTTATCGTAGTGGGGAAATCGCCGCAAACTACATCGCAGTGGTTCTACACTGTGCGCTTACCCACGGCTCTTCAGGCCATTCCTCGATTCTATTTGGCGTTCCAAACTAAGTCGTCACGCGTCTTCCGAAATGGCGTATCGTTTCGTTAGCAACGAGTGCGGTTGTAACAAGCTCGTTTTAGTGCCTTTTTTTTTCTTCGCCTGTTACTCTGACGTTGGAACTTTAGATTCGTAAACGAAAGGACGCCAAGGATGAATATTAAGCCCGTTCATGCTGCTGTAGGAGATGTTTTTGGAGATAAGACGGTTTTCTCCGTCCCTAAATATCAGAGAGGCTATGCTTGGGATTCTGATTCCGTTCAAGATTTCATTGCTGATGTGGATGTATGTTATCGCTCGCGTGTAGGTGGAGCGCATCGTGAGCATTTCCTTGGCGGTATTCTTAGCATTAAAAGTGATATTGAGGGGGTTGCTAATGCTGTCCATTATCAGCTAGTTGATGGTCAGCAGCGAATAACGACAATTGTGTTGTTCGGGTATGCTCTGATGGACGTCTTTAGTGAACTCGCGGGTTTTCTTGATGATCTCGAACTCAGGAAAAGGGTTGAGCACTATGTAAAAAATCTCAAGATATCATTTGTTACTCACGAGCAGGTGGTTAATCGAGTTGTCACAAGTGCCAATGTTCTGACCTTGTCTAAGAAAGATGAGGGTTATTTTCGAGGTTTATTGGCAGGAAACGAACCAGATTGTGAAATTGACTCGCATGAAAAGTTATTATCCGCGATGGGTAAAGTTGTTGCGTATTTGAAAGAAGTACAAAATCAATGTGGCGATTTTGCCGCTAAAGTTGACGCTCTCGAGCAGGTGCATGATGTATTGCTCAGCGATTTTTCAATGCTTCATATGGTCGCGGAGAACAAACCAGATGCATATAGATTATTCCAGGTAATTAACGATCGGGGCGTTTCGCTGACAGATGGAGATTTGCTAAGGGTTAAGACCTTGGAGCTTTTGGAAGATTATGGTGATGAGCAGTTAGCGGCTGAACAAATTTGGGACGATATACTGTCGGACAAGCCAAATAAAACGTATGATTTTTTACAATGGATATATGAGTCTCATGCATATAGACGAGCTAGGTCTGGTGCACTCGCTGATGTATATATGGAGGCATTTTTCGAAGGGTTGGCACCAGGCGGAGTAAAAAAGAAAGATGCAAAATATATCATCGCGCAGCTAAAAGTTATTCATGCAGATGTGGAGCGCTGCAGAGCTTTTACAAAGGGTGAGTGGATATTTGCAGATCAAAGGCCTGTGACCCCCTGGGATAGAGCCCGGTTGGCAAGCTTGGTCGTTCATTTAGGGCACACTCTCAGTGTTCCTCTATTGCTGGCTGCAAGTGAACTGGGTCATGTTAAGTTCAGAGATATTGTTTTAATGCTTGAGCGAGCATTTTTCAGGTATAAAATTATTTGCAATGAGCATGTAACTCCGCTAAAGGGGCTTTATTATTCAGAATGTGAAGTCATACGTACTCAAGGTACTGCGTATAGCGTAAATTCACTAAGGCAGAAGCTAGGGGGCTTGCTTGAGCAGCGTGCACCATTACATAACTTTATCAATGGTTTGATGTCGTTGCATTATCAAAGCAAAACAGGAGGCAATAAAAACATAAAGCATTTTCTGATGATGCTTGATTCCTATTACGCTTGGTACGAGAGTGGGGCGGTAGGCGTGCCCAAATGCCTTGAAGGACATAGATTGTTGGATTTTGGGGAGACATCTATTGAACATGTATATCCAAAAAATGCAAAAGCAGCAGATATCGATATAGAGATGGAGCCTAGAAAAAATTCCATTGGCAATCTAACTATTCTTGATCCGGAGATAAACTCAATGGCCGATAACGATAATTTTACGGCTAAACGAGGTGTCTTCAAATCCTCGTCGATTGCGTTAAATCAAAAAATCGGCAAGAAGCTCAAGTGGAATTTGAAAGCTTCTGTTGAGTATGAAAGGAATGTACTGGAAATGGCGCGCCATATCTTCGTTGTGTAGTGTGAATCGTGCCGGCGGTGCTTGTAAGTTATCAAGTGCGTCCTGTTCCGTCGGCGTCAAATTACTAAGGCTAAAGGGAATATGGATCCTATCGTTAGTTTTAAGATCGACCCTAAAAGCATCGGAATAATGGTGAGGCTTGCCTCACCTGTGAGTATGTGGCCATTGCGATGGGTGATAAACCGCATCGCTGGTCAAGATTGTTGATTATTTACTAATCAGTAGCGCTACGTCTTTGAGCGAGCGTATATGCCCCATTTTATGAAGACCTACCTCGATCAGCGACGCTACATGCCTGACGGGATCCCAGTCCAAATCACTTTGATGTGTGAATTGCCTGAGCAGCGCTTCGTAAATATCCAAGTGCTCACCAAATAGCGTGGGGGCATTGAACTCCTGTCCTTCTAAATCCGATACGCTGGCATTGCCTAGGCCATTTTCATCGGCCAGAGCAAGGGCGATTGCGTACCGGCTTAAGATATTAGGCGTTAGACCAGTCTTAGATTTAAGATATTTTAGTTTCGCGGTTGACGAACTTGAAATCTTGAATTTATGCGGGAATGTATTCATGCGTTATTAACCCACCGCCAGAAATATCCTTCCTCGGCTTGAGTAGATCGAGTTTCTGGGTCGTATACCAGGTGATAGGAGTGAGAAATACTTCCCTGAAGTCCCTCATAAAATGCGTAATCAATTTCTGTATCTGTCGAGAGAATAATTACTTGATGGCTTGTTTTAGGGAAATAATTCTCCACGAGTTTTTTACGATGAACAGAATCGAGGCGACCAAGCGGCGTGTCGATTACTACTGGCAGGCTTCGCCCCGACGTTCGCGCTAACGCCTCTAGAACAGAGATTGCGAATATCTGCTTCTCACCTGCTGACAGCTCATCCTTACGTAACGACACACCCTCATCGTCAATAAGAACGACCTCGAAGGAGCTAGGATCAATCTGGATACTGAGGTTTCGATCTTCTTTGCGCGCGAGACCGTTGAATGATATGAAAAACTGCGACTCAAGTTCTTTGAGCTTTTCAATTCGAGCACGTGCAGAGAACTCTCTTAAAACTTCTCTGGCATTTTGTGCAAGGCCGGTTAGACGCTCTGCTTCTTGGGTTTCGGCAATTTCTGTATATAGTTCATCTAATTGGCGTGCTGCAGTGGACAATTGATTGAGAAGTGTCTTCGCTTCCTCAACTATCAAAGATCTTTGTTCTTCTAGAACGGACAAGCGCCCTTGTAGCTGCCCTTGTTCGTTAAACAGTGGCATTAGCACTTTTTCTTCTGGGGCTCGAGCAATATTTTCTTTAGCAGATTCGATTCCGGTATCAGTGTCCTGAAGCTTTGCCACTAGACCAGCGGCTCGTTGTTGGAGCGCTCCCATTTCATTCATCAGGCGGTGAGTGATGCTAGATCGCTGGGTGTCCGAGAGCTCATGTACTGGCGATAGGCTTCGATCGCTATTACCGAGTTCTGAACCGAATGTCCTAAGGAAAATATCTTGAAGGGCAGGTCTCTGCTCCTTGCTGATTTTTAGCGTCGATTCGAGCTCTGTCAGAAAATTGATTTTCTGACGCTCCAAATATTCAGAAAGAACCTGCACTTTTTCCGCGCGCTGCTCAGAGTCCAGTTGTACGAGGAGTTTTTCGTTCAATTTCCGCGTAATTGCAAACGGCAGTAAGCCACTCAGCATCTCATGCAAAGTATGCTCTATGGCTTTTTTCTCACTCGCCAGTGAGTCAAGACTAGCTATTTCTTCCTCTCTTGTAGCGCTCCAGGCACCGCCGCGCGCATTAATACTTGCCTCAATGTTGGCCAGGTTTTTGTTTGCCTCGACGGTATTGACACGCATATGGACGAGTTTTTCGCGTGTATCAGCGAGCTGCTTCTTTAGATCCTCGTAAGTTCGTTCTGCTTCAGCTATTTTTTGCTTGCGATCTTCAGATGCTTTTTTTACTGAGCGGCCTCTGATGATCACGGATAGGTCAGAATGCAGCCTGTCGATGAGGTCCAAGCCTAAAAGCTTGTTGATCGACTCTCGTAGAGCGTCCCCGGATGTTTCTTCAGCGAGGCTTGCGATTTTTTCGCCGTCAAAGAAGAACAGCTCGGATACGCCAATCGGGATCAGCTCGTTAAGAAAAGCTTGTGCCTGATCATATGAAAGCTCGGTCAGGTGTTTGCCGTCCCTGGAAATTATAAGGCCTTCTTTGATCTTGCCGCCACGATCAATAAACCAATCCCGGGTCAATTGATAGCTCGAGATGAGCCCATATTGCGCATAGCGGAAGGTAAGTTCGACAGCCGCCCGTGTAGGTTTGGCAATGCTGTTGTGTGCTCTATGGATGCAGTCACGAAGATATTGGTGATAGTCGACAACTGTTGCGCCTGAGCCCAGTACGCCTTTGCCATACAAAGCAAGCTTTAGCGCGCTTAGAATGGTTGTCTTACCGCCGCCATTTAAACCGCCGAACAAAACGATAGGCGCGTTTTTGCCTCTTTTGATCTTAGGAACCAGATCAAAGTTGTGGGCTCCGCTAAAAACTCGGAAATCTAGTACTGAAAGGGAGTCTATAATCATTGCAGCAAGCCATCTAGTTCGGCTTTCAGAGATTCGAAAGCGGTCTTATACGTGTCGTTAACTGTAGGTACGGCGCGACGTTCCAGCGCTTCATCCAGCCCCCCCCAGTCTTGCTCCAGGATTTTTTGCAGCTCTTCCAGAATTCCTTTCCGACGTGAGAGGCCAGAAAATGATAATTCGGTATCGATCAGCTTCATGATCAGGACCGCCGGCACTCCGTGCTCCTGCTCCAATGCGTTCAGGATGGCCGCATCGGGCTCAGTGAAGGCGCCGGCGTCATTCTTTATCCACTCAACTGTATCTGCGGGGTAGACCTCGGCGTAAATTTTAGGAAGTGAATCAACCCAGTCCGGCTCATTCGGGTCTTTCAGCCATTGCTGGCGGATTACTTGCAGTTCATCGCGGCCGATCAGTTCGATATCACGATCCGTCTCACGAATACCTTTCTCAATTTCCAGAAGCAGCTTCAGCCACTCTTTGCGATATTTCATCCAATAC
This sequence comes from Pseudomonas sp. S04, assembly GCF_009834545.1. Classification (NCBI taxonomy): domain Bacteria; kingdom Pseudomonadati; phylum Pseudomonadota; class Gammaproteobacteria; order Pseudomonadales; family Pseudomonadaceae; genus Pseudomonas; species Pseudomonas sp. S04. The sequence goes on from NZ_CP019427.1 coordinate 2,130,099, forward strand.
GGGCCAGGCACGTGTTTGGTTGCAGCATTTGTGTCGTCGTCTATAGCCCCTCTCGCGAAGGTCACTTTTCCGGTACGACGTTTGTAGTTACGGTATTCAGTTTTGTTTTCGGGGAGTGAGCTGGCATGTAGCTGGTTGCGGAACTGCAGCAGCGGCAGCATCCAATCCTCGCCGCTGTTTACGAGGCCCTCGATTGCTTTGTCATGAGTCACCACGGTGCACGTCCAGCAGCCGAAGCGTGAATTGCCACAGGATGGTGTATTGGTGTCGATTACCAGTGGGCACTCGCCAGCGTTGGAGTCTTTGTACAGCTCAAACAACACTCGATTGGAGCCACCCCAAGGCCTGGCAGCACTCATGAGATATTCCCAGACATCGTCAGCGTGCCATAGCTCAATGGGCATATAGGTATAGGCATTTGGCAGGGTGGTATGCCGGCCCAAAGCAGATCCATCGATTTTGTGGCGCGTGATCACCTGCGCACGCGTGTTGCTTTCTTCGCGTCTCGAGCCGAGTACCACCACGACTTCGCCGAAACGGGCTACCTTGTCTTTGATAAATTCGCTAACTGGATCGATTTTCATCCGCTCTGTGCACCAGCGAAACGCCTTGGTCGGTGCTGGGTAGCCCTTACCTAGGAGGTTGGCCCAGAACGTTTCTCCAACTTTAGGGGTGACAGAATGGGCTGTCATCGGAATCTGATCTTGAACGGCTTGAGCGTTCACAGAATCAAGTACCTGGCGGATCATGTCGACTACTACAGGGGTTTCTACTCGAGTGTCGGAGGAGACGACGTACACGTGCTTGTGGCGTTCTTCAGGCGGCAACATCTTCAGGGCATAGTATGTGAGCGACAGGATGACGGTAGAGTCCTTGCCGCCGCTGAAACCCACTACCCATGGGCGATTATCGGCCTTGTAGATGCTTTGAAGCTCACGGACAGCATCCGCTAGCGGTCTTCCAGAAATGATCGCTTCTTGAACGAAATCATCGTGCGATGGATAGAGGAATTGATCATTACTCATTATTGAGGAAACCTGTTTTCTAACTCGCGTTCAACCGTGGATAGCGGGACGCCAAGTTTTTTCTTGATAAGACTTGCTGTGAGCGCCACGTTCGTTGTGGCTTTAGAGATCCGGCCGTGAACCATGGCGCGACCTTCCCATTCCGGGTTTGCTCGAGACCAATCGATGCTCCGGAGCTGGCTGATGGTATTTTTCCATTCAGACTCCTTACGGATTATCAGTTCAGCTCCGACAAGTCCCATTGCTTGCAGCAGCACGCCGTGGGCGTGAATGTAATTGTCCCGTAATTCGGACGTCGACAGCTCTTTGTTTTTTGCTCTGATCCAATCAGGCATCTGCAAGGACACCTCTTCCCAGAACGATTTTGCGAGCTCCCGCTCATTCTGCGCAATGAGATCGCCTTTCCCTTTTTTCAATAAGACGCGGGAGGCGTTTTTTATAGCGCTTAGGGTGAATAGCTTGGAGCTGCGGGGAGAGAGGCTAGATTTCTCCAGCTCTGTCATCCTGGAGAAAATTTCGACGTTTTTGGCCAGGTACCTGGCCAGATCGGAAATTTGGTCTCGATGATCGTAAAGCGTGCTTATTGAATTACTCGGTCTCACAGCATGCTTGTTGAGATCAGCAAACATTTGTTGACTACGATTCAGCCCCTCATCAATGAAGAAAAGCACGGGGATGTTGTCGTAGCCAAGTTCTGGATTTTCGCGGATAGCTTGCTCAATGGCTGCCCGACGGTGCTGACCGTCGTTGATTAGAATTTGAGCATCCATTGGTATGGTTAGCGTACCGATGCTTTGCTCTAGGCCAGTATCGGAAGCAGGATTGAATTGGACTACCCCATCAACAGAAGCGGTGATTGCAGAGAGGGTGTAGTCGTCGCGATTGTCAAGCAAATATGCGGAAATCTCAGGAACCCTAGCCAAGTTCAACGTTCGCTGTGCGCGCAAATCCGCAGGCACATTTTCCTCGTTGAAAATGAAAATCTTTGGCACAAGGCGCATCGGGCACATCGCTATGTAGCAAGGCCTACCGGCTTGAATGCCTCGGACGCAGGGGAAGGAATGAATATAGGTCGTCATGTGTTCGCATGTCTTTTCTCTGCAGGTACGTTATTTTGCATATTTTTAACATACACGCAAGGCGGGATGTCGCGATGGTACGGTCCAGCAGCTTGCTTGTGAGTTGAGGTCAATAGGGCGACGGGTTAAACAGCGGAGCCTGCGCGTGGTAGACGTCAAGTTTTTGAGTGCGGAACAGAATGACAGTATGGATACCTGTATCTGGGTGGCAGTTAATCTGCATTTCTCACATGCTTGAAGAGATCGCTGATGCGCTGCGTTGGGCACACCGACGCTTCGGGAGGAGCGTGTCATGGATAGATCTGCAGCTAGATTGTAAGTGACAAAAATATAGAGTCTGGGAGGCAATCCTTGCATGGGCAGTGCCCAAGAAAAGAGTTGGACGGCTCCCTATGTGAGGTCGTTAGCCATCATCAAGCGCAAGAAACGGGTTGTTTGGTGGTATCGATTCTAAAAGTGATGTCGGCTCCGCAATCAGATATCCCTTCAAAGTTGTTTTCTTCCTGGGGCCTTGCACTTTGCATGCCCAGATGTTCAAACCATCAGCGCGCTTTCGGTGGACCTTCAGCTTCTCAAATTGCTTCTGCACCCAGCGCCATTCTTCGATCTCTTGACAGGTGCCATGAGACACACCAGGAAACTCCTGCGCATAGCGTTGAAAGAGGCCAGGGGTCACGAGAAATACAGTGCCGTCCACCGTGTGAACCTTCGCCTTGCTGTCATTGATGACCAGCTTGTGGCTCGAGATGCTTTCTTTGACCCAATTCAGAAATGCCTGACCTGGGCCATCCAGCGAGGTATTTGAGATTTCGAGAGTGCTTGCTGACGATTCGTCGCTGACCTCAGGCTCTTCCAGCTCGAACATATCCAATAGCGTGCCGAGATAGTCAGCGTCTTCCATCGCCATGGGATCTTTCAGCGAAGAGCTTTGACGCGATCCTGTACTGACAGCCTCTGACGCTGCTGGTGATGCCGGAGCGTCGGTCGGATGGTCATCGACTGTCACGCTCACCGTCCCGCTGAAAGCTTCGGGACGTTCTTCGTTCCTCCAGATCAACGCCGGCTGAAGGCGCAGAAAGGTAAAGCTCTGCTCCCAGTCTCCCTGCGTCACCAGCGCGGTCCAGATGGCTTTGCCTTCCGGGGTGGACTCGGCCAGCCCATGCGACTGGAGTTCATCGAACACCGCGATGTTGGATGAGGGAATACCCTCGATCGACTGCGACAGCAGATAGGCTCGCAGCTTGTCCGTGACCGTCTTGCTGACCAGCCACAGCGCGTCTTGGGTCAACCAACCCGCGGCGCCCGGCTGGTTGAGTTTCAGCTCGTGCTGAACCAGATGACGCAGTCCGCTGACCAAATGGTGTTGCAACGAATGAACCGGTGCTTGCAGCGCCTTGCTAGGGTTACCTCCGATATTCTGCGCGGTGGAGACACGGTCGGCCTGAATGACCAACTCACCGAGCACGCCGGCACGTTCGTACTGGCCGGCCAGGACATACAGCAAGCTGCCCCAGAGCGACGGAAAGCCACTGAGCCAATCGAGGATCGGGCGGTCGAGAATCTGGGTGTAGAGCAAACCTGCGGCGGCGCCGTGCAGGTGGTAGTCGCGACCTTTGAGGTAGCGAAAACGGTAGGGCTGATCCAGCGGGCCCTGCCAAGGATGCCAAACACGGCCATCCTGGCGTTCGACCTGCAGGTCCACGGCGATCTTGCCGATGTCATGCAGCAGGGCGCCATAAGCAATACCCGCCGACCAGGCATCGGTCTGGGCGGCTTGGTCTTCGGGCGCGGCGCCGGTGGGAAGCAGATATGACTGACGCAGTTTCAAACTGCAAGCGACCAGCTCTAACCCATGGTCGAGCATGCCGCCAAGATAAGCATGATGGTGCGTCTCGCTGGCTGGAAGCTGCTGGACCAGTTCGGCGTAGCGATGGATCGGATTTAAATAGAGCTGGCTGAACTGCGGATGGGAGAGGGCGGTGTACTGCCAGATGCGATCGAGCAACCGTCGACGGTGCTCGGCTGCTAATAAGCTCTGGGACGACTCGATGGGCAGGTAACCTTCGGCAACTTTTACGGTGGGTGGCGGAGGTGGCTTTTGCCTTTTGTGGCGAAACAGATTGAGCATCGTGGCCTCCCGGGAAATGGCAGGATCAGTGGCCTTTTAGCCTTTTCGGATAGGGCTCTTACCCTTGACTCCCCATTCCCTTCCAACCCTTCCCCATCCTTTTGGCTCGTGTCCCTTTGTGCGGCAATTGGGATATTGATACTGCTAGACATCGTTTTGTTAGGGTGCTGGTACGAGAAAGAAAAGAGTCGGTACACTGCGGTGCATATTTTTTGGGTCTTGCCATGAACCTCACTGACGCTACGCTCGTGCTGCTGCTCGCGGCACGTATCCATGGGACCGACGAAGCCGTCAGGGCCTCGGCGAAGAGCGTGGTCAAGAAGTTGCCGCGCAGTAAGCGCGATTTGATCTACAAGGTGATCGACAGCCGGAGTCCGCTCGAGCTGGTGGATTTTCTGGCGCAGAACCTGGATGCGGAATGACAGGCTGGGGGTGTGTGCCCATCTCTGATTCTTTTCATCAGTGCCCCGCGGCATGGGGATTTTTCTGGGCGCAGAAAAAAGGGCCCGACTCGCGTTGGGCCCTGTGATGCGATTGCAGCGGTGAGGTAACCATCAAACTCCATCGTTCATGTATCGTGAGTCATCCATTGCCATCTGCTTCAGTTGCTGCTCCAGGTTGAGTACATACTCCGAGGCGCTTCGGGCCTGACCACTGGCGCGAAAGATCGCGCGTTTGTCAGCCTTGAGCAGGCCGAGCCAGGAGTCGATGTAGCCCTCGTGCCGCAGCTCCCCCTGTATACCGGCGTAGGCACATAAAAAAGCAGCGCCCATCTCGGCGATCAACTCCTCAAACGCATAGCCTGGCGAGCCGAACGGACAGGCTGACGTCACGCCTTCGCGCTGTAACCGAGCGTGATGCCCGGTCCAGTGCGTCAGCTCGTGAAGTGCGGTGGCGTAGTATCCACGTTCATCGTGAAATTGCGCTTTTGTCGGCAGTTGGATGAGACCCCTGATCGGGTGGTAAAAGGCTTCGTCGGCAGATCGATGAACGATCTGTGCCCCCGAACTTAACAGCAGATTTTCCGCAGCACTGTTGGGCTGGAAGGGATCACTCTGTTCCGTCTCGAGCAGGGTGTCATTGAGCATTTCGAGCCCCTCCGTTTGCTCGATGTTGAACAGAAAATGTGTCCTGAGAATGCCAAAGTGAGCGACCTTGGGTTGACCGTTCTCATCGAGGACCGGTTGGCCTGACTCGGTCTGTTCCTCGCGCTCCATCGGCTTGTAGAGCACCGCCAGGGTGCTGTGCTCACCCTTACGGATGTGTCCACCGGCCTTTCTGGCTTGGTTGAACGTCAGCCAACGATCTTGACTGAACCCCTGCAACCTAGCCTCGGCCCAGAGCAGCGGTAAATTGATGCCCGAATACGGACGTCGCGTGATGGCATTGATGGGGTAGGGTTGATGACCGATGTAAGCTGATCCACTTGAGGACCAGGGTTTGATCCAGGGAGCAACGCCTTGGTCTAACGCGGTAACGATCTTGTCAGTTACGTCTTGGTAGATATCGCGCATGGCAATTTCCTCGAAAGAAAAACGAAGGAACGCCTTGCCCGCCGGGGGAGGGTTCCCCGGTGGGTGATGGTTGGATTGATGCAGGTCTTGCATGCCGTCCGAATGTGGAGGTGGGCGCCGCCCATTGCGCTTAGCGCTGGTGTTCTCCTGCAAGCGCTATCAGCAAGGCGGCAGGCTGACCCGGTTCTTGGAGTAGGCTCAGACTCAATTGCAGCAACGGGTCTTGGTCTAAGCGATCGGTTGGTTCAATGTGGATTACCTCGAACAGCACATAGGGCTTTTGTGGATAGGCCAGGTGTGCTTCGAAGGCTGCGCGCAATACGTGGCTCAACCGATCGATCTGCAGCTTCTCAGCGTGATCGGAACGCTCGAGCTGTACTGCGCGTTGCCATGCGCCAGGTGTGAACACGATGGGCAAACGAAGGGTGTTCAGTGTTTCCGGTGTAAGTGAGTCGGGCATGGTATGTCTCCGTTGAAAACGCGAAGAAACCTGTCCCGTGCGGGAAAAGATTTCCCCGCAGTGGGTTGAAGAAAATCAAGAGGGTTTTCCTGACGAGCAGAGCTCGAAAGGCGCTCAGGAGAGCAGTAGGCGTTCATCACCGTAGAAACGGTCACCGTGCGAGCTACCGAACGCTAATCGCACTTGGGGAGAGCCATCATCGAAGTGACGTAGCCTTGAAGGTTCTGGCTACCTGGGAAAGTGCTGTCGATAACAGCGATCCGTACCTTGTATTTAACCGGACGATTTGTATGGGTCAATGACTGTAGAGACGCTGTTTCACGGAGCTTGTCTTCTGTCTTCCAGTGAAGATTTTTCGGCTGGGGCAAACTGATAAACGGTCAGGCACGGGCCGATTTCAGTAGTACGCTATTACTCTTGTCTCAACCATGAAAACGCTCAGAAGAGGGCGAGACCATGCCGATTCAGCAACCTGTTCAGAGTTCACGTGCCCACTGCTGGGCCTATACCTGTGGCATGTCGATAAAGCGCGGGTATCGCAAGTTGAAAGCGTTTGAGTCCCGCGTGGCTGAGCGTGCGGTGACGGCAGGTATGCCTGCAGGTAAATTACTTGTTCGCGGGAGTTTTCTGATTGCTCAGTTGGCGCTGCTCGGAGCATTACTTTTTGTTAGTTTCTGGTTGTTTGTGCTGATGTGCACATTCGTCGCATTCGCAGCTATCCCAGTTCAAGATTCAGACACTCCAGGTATTGATGATCTCGATGATCCAATGCATAGAACATCTTGGCCTGAGCGGTACGATAAATGGGGTTCACTGAAGTAACCTCGTGGTTATTTTGAGCCCCATTTACCCGAAACAACTCTTGCACCGCTCATCAACTGAGAGGTCCCGTTAGCGCTCGCTGTCTGTGCAGCCTGGGTTCCCCTGCTGAGCATTCCTTCTACGCCGGAACCTACGCTATATCCGGCCCAACTCATTGCTGCTAGAAAGACCATTGGCAGCACGATGAACATCGCCCCCATCACATACTCAATTACCTGCGCCGTGACCGTCCCATCCATAAACCCGGATGTGGGTAGCGATAACAACACTTGATTGGACGCCGAAACTTGGTTGTACAAGGTATCGAGCATGCTGGAGTCGACCCAGCGGGCCAGTTCCCACCAGAAACTCAGCATGTGCAGCGTGAACAGCGCGAACGTCACCGTCATGACGGTCTTCAGCTGATAGGTACTGACCAGCAGGATCAGCGGCAAGCTGATGATGACGCCCATGATGAGGAAGGCCTGCACCATTGGCAGAGCGGCGCGTAGCGCATTCATCGCTGGGAAGTTGCTGAAGGAGCCGAGGGCCAACCCGGTATTGGTGGCGAGGTTATTGAGCCCCTGATTGATTGAGCCGCCACGAGCGCTAGAGCCATAGTCCTGGTACACCTGTCCAGGTGACATGGACATCGTTTGCTGGCGCGGGCTGATCAGTTCGCGCAGGGTGGCATCTTCGATCTCGTTGCTCGAACGGCCAGTCAACCAACCTTTCAGCTGAGTCAGCAGCGAGGGATCAACCTGCTGGATCAACCGCTCGCGCAAGCCAACACCGCTGTCGCTCCACCACTGCTTGCAAGTGGGGTAGCCCGCGCCATTCTCCAGGCGCGGCAAGGAAACATCGCGGCTTTCGTCATACGGCCAACTGATTCGCGGTGTGCGTGAACGATCCGTGTCGTAGTAGCCGGGCGTGTCGAGAAGATAGCTTGAGCCGATCCAGGACGCGTCGTGACTTTGTTCCTTGTCCAGTTGCGGGCGATTGGTAAACAACCGAGAACGGGAATAGCCATAACAGTCGCGGGTGAAGTCGGCGACTTCCTGCAGCAGTACCTGGCTGTTGATACGCGAGCTGTCGATCTCCATGCGCATCTGCCGAATATCCGGTGCGCAGGGAATGGAGGCGGTGGCTGCGGCGGTTACCCCTTTGCTCAAGGCATGCACTAGAAACCACCAGGTCGGTACGTTGGCGGAGCGTTCGCCGATGGTATTGAAGGTCGTCCCCCAGGCGGTTTCCGCTGGCTTGGCCACACTTACGCCGCAGCGCTGACTCGCCGCATCATCGAGCGTCATTGACGAGAGGCTCAACGGAAAGACCGGCGCGCAGCCGAACAACACAACGATGTAGGCCAGCCACAACCGGTTTTCGATCCGCGGCACCGAGAGCTGTCCCTTGTTACCTTCATCCGCACCTTGCTGACGGGCCGATAGCCATTCTTGCAGGATGATTGCACCAAAGGGCGCGGCGAACAGTCCGGTGTCGGACAGGACGCTCCAGAGGCCGTTGTTGATGATCCAGGCCAGTAGGGAGAGGTAAAACTCCAGGTAGCTGTTGGTGCTCATGAGCATGGTGGTGACCTCACAGTCGGGTGAGTTCGACGCAGGTAATGAGCACGAGCCCTAATGTCCCGATGCGTTTCACGCGCAGTCGATCCTGTGGTCGATGTCGGTAGCGCCGAAGCAGACCCCACCAGAGCGCGAAGAGGGCGCCGTAGAGCAGGGCACGCCACCCCCGCAGATAGGGTCGTACGGATTCGAATACCTGCTGCCAGGCCTCGAAACTACCCAACGCAATGCGGCCGATCCAGGCGACCAATGCGGCGGTGAGGATCATCGCCGCGGCAATTCCCAGACCTGAAAGCAGAGTGAACAGCCGTGAGCGTTTCATGGCTTCACTTGCGCCTGGCGTCGGCGTCATTGAGTCGGCGGGGCTCGGGATCACCTTGTTCGACGGTGCGTGATGCGTCGGCACCCCCTGCATGCCGATCGAGCACCAAGCTGGCGGTATTGGTGGCCAGCATCTGCCGGACCTGCAGTTCGGTCTGCAGCAGACGAATTTCGCGCTCCAGAGCGTCGATGTTTTTCGTCAAGGCGGTTTGGGCCGGTTCGGCGGAAGCGATGTTCGGTTCGTGGCTGCCCGCCAGCAGAGTGCGCAGTAGCAATAGCGCCTTGTCGAGCACGCTGGACAGGGCTGTCTCACTGGCCAGGCGCCGTGTCAGTAGATCCTGGTCGGGATCGTCGCGCAGCGCTTCGATCACACCCCGGGTCACCGGCAGCATCGGGCTGGAGGCTTTCACCAGGTTGTCAGGGGTAGGCGGCAGCGAGCCAGACAGCAGCTCTTGCAAGGCCTTGAGGCGCTCGTTATAGGCCTCCTGGATCAGTGGCGTCAATCCGCTGCCAGCGGTCGCACGCAGGGTTTCGCAGCTATCGCAGGTCGAGACTTCGCTCTCGCCCAACACGCGAACGGCCCATTCGGATTCCTCTTGCGGCGAGGCCCAAGTCTGGCAGATAGCCCCACCCAGGCAGTCGTTGCTACTGATCGACGCACCGTCATCCACCGACCGGTTATGCAGCAGGTTATAGCCTGCGCGGACCACGTCGGCGGTCACCCGAATGGGCGTCTGTCCGTTACCTCCGGCCTTCGAACCGCCGACCCAGGACACTCCATTGTTGCCGTTACGCGCCTCGGTGTTTTTCACTGCGGCCACCGCATCACCGCCGGTTTGCTCCAGATTACCCTGCATTTCCTGGTTCTTAGCCAGCGCGCCCCAGCCGGCCTGACCGACCTTGTCCGCCATCTTCTCGGCCATGGCCTGGCAGGTCAGCTTGGAGCGGTCGAAGTCGATACGCCCCTGCATCACCCCGTTACTCAGCAACTCATAGAGACCGGGGTTGGCGCGCTGGATGATCAACGCCGGCAGTGACATCACCGCTTGGGTCGCGTTCTGCACGATGCTGCCCATAATCTGCTGGAAACCTTCGGTGGCACCGTTTAGCTGGTTTTGCAGGGTGTTGGTGAGGCTCATGTTTCCGCACATCATGTTCGCTCGCCAGGACCCGCCGACACCGAGACCACTGGGTCGGTAGAGCGAGCTCGGTGAGCCCACTGCCGAGCCGCCACCAATGGTGTACATCACTCGGTCATCGAGCACTTCGCCTTGAGTGCCCAGGCGGTAATCGCCCTCGGCGGCGTGGGCATGCGTGGCCATGGCGAGCAGCCCGTAGATCAACAAATTTGCCAGACCAAACCATGATTGCGCACGAAGTCGACTCATGACGCACCGCCTTCGAAGTCGATGCTGAACAGGAAGGTCTGCCCCTCGCGTTTACAGCAGCTATAAGGACGCCACAGCGACCAGGCATAGCCGCCATCCGCGCTCTGGACCGGATCGCTGGGGAAGATGGCGCACGTGGGCTGAACCTGGGGGTAGAGCAACTGCCATTTGTGGGTTGAGGTGTCGTTTTCAATAATCGGGCCCGGCGGCCAGTAACCGTCGCGTTTGGCCGGCGTGAGTGGTACATACACATGCGGTTGCCCGTTACGGGTGATGACATCGCCGGCCCGTTGCGCCATGACTGCGGCGGCTTTGAAGTCGTCAGGCTGTACCAGAAAACCCTGCCGGGGATAAACGTTGCCCCACATGTTTCCCGAGGCCTGACTACCGATTTCACGGAGCCCCGGCATGAGCGACTCGGGGTAGAAACCTTCCGGGATGCCATCGCGCCAGGCCAGTGAGTCCAGGGTACTCAGGAAGTAAGGCATGAATGCAGTTGCGCCGCTGGCGCAGGCGTAGCCTGATTGCGAAGCCAGTTGCGTGGCGATCCTGCCACCGGGGTGGCCGATACCGTCGACGTTCTTGAAGCGGGGCAGGTTGTCGCGGCGGGTGTTCGGGGTGATCAGGTTGCCGCCACCCTCCGCGCCGCTGATGGGAGCGGAGAGGGCAGCCATCTCGGTCCAGGGGTTGTTGCCGGTGTTGGCGTAGCTCGAGACCACCAGTTCAGGAATGAAATGACGAACCTTGGTCGAGGTTTTGACTGTGCAGCCGAAGGGGGTGCAGAACAGCCAGAAACAAATGCCGACGACCCTGTAGTCGAGGCAGTTTTGCGAAAGCACGGAGGACGTGATGCTGGCGGTGTCCAGCGCCACGCTTGGGCCGCACGCCAGCAGGATACTCAGCGCCAGGGGCCGTAGCTTTGTGGGCGAGATTGACGAGCAGGCAACAGGCATGATCCAGGCTCTCGGTGTATGGCCTGGGCAGGTTCGATTACAGACTGAAGACTGTCAGTGGAAATTATGAAGGCGGATCTATCGGATTTGTGAGCCGTGAGACTATTATTTGACGTGAAGGGCGCTGCGCAGAGTATCGGGTTCTGCAAGTAGCTGATCTGTGGTGATTTCGAGAATATTGGCGAGTTTGCACAGGACCATCAGCGACGGATTGCCCGTGCATCGTTCGATTTGACTGACGTAGGTGCGATCCACCTCGGCCATGAGCGCCAACTGCTCTTGGGTAAGGTTTTTCACGCGTCGCATCAAGCGGATGTTTTCCGCCAGCTGCAGACGAAGCTGTTCGTAGTCTTGAGTCATGCGCGCAAATTGCGCCTTGAGGGACTCTCAATCCACGGGATATAGTCTACATTGGCATATCTAGGCTATTTGATGCTCATGCCTGTTATCGAGCTTTCATTTGGCTTCGTTAGGATTTTCGAGGCTGTACTCCGCGTCTAACAATAAATCAGACATCTAGGGTGTGTATGGACGAAAACTACATTTCAATTCCTGCGGCGGATGGTTGCCCAAGTCTTCTGACACCATGGAGCAACGAGTTTGCCTCGATGATCGAACGTGGCGTGCAATGTGCTCAGGCTTGGCTTGATACGCCCGGCGAGATTCCCCTGTGGTGGGAGCTGGCACAAACCCGCAAGACCTTTCCTGTCGGTGACTGCCAGGATGCCTTCGAAGCCGGATTCTTGTTGAGGATTCAGCAGCGGCTCCGGGGCGTACCGCAATAACCGATCACTCGCTTTAGAGCGAAAGGCCTGAATAGATTCCCCTATGCGGGTTCTATTCCTCGCGCTCTATCGATCCGTTGAGCTACCCGATACGCCGCTTCCAACTCAGAGCAGCCATTCTCCTGCATCAGTGTCCAGCGCTCGGCTTTTTCCTCGGGCTCCGTCATGGCCAGGGCGAGATAAAGACTTGGCGGCACGGCCCGAAACAGCGTTTCGAGCTTCTTCGATAGCACGACCCCCTCAGTGTATTTTCCCGGCTCCTTGCTGGCGGAGAGCAACAAGGCTTTCTGTGCCGGCGTGAGTTTCTTGAACCGTGCGATTTCTTCGATTTCCGCGGGCGGCATGTTCAAACAAATCCACCACTCGATCATGTTGAGCATGGTCTGCGCGGCAGTGGGGAAGTCGGCAAGGTTCTGCGTGGCGAGCCAGAACCAGGCGCCAAGCTTGCGCCACATCTTCGTGCCCTTGACCACGAACGGTGCCAGCAACGGGTTCTTGGTGATGATATGGCCCTCGTCGGTGACCATGATGATCGGTCGGCCCAGGTACTGATCGCGCTCGGCGAGATTGTTCACGGTGTTCATCAGGCTGATGTAGCTGATGGACATCTGGGCTTCGTAACCTTCACGAGCATAGGTGGCCAGGTCGACAATGGTCACATCGCTCTCGGGCCAAGGCGTGCCCTCGCGATCGAACAGTTCACCCTCGAAACCCTGGCAAAACAGGTCGATGGACTCGCCCATTTCCTGGGCACGCTCGCGACGCTTCTCCGGCAAGTGCGGGTCTGCGGCGACGCGCAGCAAGGCGTCGCGCACGTCGCGGGTCAGCACCTGACGGCCCGCGGTGACGCAGGTTTGCGCCGCATAGAGAATGCACTCGCGGATCAAGCTGCGATCGGCTCGACTAAGGCGGGCTTCTTCCTTGGCCTCGCCGCCGGTGATCATCAGTCGGGCGGTGATTTCCAGTTCGCCGAGAACATCGCGCTGGTCCTCGCGACTGGCTACCGCCTCATCGTCCAGCTCATCGATCGACAGAGTTGCCACCTGATCCGGCTGCTCAACCAGACGCCAGGCATCGACAAAGGGCGCGAGGCTGACCGGGGCGCCAGGTTTCAATTGGACCTTGTTGACCGAGAGACCTTGTGTCGCGAAGTAGTCACCCTGCAAACCAAACGAATTACCGGCCTCGACGATAAACACGCGAGGGCGGTACACGGCCATGATTTGCATCAGCAGGGTGACCAGGGTGGCTGACTTGCCGGCACCAGTCGGGCCGAACAACAGCAGATGACCGTTCATGGCCCGGTCCAGTCGTGATAACGGGTCGAAGCTCAACGGCGAACCACCACGATTGAACAGGGTGATACCTGGGTGATCGGTACCTGTGCTGCGGCCCCAGACTGGAACCAGGTTCGCCAGGTGCTGGGCGAACATCAGGCGCGTGTACCAGTTGCGTGTGTCGCGGGCCGGGTTGTACGCCATCGGTAACCAACGCAGGTAACTGTTGCAGGCGGCAACTTCATCGCCTTCGCGTACCGGTTGCAGCCCCACACCCAGCAGCGCGTTGGCCAGGCTGACCGAGCGCAGGTGCAATTGCTGCTCATCGTGACCGCGCACGTAGAACGCCAGCGTGCCGCGGTACAGCTTGTGCTGGCGACCGATGATCGCGCGAGCCTCTTCGACATCCTGACGGGTCTGGGTCGAGGCCAGGTTTTCACCGATGGCTTTGCGCGCCAGGCGGTTTAACTGGTCCTCGAGCACATCCTGCGGTTTGACCACCAAGGTCAAACTCATCACCGTGCCTTCGGGTACCTGATCGAACAGGGCATTCACCGCGTCGCCCTTGTGGGTTTCGCCGGTTAGCTGACCAATCAGCGGTGCGCGTCGTAGCTTGTCCACGACCATCACCCGATGGGGCTGATCGTCGAAGTACCAGAGTCCACGCTGTACATCCGAACGCGGCTCATTGAAAAATAGGCGCTCGGCAAAGTCATGATCGAAGGGCAGCTCCAGCGACTCACCATCGCTCGGCTCCGGATAGGCCACGCGGCGGTAGAAATCCTCGGGCGCTTCATCAGTGAGCGTGGGTGCCGGATTGAACCACGGCACTAACCAGGCATACAGACCTCGGCCATCGACTCGCGTTGTTTGCACCCCGCATGCCTGCAACGAAGCCGCAATACGTTCGCAAGCCTGATGCAGGGATTGCACCGGGGTGAGTCCTGTCTCCTCAGCGTCAGACTCAAGCCAGCGATAGACCACCAGTCGCACCCGACGGTTATTGCCGCGCCAGGGCAGGCGCGTCACCACCTTATCCTCAAACAGACCACCGGGCTTGGCGATGGCCTTCAGATGACGGCGGCTGAGCTCCAAATACGCCTCGGTGAAGACCGTGCCTCGCGCGCTGTCCTGGATATAATCGGTGAGCCGGGTCAGGTAGGGGGTGAAGTCGTTGTCGTCCTGACAGAAAAACTGCGCCACCCACGGCGCTTGGTCCCGCTCGTCAAAGCTATCCTGCAGGGCATCCTCGAGGGCATCGCGGGCGGCCATCAACCAATCGGGTTCGCGCCCTTCGGTGCCGATGGGCAGCAACTCGAACACCGCGCCCACCGAGCGATTGTCATCGAGCAAAAAACACTGCTTGGTGTCGAGGTATTCGACCCACGGCAGGTGATCGGTGAAGCTGGGGTTGTGCGCATAGAGCGCGGCTTCATCGGCCAAGGTGGCGCGAGGGCGCAATGGGTGGCGCCAGGCTTTCCGCGCAGGAGTGCGGTTGCCCGCATCGCTGGTACGCACTACAAGTCTTCCTGACGTTCACCCGGTAACGCGTACTGCACCCGTTGGTAGAACGGAAATACGGTCGAGTAACCCGGAACTGGTGCCTGCTCGGTACCACTCAAATGCGGATACACGTACAGCACCAGATCGGGGCTGGGCAGGCGAGGGAACAGGTTGCGGATCTCATTCGCCGCTGTGCGCGTGTACGGTTCCTGGAGAGCCGCGGAGACATCTGCCTGAGCCAGCGGGCGGCGTAACTGCTGCCGAGCATCCAGCAGTTGCTGCTGAGTGCCTTGCGAACCAGCACCGTTCCAGATTTCCAGCATGGTTTGCTCGCCATGGGGCAGCAGCGTCTCCTTGTCGGTGGAGCACCCCGCCAGACCCCAGCAGAGCAAACTAATCCAGGTAAGGCAGAGAAGCTTGGTCTTTTTCATGGCGAACGCTCCGGCCCTTGGGCTCGTAGTCGATGGTGATCTCATGGTCGAGGTGCAGTGCGACTTGGGCGGCCGGTGGCACGTACACGGCCGCAAAGGCCTCGCCATACAATTTGTTGATCCACTCGCGGATGTCGCTGACCCCACCGCTGAGAATTGCATTCAGCGCGCTATTGCCATTGCTGCTGGTGACTCCGAGCGTACTTCCGCCCGAACTGATCACGCTGCTATTGCTCTGCTCATCTCCGAGCAAGGCAGCGACACCGGCGCCAGCCGCCGTGACCAGACTCTGGCTACCGAGGTACTGCTGGGCGTTCGAGCGGCGCTCACCGGCAATGCACGGGATGCCATACGGATCGGACAGGTAACCGAGTCCACCACGGATCTTGTCGGTGTTCGAACTCTGGGTGGTGGAGGCGTTGCGGCTGGCTACTGCCTTCGGCTGAGGCACCGTGCGGATGGTGCCGTCTGTGAATACGAAAGTGATCGACTCGACCTGTCCGCGTACGCAGGACAGGGTCCAGTCACCGGACGCCGTGCCGCTCATTACGGCCCCCGCAACGTCCGGCAGGTCGATGCCGTTGGCGGTTAGGTTCTCGGGGCCGACCAGCACCTTGAAGGGATAGGGATCATTCACGGTGCCGTCCACCGGGACTCGGCCGATCAGCGCGGTCATGGCGACCGAGCCCATCAGCGTGGCGTTTTCAGGAATGGTGTAGACCGGCTTCGCGCCTTCGGTACGATCAAGGGATCGCGTCAGGCCACGCTCACCCTGGGTGACCGCCCGTAGCTGTTTCTGGCTGCGATCAATGGCGTTATCTTTCAAGTCTTCCAGTGAGTTGAAGGCGGTAGGCAGACTCAGTGCGGAGGAAGTCTTGGTTTTGCCTCGGGCGTTGGTGGACGGAGCATCCGAGGGTTCAATCCACTGCAGCGCATCAACAGCAGGATGCAGGCCTTCGAACTGCGCGCCATCGCCCGGCTCAAGCCCCAGTCCGATCGGCATGTCCTTGCCTTTGCCGGTCAGCCCCGACAATTGGTTCTGCAATTGCGTCAGCAGACCGCGAGCCTGGTGACTGTCTTGTTCCGCTTTGAGTCTGGCCTCGTTGGCTTGTCGGCGGCCTTCGTCGACCTGCTGGGTCACACTACCTAGCGCTGTCTGGATACGCGAATCAACACTGTTTTCCCGCTCCCGCAGGCGGTTGTTCTCCGTTTGCAACGAATCGTTGTGTTTCTTCAAACCGAGCATGTCGCTGCGCATGGCTTTCACCTGGCCGACCAGGGTGGCGACCGTGTCGCGTGGGGTATCGCCCGCAATGCCGAGCGACTTGGCTTGCTCGACGGATAACTGAAGGTTGCCCTGATCAACCGGGTTCTCTGGAGAGGGCGTGCTACTCCCCGCGACCCAGCTTTTCAGAATAATCAACACCACGCCCAGCAGTGCAGCCGGCACCAGCCATTTGAGCAAGGCGTTAGCTTTCATCGTCAGCACCTCGTGCAATGGGCGGGAGCGGCACGGCGTGTTCGAGGCCGGCACCGCGAGTGACGAGGTAGGCGATCGTGGTGTCTTCAGCACTGCCGACCGGTCCGAGGAAAGCATGCTGGAAAGCCGCGGCGAACAGCGTGGCCTGCAGCCGACGCGGATCGAGTTGCACCCTCGCTGAACCACGATTGCGCAACTTCACCGCCGTCACCCAGTAATCACCGAGTCGCCAGGCGGCGATGGGTGTGCTGGACACGTTTTCGGTCGGCAGCAGGGTCGGCAGTTCGGTGCGCAGCTTGAGCGGGACGCGGCGTACACCGGGCAGGGACTCCACGGTGCGCAGCGGCGCGTACAGGCTTTGCGCGGCGTAGCGTGTCAACGCGACCGGGATCGGCGTACGTGCTGGAACAGGTACGGCGCTGGTTTCAGCCTCCGTAGCCTGCATCTGAACATTCTTGAGAATGCGCACGGGCTCCAGCGGTTGATCGCCAGGCGTGGCCGCGATATCCAGGAGGATGATCTCGCCCGTCGCGACCGATTGCAGTTGCAGTCGGGTCGGGGCAATGGCTTCCGATGCGCGCAGGTACAGCGTGCCGCCGGTTGATTGCACGCGCAGCTTACCCGTCAGGGTTGAGGGCACGCCGACTCGAACATCCTCATCGACAAAGACCACTCGTTCCTGATTGATCACCAGCGGAACCGCGAGGGGGAGGCGTTCCCAGCGGATCAGTTCGACGGCTTGTGCTGCTCCCCATAGCATCAGTACGACGGTGAGTCCCAGGGTAGACATCCGCTTCATGGTTCACCTCCAGGCAGGGAGATTTTTTGCGGAGTGCCCTGATAGCAATCCAGTGCCAGCCCCCACTTGTTGCGCTCGGGATCCAGGTCAAAACGCACCACGCGCAATGGATAGCGCACCACCACCCGTTTCACCGGTTCAGCGGCGTAATATTCATCGGCGTTGAGGTCGAGCTTGACCAGCCAGCTGTCACGGTCGAGTTGCTTGACCCGGAGTTCAGGATCCTCGCTGTAGCCTCGGCCCAGAATTTCGTAGACGCCACGCACTCGCTGACGCAGTTCGCCTGCGGCCTTGCGGTACTCATAATCACCGTCGAGGAAGGCCTTGCAGGCGGGTGTCAGGTAGGACTGCAAGCCATAGATGGCGCGACGATAATCCTTCTCGCCATCCGAGGGCCAGCGGTTGAGCTGGCCAAAGATGTACAGTGCAAAGGCATAGACATTCTCTGAGGGGATATCCCACCACTTGCGCGTGCTGCCCGAGCGCAGATCTGGGGGTACATGCACGGTCAGATCGGTCGGTGCCGAACGCCAGCCGTACCAGAGCCCGGCACAGACCAGGGCAAGGATCATTACCGCCAGACGCAGGCTGAAGATATGGGCCCGTTGGGCATCGACCTTGTTTCGAAATCGGCTCATGGCTGCCACCGGGACAGGGCAGGGCGCAGTCGACGCGAACGGCGAACCGTCCAGGCGCCGGAGTGGAGAATCAAACTTCCGCGCCCCAAGTGCCAACGGCTGGCGAGTACCCATTCGAGTTTGCGGTACAACCAGGTCTCGGGGCGAGCCCGTTTGGCCCGGCGCAGTAGCGTGCCACCGGCAAATAGCACCAGCGCCATGCATGCGATCATGCCGGTCGGCGCTACGGCAATGGAAGCGGTGGCAATCGCTAGAGGAACGCCCAGCAGTAGGCCAATGACGGCGCCGGTGCCGAGTGCTACCCACATCTCATCATTGGTCAACCCGCGCAATACGGCGGGATCACGATTGAGTCGCTCTGGGAGAAAGACCAAGGTGCCGTCGGCCAGGCGTTCGATAGTGTCGTTCATGCCAACCTCACAGAATCGCGGCCGCCTTGGTCAAAAACCAGATGATGATCACCACCAACAGGGCACCGATGCCGACTACAGCACCCAAGTCCTTCCAGGTCTTGCGCTGGTTCTGCACGTCGGCATAGACGGTCAGCGAATGCCAGGCCACACCGAGAAAGGCGAGCAGGGCGATCAGCAGACCCAGCAGGATGCCGCCGTCGTAGGCGTAGTTTTTGATCGTCTCGATCAAACCAGATCCTTCGCCACGCGAAGGGGCTTCCATGGTCGGGAGTTCGGCAAAAGCCAGGCTTGGACCGAGCACCAGCAACAGACCGATCAAGCGCAGGTTCGCACGATCACGCAGGTTGTTTTTCAGGGGGACAAGGCACTTGAGCATGACGGCGATCTCCTGGTTTAGGAAAGGGTGAAGAACATCAGAACCAACAACGCGAGCAACACGCGTGCAGTGCTGCCACCGAAGAAGCCGAAGCGCACACTGCCTGTCGCCCATCCCCGGTAAGCCGTCCACATCACCCAGGTACACCAAAGCAAAGCCAGGACGAGAACCAGGGACAGCCACAGTGTCGAACTGCTTTGCGCCGAAAAGCCGGAGGCGTTTTGAAAAGCGGAGCTCTGAGCGTCAGTCATGCTCATGGCGACGGCTCCGCGGGCAGTGCGTCCAGACGGTAATCGCCGACCAATTCAGTAGCATCGCGGGGTTGAGCGCGAGAGGGGGACATATAGCCCTGCACCCCCTGGCGAATACGTTGGATGTCCTTAGACAGACGGAGATAGTCGAAGCGATAGCGCTCGACTGGTTCAGCCGTGCTGGCTGCCTCAGCTCGTGTCGCAAGGCGTTCGATGGTGTCGAGTTGCCGCTGGATAAGGCTGAGTTGATCCTGCTCATGAGCCGAGGCGGCATAGCTGCTGCCGTGAACGATAGCCAGCGAGAGTAGTAAGCAGCGAAAGACGGTAATCGGCATGATGCTGTCCCATATGGAGCTGGGAGCAGAATCAAGTCAAAGGTCGAATTATTCCGTAAGAAACCTGAGGTCTAATGAATCGCTTTTTCTGGGGAGGTACTGGAGATGTTTACTTACAGCTATGTGGTCCTTCGATCTTTGATGGAGAGAGTGGTTGAGGCTCTAGGGAAATTCCACTCTCGATGAGTTTCGTTGGTGACGGTATCCGTTTCGTAAGGACACCCAGCAAGGCTGCCTCGGAGTAGAACGGATGGCCGAAATCCTCGCTGCCGACTCGTTTGTCTGTCACAAAAAACGGACGTGCAGTGCGCCGGGCACATGCTGAATAATGGCCAAGATAACGCCTTTGTGCCGCTCGCTGGACAGTTACGGATTCCTTTTATACTGACGGGTAGTAAGTAGATTTTGATAGCAAAACGGCCTGCATCGAACACCACAAGAATTGATATGGAAAGTGATATGGCTATCTCTGACGAACATAAGAGGCTGACGGCGCTGTGAGCGAACTGGTTCCGCAAAAGAGTCTTTGGCGTTATTGCCACGGAGCTGACTTGCGATCGACACCACATGTAGTGGTCCAGAGGAAGAGACCATGCCATTCCCAAAGATCCACCAGCACAGTTCACACGTACCTACTGGTCCGATCATGCCGGACTACGTTCGCGAGCAGTAGGAACAGCGCCATATCGAATGGCTTGCTCATGTTCGACTACCAATGTAAGTCGATAACAGGTCGATACGGCCGAGTCCCAACTCGTAGCTGATTTGCACTCGGGCATCCTGATCTAGGCGTCGGTCGAGTTGGTAGCAACGGCCACCGTTGATGGGCGCGAGATGATGAGTGATCTGCTCATAGCGCTCGCACGCATAGGCGACCCGAAGTTCGTGGAAGCCTTTGAGGTTGTGCGAGTGGAGGATCTCTCGTGCGGGGCGGACGATTTGCCGTTGTAAATCGACATAGCGTTCGTTCGGTGCAAGCAGGTTGCGGCTACCGTTGGGCGAAACCTGTTCGGCAAATTTCAGCGCTTCATGAATAGGATCATTTACCGTGATCCAACGAAGCGCCGACGCACGTGAGCGGCCACCTTGGATGCCATCTCGGATGTTGATTTTGCCGCAGTGTTCGGTCTCATGTTTTAGGCGCGGTAGATCGGCCAAAATGGCCTCGCGCAAGCGCATGCCGGTGGCTCGCGCCAACTGAACGATAGCCGCCGCGCGCGGCATTTGGTGTTCGCAGAGCGCGTCAACGATCCGCGTCACCTGCTCATGGTCTTGGCCTTGCGGCGTCGAGCGACGAACACTGGTACGCCGCATTCCCAAGGCCTTACTCGGGCTCGGCACCGCCACAGACTGATCGCCGCGAAGCGCCGCCATAGTCCGGTTCACGCTGGACAACCGGTTTTGTGCGGTGGCGATGCCGATAGCACCTTGTTCAACTTGTTGGCGCAGATGCCCTGCGTAGTCCAGCAAGGTCTGCCGATCTATCTGTCGCGCATCGTTAAACCCCGGCCCATCCTCCGAACGACACCAGCGGACAAACGCCTGCCAGCGATCACTGTGCGCCTTGACCGTGGCGTAATGCCCGCCGCCAAAAAGATCGCGCAAGGCTTGCGGTCCGGCATAACTCAGTTGTCGGCCATAGCCAAAATTGCGCCCATCTCGTCTACCAACCAATGCCATGATCAAACTCCTCTCGAAGCCAAACACCTGTGAGGGTTGTCCACTAACGCGGGACTGGCGGCTCCTTACGACCGGGAGCTTGGGCCTCTCATGAGCTAACCTCCTGAACACTTCCGCGGATAAGCATTTGTGTCGCACTCAGAGATATTTTTTGAATGTCGCCGTCGTGATGGCCATGGCGACCCCGAGCATCACGGCGCAAGGCAGAAGTACCGCCATTGGGTTGAGCGAAAAGGGTAGGGACAGGTAAAGGATCCAGGGCACGATCAGCAGTGGGATGACCGCTCGCTTGGCCCGATGATAGACAAAGCTGCTTTCGCGCCCAGCGCCGAATTTACGCAGGTCGCGGCGCATCAAACCATCGATGAAGCCGGTGAGCATGGCCAGCAAAAGCAGGGGGGTCGCCAAGACCAGAATGGTCAGACGCACCACGAAAGTGAAAGTGACATACACCGCCGCCAGTACAAAATCCTCGATGCTCACATACAGCTGATTGAGCTCGCTCCAGAAGCCGTTGTCCTGGCTCGACGCCCGCGCCTGCTGGGCGAAATCCGTAAAACCGGTCTTGACCAGTAACCACTGCTGGAGGAAAGCCAGCCACTGGACAATCGTCTGTCCAGGCTGTTGGATAATCAGTGAGGATGTGAAGTGCTCACTGAGCCAGCCCAGTTCGCGACTCAGCATCGCCTGACTGTGTCGCCAGCCTTGATCACCCCAGAACAGCAGCAGACCGGCCCACTCGATCAGAATCGAGAACAGCAACGAGGCGATCAGCAAACCGATGACGTGCAGGACCAGGTTAATCGCCGAGACGATTAGCCCTGGGCGCTGGATGGGTTGCGGTGGAGGGTTCTGAGCTGAAGTCATCCTTCTTGACTCCGCGAGATGCACAGCAGGGCCGACGGCGTCATGGGGCCTCCTGAGCAGGAACACTTGCATCCACCGCTGAAGAAGTGCGTGGAGGCGTAACCCGATCTGGATCGAAGTCGAGCGTCGGGCCGCCGCCACTTGCACTCCACCAGTGACCCGCCTGTTCGTTGTAGCTGGTGCGCATCCGCTGGGTGAGCTCCTGCAGATCCTTGGGCATCGCATCGTCGGGAGAGGGCCTGGGCAGTGGCATACGGACTTTCCAGAGCTGCCCGCCCACCTGGAAGGAGAACATTTGCCCCTTGGGCAAGCTGACGATGTGAGCCGGCTCGATCAGGGGCACGCAGGTGCTGCTGACCCGATCTTGGGAGGACGAAGTGAAGTCCGTGTTGGCCTCCGGGTCGGAGGTATCGGTGGCCCCCGAGACCAGGGTTTTCGTCAGCACGTTGATCTTGGGCAATTGTTGGGTGAGCAGTTCCGCGGTGGCGGTTTCGCGCACCCGGAGCATCTGCAGGGTGTTGAAGTTACCGATGACCTGGCCGGCTTTGGCCCGGTTGCCGATGCGTGCCTCAATATCGCTGAGGGTTTGGGTGTAAGCCGTGACTTGGATACCGGCACCGCCGCCCTTGTTGATCAGCGGAATGAATTCATCGCCCATCAACTCGTTGAACTCATCGGCGTGCAGGTTGATCGGTAGCTTGTCGGCGCTGCTGCCAGCGGTAGGCAAGCCATGGTCGATGCCATGCTTGTAGATGTGTCCGGCGACCGAGACCAGATCGGCGAACATGGAGTTGCCCACGGCAGCGGCGACCTCGGCATCGGTCAGTGCATCGAGGCCGACGTAGACGATGCCGCGCTTACGGATGATCTGTATCCAATCGAAGATCGGTCGTGGGTCATTCAGGTCGGTGTAGTTGGGGGCCAGCAGTTGGGAGGTCTTGCCGGTGGTGAGTTTCTCCAGCAGCGGCAGTAGGGAGGCAACGATTTTGTCGAAGTAAGTACGGTCATATCGCACCGCCGAACGCAGTCCATCCATTACCGGATCAAATACCCGCTTCACCGCTAGGTACTGCTCGATCGCCACCACGCGCTTTTCGCGCCCGATCATATGCCGGGGAATGTTTTTCTCGGTGAGTTTGCCTTCAAGCTGGACGATCACTTCCCACGCCTTCGGGTCAGTTTTGGCGAAAAACTGCTGGGCGTATTCGATGAACAGTGCGTCGATGTTGACCACATGCCGTTGGATCTGCAGGTAGTCTGGACGTCGGCCTAGCTCGATCAGCGCTCGGGCGATGATGTTGACGAAACGCCAGGCGAACTCGCGAAAAGCCGCAGAGTTACCTTCACCGCTAAGCTGCCCGGCGATGCGTGACGCCACTTCCGAGATACGACCGAAACGTCCCACGGCGTTGTAGCGGGCCGAGATTTCTGGCCAGCCCAGATGGAAGACATAAAACTCCTTCTCCCTACCGGCACGTTTGGCTTCGACGTACATGCGCTTGAGCAGGTCGGCATCGCCCTTCGGATCGAAGACAATCACTACCTCGTGTTCAACGCGGTGTATGTCCTGGGTGATGTACACCTCGGCGAGTCGCGTTTTGCCGACACGGGTCGTGCCCAGCACCAGGGTGTGTCCGACCCGTTCGCCCAGCGGCAGGCTGACTTCCGTTTCGTTGGGTTCGACCCCATGCAACAGCGGCGAACCACCGACCGGGGGCAAAGGGCGCAACGGATTGAAGGCGCTGTCCCAGGCCGTGACACGCGCCAGTGACGAGAGCGGAAACGGTGCATGCTCCAGGCGGCGTTCGAGTTCACGTGCCAGCCGGTAACAGGTCGGTTGGTCGACATAGTGGGCGACCGCCGGATCCTGGGCTTCGACCAGGCGCTGGGTGTGCAGGCGGGTCCAGCGAAAGCCGCGCCCCATAAACAAACGCTTACGGCTGACTGGAATCTGTCGGCTGGTCAGTTCGTAGCGGGGCAGCCGACGGATATTGCGCCGATAACGCAGCACCTCCCAGGCTTGTCGCAGCCGGATTAGGCCGAACAGGGCATAGGCCAGCGCCGCAACCAGACCGATCTCGGGTGACAGGGCCACAGCCCAGGGCGAGTACACGCACAACACCGCGGCAGCGATGCAGATCGCTACGGTGTACAGCTCCACCGCTGGCCGGAGCTTGGACTCCATCGCATGCTCGGCCATGACCTGGACTCACTGTTCCAGTGAGGTGGCAGTGATCAAGACGGGATAGTGCTCAATCTGCAGGCGGGTGGCGATGTCGTTGCCGTTGACCGGCAGGATGGTAATGCCCGGAGCGGCTGCTCGAATCCGGGCCAGGGCTTCATTATCGGCCACTTCGACGGCGAGGCCAGCCGCGCCCATTTCCTGCAGTTCAGCAGCGCGTTGACGCAGCCAAGTCAGCGACTGGGGATCGTCACCGACCAGGAAAAATGGCCGCAAACCAGGCATGCTCAGGGCGCGAGGCGTGATTTTGCCGGGGCTCAACTGAGAGCTGCGGACGGGTAGTATCCAGGCTTCATCGGCAAACGTGGACAGGTCCGCATGCATGGCCCGATCAGGCTGGATCTTATTGTTTATTAGCGGCCTGGCAACCTGAAAATGGGGGCGGGTGAAGTCGCTAGGCTGATCCCCGGCTACGGTCAACTCCGGCTGCGCGAAAGGTGCCAAGAGCAAGATGAAGTAGCATGTAAGTGGCATTCGCTTCATGTTGGTGTGTCCTGTTTGAAGGCAATCAGCAGTCGTTCGAGTTGCCGGGAAAAACCTGCGCGGTAACGTGCGGCTGGCGCTCCTCCCGCCGGGCGGTGATAGCGTCCGGCAGCCAAAACCCAATCACCGGTGGTAGCGTGATGCTCCTGCAACAGCTCGGCGGTCACCGCGAGATTTCGGTAGGGATCAAGGGCTTCGCAAGGGCTGGAAAAACGTTGTCCGTGATAACCCAGGTTGGTTTGCCCGAGACCGGCATCGACCCGCTTGGCGTCATGTCGGGCGAGTGCCTGAAGCAAGGCGTGACAGGCGGCCTGGCGAGTGGCGAAGCGGTAGGGTGTTCCGGCGATGTTCAGGGTCCAAGGCCAGGGCAGCAGTCGACCACGGACGCGGGTACCACTCTCCTGCAGGGCAATCGCGAACAGCACCGTAGAAGGGATGTCGGCGTCATGCGCCGCCAGTTGGTAGGCAGGAGGCGGAAGTTCGTCAGCCTGGACGGCGAGCATTGTCAGCATGAGCGCAATACCACTCAGTCGAGACGTTGCCATTGTCCATTCACCTGTTGAAATGTGGCGGGCAACGACCCCGAGGCACCCAGGCTGAACCAGCGACCACGGTCATGGTTCAGGGTGATTTGCCGGCGTTGAACCTTGGCCGGCTCGATGTCGGCTTGCCGAGCCCAGCTACGGACGCGTTCATCCTCGCCTTGGCTGCCCACTAGGTAGATATCGAACACCGTGTCGCTGCTTTGCAGACGCTGCGCTTCGGCGGTGCACGCTGGGCAGTGGTCCTCCACAAATAGAGCCTGGCGCGACGCGGCCGCTGAGCTGGTAGGGGGCGGGGATGCCATGCCCTGGATCGGCAGCAGCCCGGGAAACAGCTTGGCCCAGGCTGCGGTGTAAGCGTTTTGGTAGGCCAACTCGCGCTCGGCGCGTTTGGCTTCCAGCGCCACCTGTAATTCGGCATAGCGCTGGCGCTCTTGGTCGGTCTGGGCCTCAACCCCAAGTGCGGTCAACGGATCGAGGTTCGGGCTCCAGAAACCGCGTGGACCGGCTTGGATCTGTTCGAAGCGCGTCCACTCCTGCTCCGTCAGCCCCCAGCTTGCCGCCTGTTCAGAGTCAGAGCGCCCCAGGGGAGCGGACTGCGTGTCCTGGATCCGTGACTGTGTCGCGACGGGGTTGCCCACCGCAGCGCCCATGGCCAGTAGCGAAGCGAGACAGACAACGGTGGGCAGTAGCGCTCTGTTCATGATCACTACTCAAGGGAGGTGCACGGTCTGATCTGGCTGAGCGGCCACCGCGAAGATGGCTGAGTTCGGCTCCAGTATTTTCAGGCGCCAAGCCCCTTGCTGCTCACCGCTATGTAGCAGCCGGACATCCGTGAGCGAGCGACTGTCATGAGGTGCGACCGCCAGAAAGCGCTCACCCCCGCGGGACTCGACACTCAATACTGAAAACGGTGGCGAGAGCGGGTTGGGTTTGGGGCGAGCGGTCTTTTTCGGTTTGGTCGCAGAAGGCGTCGGCGGTGGAGGGAATGGCTTGGTCCTGAGGTCCAGGAGCTGCTGCTCGACCTGTTCAATGCGTGCGCGCAGCGCTGTCAGGTCTGCCTGGGTGGCGCGGGCTGCGAGACCATCACGCAGTTCCTGTATCTCTTGCGCCCACTGATCCAACATCGGATCGAGGGTATTGGCCTGTTGCTCACCAGTATCGACCATCTGCTTCAGGTCTTTCAGCGCGTACTGCAGCTTCTCCTGGGCGTCCTTGAGGGCGCTTGAATCATGTTGCAGGGTGTCCAGGGTTTGTCGGTATTGCGTGTTCGTGCTCTGCAGTTCGGCCACGCGTTGATACTGGTTATACAAACCACCGCTCAGGCCGGCGACCGCCAAGCAAAGCAGCCCAATAATGAGGGTTTGAAACGTCGAGGCTCTCATGGGCGTGCCTCCAACAGATGGGGCGAGACGGGTGTGATCAGCGCGACGCCGGCCTCCGTTTTCTGCTGTTCGAAGCAGACCGAACGGCTGACTTCGTCGGTCGTGAGTTGCCAGGCGGGGCCAGCCAGCACTTGCAGCGCGCGGCGCAAAGAGATCGGGCCGAGCCGGTAATGGGCTGCGGGCAGGGGCCGAGTAAACAGCACCCTCACGGACGCGGTAACGGGGCAGAGCGAATAGCCTGAACGCTGCAATACGTACTGCAATGCATCCAGCACAGAAGGGTTCAGGCTGGACGGGATGCTCACGTCAATGATTTGGGCAAGAAGATCGCGTTGTTCCGTGGTGGGCTCGGTGCTGACCAGCGTGTAGCGGCCATAACGAAGCTCTGCCGGATGGCTTTCTTCGGCTATGCCCCTCGAGTGCTGGGCCCGATTGGAGCCACTGTCGATCTCTGGATTGGTCGGCAAAGGGTTGGGGATTTGCGCGGTGCAGGCGCTCAACAAACCCAGCAGGCAGACAGGTGTGAAAAAACGCTCCATGGAAGAAACCTCATGTCAGATTCAGTGCAGAACCTGACATGAGGTGAAGGAGCGATTCCGTGAGAAAGTTGATTCAAGGTGGGTCGTGTTAACGCTGAACACGTTGCTATTCATCGAAAATGGCGAGCCCAACCAAGACGGCAGCGTCGGGGTCGAAGATCAACAATCGCACATCCGCCAATGCCGCCAAATACAGTACGTTGACCAAAGTTTCCGGTGTGCCTGCGTCGAGTTGTTCTTGTCTCAAGCTCGAATAACGATTGCCCTCAATGTTCAGCAAGTTCTCGTCCGTCCATGGCGTGCCGATCAGTTTGCAACCGATACCGCAGCAATCTGGCAGCGTAAAAAGCTCGAACAAGAGGCCGGTTTGCCTCGGAACGAAGTGACTGACCCACTCCTGCAGATAAAGCACCGCTTCTTCGGGAAGGTGCGCGGTACTGATTTCCCAGACTCGACTGTAGTGTCCTGTTTCGAAGCTCAAGTGATGGACCATGGCTTGGGCCTTTTCCAGGGAGTACAGATCACCGAGGTGATGCCGCTCGTTGAGCATTTCGCCCATCACAGCGTAGATCACTTGGCGCACTAGCCCGCTGGACTGACAGCGTTCATCCAAATTAACCGGAATGGAGTGGCCTTCGCTGATCACGGCGAAATCGTCATTGAACAGGCAGGGGAACAGTTCCAGCTCGTCGTCGGACAGATGGGCTTGTGCATCATGCACTGGTCGAAAGCAGGGAGGGCAGTCGTCTTCGTAGGTGATCAGTAGCAGCCGTTCGATATGAAGGTTGTCGTAACTGCGAGCAAATGGGTTTGAGGCCGCCAGCAGGGCTGCAGCTTGGTATGTGGGGTTCATGAAGGTTCTCCAGAATGAAAATGAACAAGGCGCCCGAAGACGCCTGTGAGGGTTAAAGCCAGCCATGTTCGGCAAGGGAGAGAGGACGACCTTCACCGACGATGAAGTGATCCAGTACGCGCACTTCGACCAAGGCCAAGGCCTCCTTCAACCGTGCGGTCAAGATGCGATCCGCCTGGCTGGGTTCCGTACAACCTGAGGGGTGGTTGTGAACAAAAATGGCGGCCGCGGCGTTATGCGCTAGGGAGCGCTTAACGACTTGGCGGGGGTAAACGCTGGCACCATCAATGCTGCCGTGAAAGAGGACTTCGAACGCCAACACCCGGTGTTTGGCATCGAGAAATATCACACCGAAGACTTCATGCTCTTGTTGCACAAGGTGCAGTTTTAGGTATGAAGCCACGGCGTCAGGCGACGTCAGGTTAGGGCCGCGGGCGAACAGCCGACGATCCAGAATATGCAGTGCTTCGTCGATCACCTGGTTTTCTTGGACAATGCGATCAGCCTCGAAATCCGAGGTCTCAATCAGTGTGAGCTGGGTGCTCATGGTGGTACCTCCGAAGGGAACAATCAGGGGTACACGCCCGAGGGGAGTGGTGTCCCCGAGGTGGGTGTGGAGTCGCGGGCGTTAGCAGATGGCGCGCTGTTTACAGTCGCGTGAATCGGTGGCGTTGACCGTGTAGGGGCGAACTACAACCGTCGCAGGGCAATGGGGAAAAAGCTTTTATTCCCCAGCCAGTTTCGGGATCGAAGTCGGCACTGATGGGCATTAACCGAACCAGTTCTCGATGGATGCCGGCGATGCGTTTCTCAATTTCATCCGTCGTGTAATAGAGCGATAACGTGCTGTAGTCCTCGTAAGCAGTAGCAAACAGGCAGTCGTCGCAAAGCCAGAAGGATTCCATGTCGTTCTCCTGTGCTATTGAAGAAAAGGCGCTCGAGGGAGCGCCTTTATGTGGAACATCGTTGACTGTTCAGGCGGACTGAACGGTACGGGTGGCATGACGGCGGGCCGTGTGGGGAGTGGGTAAAGATTCAGGTTCGACCTGAGCCTCTGTTGGTTCGTCGGTCCCCTCAGCTTCGGCCTCAGCCGATGTTGGAGATGGCTCACTGGTGGGCGCTTGCTCAGCAGGTGCTGTTGCTTCCTGCCTGGCGGGCGCTTTGTATTCGAACGTGCCGTTGACCTTGATCCAGTCGATGAACAGCAAACGACCTTTCAGACTGGCGCCTGGTTGGCCTTGTTTATCGCCTTTCTCGTAGAGAAACGGATCAATCCATAGATCGCCGATACGGAACGACAGCAAGACCTTTTTCTCGGCGTTGACAGCGTCCATGTAGAGACGAATCAAACGTTCAGCTTCGCCTCCAGCGACCTTGCAGTCGAAGCGGGTGTACTCCACGGCATCGGTGGCACCGTGCAGGGCGGCGATATCGCAGGCCATGAAGGGTTGGCCGCGGCGGACTTGTACTTCACGAACACGGTTGAGGTAACCGATACCGGTGGTGTGCAGATTGAAGTAAGTGGTCGCTTCTTGGGATTGGTTGGCGTGGGCCATGGTGGTTCTCCTGTTTCAAGGGAAAACGGCGACGCACAGGCCCTGACGGGGAAGTGAGCCCCCGTCAGGGTGGGTAAGGTGAAGTCGAGCGATGAACGACTCGCCACCGGCAAGCCGATGACGATCAGAACGATGCGTCTGGGGAATAGCTGTGCAGCAGAAAACCGTCTGAGGTGGTGATCCGCAGGCATGGGGTAGTGGGCATTCATCACCGCTGAAGCGGTAACCGCGCGAGCTTCCGAACGCTGATCGCACTTGGGTAAACCACCACGAACGTGGCGTAGCCTTGAAGGTTCTGGCTACCTGGGCTGGGCTGTCAACGACAGCGAACCACGCCCTTGGTATAAGCCTGTCATAGGGGAGCGTCAAGACGCTGCAACCGGATTTTTTAAGGCCGGAATACAATGGCAGTCACTGGATTGAAGAAAGTGAAGAGCGGGCCTGGCGGGGTGCCAGGCGAGGAACAGAAAAGCCACCTTTGGCGGTCTTACGCAGTCGACAAGCTCCTCGCAAAACTTGGTTTAACTGCGCCATGATTCGCCAACCGACCCTTGTCGTGGCCTGGGTCGGAAGCTGCTGGCACGCATCCGCGCACAAAGGGTGCCCAGTGTTTCCCCGGCGGGCTCCGGGACTGAATACGATCGTCGAAGCGGATGACCGCTATTGCCTGGCAGAGGCAACAGTGGTCATCCGCCACCACAATCAGGTCGAGCACAAAATGGGAGTGAAATTCCGCAGAAGAGAAGGCTCCGAACTCTAGGAGTCCGACCGAGCTGCCCGGAGCGAATCGGTCTTGGGTCGCCGTTGGCGGTGATCCTGAGGCACTACAGCAGAGAGGGTGGGACGACGTCAAGACAGAGGGCGTCCCTCAGAGCCCCCTATATCGAATGCGAGCGAAGGAGCTCACTTGTTGGCGAGATGAGCGGCTAATTGTTCGACGGTTGCCAAGATATAGGCACGGTCGCTTTCTTTCAGTCCACTCAGCAGACCTGCGATCATCTGGCCCTGGTCATTGGGACGATTGCTCGACTCCGTCAGCAGTTCATCCATTCGGCAGTCGAAAATGTCCGCCAACTGCATCAGCTTGACCACGGAAAGCTCCACTACACCCCGCTCCAGGCGCGATATGGCTTCACTGCCGATCCCCATGCGCTCAGCCACCTCTTCCTGGGTCAGATTACGCTCGGTCCGGTGTTTCGCGATCATGCGCCCGATTTGGGCTTGGGTTGGATGTTTATGTGCCAAGTGATGAGTTCTCCAGTTCAACCCGAATGGTTGAGCAAAGACCTATTGACATGAACATCCTTAGCGGTTGAGTATCGACTTTTTGGGTTGCTATATTGGCTGAAATCGCTGTGTAATGCGACGTGGGTTCTATTCCTCCAGGAATCAGAGTCCAGGGTGGCCCGTGAGAATGAATGGTCTGATAGGGCCAAGCTGAGGAATGGTTGAGCATGGAAGAGCAGAGCGAGAACGTCATGGATCTGATCTGGGATCGAACACTGGAGCTGTTCATCAAGATTCATGATTGCCCTGATAACCACGAACACTTCGACAGCCTTGTCCGTTGGCTCAACGAAAATCCTGCTCACCTGAAAGCGTTCAACGAACTAGGGCAGATATGGATTTCGACAGGCATCGCCTTGGCGCGTGAAATCGGACAACCACTCAGCGACTTAGAGAGGGATCAGCCGCCGTTGATGATGCACTGACCAGTACATCGCCTCCAATATTCATGTTGATCTTCAATGGCGCGTCATGGGCGACACGAATCTTTTCTGATGGGCACAGTGCCTTTGCAGTCTGGGTAGTGGGAGCACGACCAAAATGGCCCTGATTTCCCCTTTCGTCTGAGTGTTGAGGCATTGCATATGGGGCAGGCTGGACCGGCTTCGACAGGTACCGCCAAGGTGAGCGTTCCGCAGTGTTCGACCAATTGCGCAATCCAAGTCGCCTGCTTGGCGACGAACGCATCCAGGGTCAGACGTCCCACTTCGATTTCGTCCAGAGCCTGTTCCCAGATCGCGGTCATACCCGGATCCGCGACTGCAGCAGGTACCGCCTCGATCAGGGTATGGGCCGCTGCGGAGGCCATCAAGGCGCGTTTTTTCTTCAGCAAATAACCGCGATCAATCAACCCCTTGATGATACCGGCTCGCGTGGCTTCGGTGCCGATACCGGTGGTGTCCCGAAGTTTTTGTTTCAGGCGTGGGTCGTTGACCAGCTTGGCCACATTTTTCATGGCCTTGATCAGATCGCCCTCAGTGAGTGGTTTGGGAGCGGCAGTGCGCATGGACTTGAGTTCGACGTCGTCCACTGCGCACTGAGTACCTTGTTGTAAGTCTGGTAAGACTTGAGACTTTTGACTGGGCGCATCGTCCTCGGTGTTGTCGGAGAGCAAGCCTTTCCAGCCCTGGACCAGGATCTGTTTGCCAACAGCGGTCAATCGTTCTTCGCCACACTTCAGTTCGACCTGGGTCCGATCAAACTCATGATGCGGAAGAAATTGCGCGAGGTAGTGGCTACGAATCAGTTCGTAGACTTGGCGTTCTTGTTCGGACATCCGCGCCAGGTTCGCCGGCTCGATGGTGGGGATGATGCCGTGATGCGCTGTGACCTTGGCATCGTTCCACGCACGGGAGTGCAGTAATCGATCGAGTCCTCCCAGTGCGGGCAGCAGTGCAGGATCTGTTTCGAACAGGGCATCGAATACCGCGGGTACCTCGTCGAACATACTCTCAGGCAAATATCGGCAATCGCTGCGCGGGTAGGTGGTGGCTTTGTGGGTTTCATACAGAGCCTGGGCGATGTTCAGGGTTTCCTGAACGCCGAGTCCCAGCTTGCGTGAGCAGACTTCTTGCAGTGTGCTCAGGTCTAAGGGCAGGGGTGGCGGTTCTCGGGAATGCTCAGTCTGCAGCGAGAGTACTGTGGCGGTCTTACTGCTAGAGATCGCTTGGACCGCGTGACGGGCAAGCGCCTGCTGCAGGCAACGACCGGCCTCATCTCGTCCTGAGCTTGGTGGTAACCACGATGCGATGAATGGTTGTCCCATTGAGGACAGGTGCACATCCACGTCCCAGTAGGGTACCGAGACGAAGCTGGCAATCGCGCGATCCCGATCGACTACCAGACGTAAAGTGGGTGTCTGGACGCGTCCAACCGACAATACTCCGTCATAGCCCGCCCGCCGTCCGAGGAGGGTAAACAAGCGACTAAGGTTCATACCGATCAGCCAGTCGGCGCGGCTGCGGGCGAGGGCTGAATGATAGAGCGGGAAGGTCTCCTGGCCGGACTTCAGCGAGGACAATGCTTTGCGAATCGACGCCTCGTTGAGTGCGGATAACCAGAGGCGCTGAACGGGGCCTCGATACTTGCAGAGCTCCAGTAACTCGCGGGCAATCATTTCACCTTCGCGATCGGCGTCGGTGGCGATGACGACGGTGGTAGCTTCGTTGAGCAGCTGTTTGATGATTTTGAACTGCGCGACAGTCTTGGGTTTGACCTCAACCCTCCACTGCGTAGGGAGGATCGGTAGATGATCCAACGACCAGGTTTTGTACTGATCGCCATAGGCTTCAGGTGGGGCCGTTTCCAGCAGGTGACCGATACACCAGGTGACGGTTGAATCGGTGCCGATCAGGCAACCATCACCGCGTCGAGTGGCTCCGAGAACCTTGGCGATGTCACGACCTTGGGAAGGTTTCTCGCAGAGGAAGAGACGCATGGAACTACTCCGGATTGAGTTCGGAGCAGCGTTGTTGGAAACAGCCGTTGCGAGATATGAGAAACCTGAATGGCAGGTTCCTCATATTAGTCGGTGAGGACGGGCATAAATGGTCCGAGGCCGCTAGCCGATTGCAGCGTGGACGATAGTGTGGATCTTCACGAGCAGCGAGTAATAACAACCAGCAACTTCGCGCAAAGGCGCAATTTTTATGCCTGAAGTCAGTCCGTAGATGGCTGTCCTCTGCGCTTTCGGGGTTTGGACGTAGCTGAACTGGCCTGCTCTGTATTTTGCCCGACGTGCGTCGCAGATGCCGCCGGTTCACTGGAGCGTTCCCGCATGACCACACTGTGCACCCGGTGAGGCAGGATGCCGACTCGACGGGCCTCGATCTTGAAGGTCACCCGCGCATTGTCATCGCTGTCCTCCCACTCATCGCGCACGGTGCGGCCTTCGACCAATACGCGCATACCTTTCCGATACAGCGTGCTCCAGTGTTCAGCCTCGCGGTGCCAGAGCTCAACCGGCGCCCAATAGCCGCCTCGATCTTCATAGCTGCCATCGCGTGGCACGGGGTTGTCGAAGTACACATTCAGCCTTAGCAAACGCCGTGGCTCGTCATTACCTGACGGAAATTCCTGGAACTCTGGCGCACTGCCGATATTGCCTTCGCCGACGAAAAAAGTACTCATCGTGATACCTCCACTGCGGTTGTGAACTGGCGCAGCAGCCGTTCGGCACTGTCCATTTTGATCGCACAGGTCGTGGCCTGGCGGTAGAGCGAATGCACCACACTCATCTGTAGATTCAGTGCGATGCGATTGCATTCGAAACGGCGCAATCCCTCGCGTACTACCTGCGTCAGGGCTTTGTTGGAGATCTGGCGTTCCCAGACCGCCACCCCCATACGGGTGAAGTCACGGGTGCGCCAACGCAAAAAGGTGCTGCCAGCGCTGGTGTTCTGCAGCACCAATCGGATACCCAGCAGTGAGTAAGGGGGCTGTCCGGCTTGCTGCACCACAGCCTCCATCAAGTCACATAACTGCGCCTCGATTTCCCTCGCCATCTGCGCCAGCTGCTCCAACTCCCCCTTACCCTTAAAAGGTTTTAAAAGGCCTTTTAGGGAGGCCGCGTGTTCGAGCTGCCGATAAGCATCCGGTGTCAACGCTTCGAAGGGCATTGGTTGAATCGGGATCATGGGATTCATGCTTCGTCCTCCGACTCATCCACTGTCGCAGATGGCTCTCCGGCTTCCTCTGCCAACGCGTCAGCATCATCCACTGCTACCGCACCACGACGAATGATTGGCGGCGCGAACTGGGAGCGACGAATACCTTCAAGGATGTCCATCGGGGGCAAACCCAGTTTCTCAATGGCCGCAATGGCACGGGCGTTGTTCGCCGCCATGTCGTCGCGGGTGACGCCAGCATGCCGATAGCGTTGCGCTTGGCCGAACAGGCTGCGCAGCAGATGGGCACCGTCGTCGATCCAGGCTTCCATGTCTCTGCGACCGATCAGGGCGGTGTGATGGGCCAATAGGGTACGACGCACCAGGGTGTCGTAATCGGTCAGCAGGTAGACCGCCAGAAAACCCAGCTGGCTGCCGATATACAACGGCAAGGTCACGGGGTGGATATTGAGGTTGTCGCCCATATCGATCTGCGTCGGCAGGTCTTGTCTGATCCGATCCAGCTGTTGGGTCAGTTCCAGCATTCCGATCTTGGCTTGCGTCAGTTTTTCTTCGAGTTGCACGATGGCCCAGTCGGCATAGGGATCATCCTGGGCCGCGGTTTGTTTGATCAGGTTGGTGGCACTGATGTAACCGGCCATGCCCATGATCGAGTGGACGCCTTCGCGTGCGGTCCGACCTTGCCAGATACGGGCAGCGTGGTGAGTGTGCAGGGTCAGGGTAATGCTGCTGCGCAATGAACCCAGATTGAGTTGATAGTGATCGGCCACGGTGATGTCCTCGCATTCGCTTGGAGGGGAACGTTGCGACAGATGAGAGGTAAAGACAGCCAAAAAGCTGAATGCGGTCTGTTCGGTTTGGTTTAAGAGTGCTAACTATGTAGACGTCAGTAGATTTGATGCCAGTGGCATCAAATCTATTGACGTCCACCGCGTTTGCCACGCAGTTGGCGTAGCTCATTCAGGCACGCTAGTGCGAGGGCGGATGCGGGTTCGCCCTGTTGTCGAGTTGATCGCGAGGTGGCCGGTAGGGGCGGTTCTGCAATGGGTAAAGGTTCTGCCTGACCTGCCCAAGGACGAAAATCGCCTTTCAGCGCACGCTGGATTAGACCCATCAGATAGGCCGCTGGCTTGCGGATTCCACCGGCCGCACAGCGTGCCCCCGCTTCGTTGAGCACCGCCTGCCGATCCGCTGGTTTAAGTTTGTTCAACGCCACGGTGACGGCCTGATGCTCGCTTGGGCTCAGGTGCAGTGGGGTGGGCCAGAGCAGGTTATCCACCGCCGGGGTCGCGCGCGGTACAGTACAAATACTTTCTTTTAATACAGTACAGGCGGCGTTCGGATTCCGAACGGTGCCGGAAACGCTGGTGTTCAAGCCTGGTTCGGATTCCGAACGAAGGTCTGCACGATTCCGAACGCGGTGATCGCCACCCCGTTCGGAGTCGCGTAACGCGTCAGCGGTTGCCCGATCCAATCCTTGCTGTGTCCAATGTTCGCCCCAACTGTCGAGCCGCGTCGGTAACCGATCCCGATCGATATTCGTGTCCTGGCGGACCTCCTCCACTACGTGCTGGGCGACAATACGCACCGCTTTGGTGGCATGAGCGAGGGCATGTCCGACCAGCTCCAGGTAATCCTGATCCAGTTCCATGGCCTCTGCGGGGGTTAACGGCTCATCGTGTAGAACATACAGAGAACCTTGATGACGTCCGCTGATCTGATCGCGGGCGCGACTCACCAAGCTGAGCCAGCGGGTCAGTCTGAGCATCGTCAAGACGCGGGCGATGGTTTCACGGGAAGCTGATGCACCGTAGGGCACGCTCGAAAGGTACGGCTGCAAATCTTCATAGCGCGGCGTGACCACGCCCTGGCCTTGCAACATGAGTCGAAATACTTGCCAGGCATTACGTTCCAACGGCGTCAACCGACTATCCAGCAGCAGTCGACGCGGCACGACTTCGTGTGATTGACCACTGAACAGAAAACCAGCTTGCAGAGCCTGGTAAGAGGGCTGTTCAGTGGTAGGGCGTGCTGGCCAGCGTTCACTCAGCTGTTGGGTGCATTGCTGCAGGACACGCTGCCAGCGACTGGAAGGGGCGGTGTTCATATTTCGTTGCTGTAATGGTCGATCTGCTGCCACACGATGGTCAAGCTGATCTGTTGTTCTTCGGCCAGCATCATCATGGCGTCGAGCTGATCCTCGGTACCGTCCTGCGCGCGTAGCTGGCACCATCGCTGCCAGAGCGCATGTTCCTGGGCTTCGCTCAAATGCTGAGGACGGCCCTTACGGGTTTCTATCTTGAGCAGGCGTCGACGCAGGGCGGTTTCCGAATGCGCCAAGCCGAAGCAGCGATACATGATGGTGCTGCTGGCGCCCAGCTTGAGCGCTCGATTGATCAGCCGTTCGTTCTGCTCGTCGCGTTCGGCTTGCTCGATCAACCGATGTAGCACCGGCGAGTCAATCTTGACCTCAACCCAAGGTACGGTGGCATGGGCCAGGCGCGACAGCGTGGTGGGCGGTAAGGATTGCAACAGGTAGATGTCGTCCTCACCCAAGCCGAGTGCTTTGCAGCGTTGCAGGTTACCCAGGCGCAACTCGTGAAGGACCTGGGTCAGCATGGCCTGGTTGAGCACATTGAAGGATAAGCTCATGGCAATTCCTTCTGTGAGTTGACTTCATGGGGAAGCGTTAAGTCGATCAGGCGACGGGCTAGGCGGATCAGGCGATACAGTTTGATGAGCAAGCCGTCGGGCAGTCGCTCCAGTCCCACATCCACGGCGGGACGATCTGTCAGCGGGAGTTGGTAGACCCCCAACAACAACTGGCCGAACAGGGCTGAGGGCAGTTGCTTGCGGTCCTCCCAGTTAACGTCGTCTTGAGCGCGTAGCAGGGCCAGGAGCAGTAGGTGAACGCCGGTCGCGCGAGGCGCTGCAAGATCAAGTGGCTCGATGTTGAGGGCAAAACCCAAGCCATGCGTCTGATCGATGATGCTCTCGGGATGTCCGGCATAGGTCGCCATTTCCCGCGCCAGTCCGGCAATGGCTAAACGCAGTTCTTCGGGGCTATCCAGTGTGGGTGCGATGATCCAGATGTCGTCGATCGCGCATGCCTCGACGGTCGGTGCTGTATCGATTGAGATCTCGCGCTCGATCTGTTCACGAATCTGTTGAACACGTGACGGAGGGCTGACCTCTGAAACGACATTCGTTTCGTGCGGTGTTAGCCGTTCCTCTCGCGCTGTTTCGGTCAGGGACTTGGTCTCAGTTGATTTGGGATGAGGATCGGAGGAGAGAGGTTCTGCCGCGGCTTCATTAACGCTCGGCAGAGGGGTGTTCTCTGAGGGCGTGGTGATGACAATGCCAGGCGTCGAGATGACTCGTTGGGTATCGCTCAGCTCCAGGGCCAACATACGGTAGGACTGTCCGAGTAAACGGCTCATGCGTTCAAGCAGTTCATCCTGGAGCTGCTCAAGATCGAATGACTCGGGGTCGGTGTCAAAGTCGCCCAGGGTATCGAGCCAAAACTCGGCGAACGCAACAGTGACGGTTGGATAATGGTTCCAGGTTCGTTCGGCCTGGCTACGCAGACCGATTAGTCGTTCGATCTGTGGTTTACCCAATCCGGCATACAGGGTTTGTGGAATGGCGGGCAGTACGTGTTCAAGGGTGTCCAACATACGGCTGATGTGTGATTGCGAAATCGGATAGCCTCCAGCGGCAAGACGTCGTGCCAGCTCACGTTGTGATAGCACAGCTCCCTCTCGTTCGAGCATGGCTTTGAGTTTGGCTACCGCCAGAGCCCGTTCGATGAACGTGAGTTGGCCATGTAGATCGCTTTCAGCCAGATGGCCGAGTAGGGCGGTGATTTCATTGCTCCAAGGCCGGAACAGGCAATGAATGCGAAAGAAGCGCTCGTCGCGGGTTTCCTGCCACAGCTCGCCGAGAATCGCCAATCGCGTATTACCGCCGTTGCGGATGATGAAATAGGTTTCTCCGGGGCGGCGGGTAATCGGTGGCGGTTGATCCAGCCCGCGTTCACGGATCGAAGCTTTGATATCGTCGTATAGAGGATTACGGATGAAGCGCGGGTTGTGTTCGTACGGCCGCAACTGCTCCAGCGTCACCAACATAGGCGTGTCAGCAAGTGGGTCGGACAGCCGCTCCAGTTCTGAAGCTCGAGGAAAATGGTCCTGATGCAGCTTGTCGGTGACTTCCTCCTGACTGAGCTTTTTCATCTGAATAACCTCAGTTAACGGCGGTTGTGCAAATGATCACCGACCTCGAACTTGACGATCTCGGCAGTCCCTGAACCTTCGAAGTGTCGGGAAAGTTCTGCGAGGAACCAGTTCATGGCCGAGCGCCCACCCTGCAGGCGAAAGACCACAGTGCAGTACTCCTCACAAGGTCGGTGGTGGGGTTGAATGGAGGGTGGAACGATGATGGGCAGTTGATCCAACATCAGAAGACTCCTAGCCAAACATGGTTGGTCTCAAGGTCGATCAAACTCAATGACGGGGTGAGAAATGCCAGTTGGGTGATTTGTCTCATTGAACATCCGCGCATCTGTTCACCGTAGATATCGCCTCGCGCCATTCCGGAGACAACTCAATGGCCAGCGCTTGCATAGTTTCCAATGCTGGTGGCGAGCGTCGTTCGCGTGACCGGCGCGTCTCGATTCGGTGGACTGGTAGGCCGAGGGAGGCGGCATTGAGATACGCCACTCGGTCTGGAACTATGGTTTCTAGAACCGAGATGTTGGTAGCCCCAGCGAAGGTCTCGCGCAGGTCTCGGATGATCATTCGCGTGTCTACTCGGATGCTATTTACCTGGTTCAGCAGCAGTCGCAACGGTGGCGGCGTAATACCCAGGTGACGAAATGATTCGAGATCACTGAACAGCCTCAAAGTGCCGCGGCGTAGTTCGCGGGCGGCTAGCATTTCCGGTGTGATGGGGGAGAGGGCGATATCGCAGGCGAGGATGGCCATCTCTACTAGCACGCTACGTGCGCCTTGGGTGTCGATCAAAAGCAGGTCATAACGGGGGCGAAAATCGTCGAGCAAATTGCGCAGCCGTAATCTCCCGTCAGGGGCGTGCAGCAGTAATGTACTCAACTGGCCCTGAGCGTCGTTGGAGATGATGAGGTCGAGCCCTGCAATCACGGTCCTGGAAATAATCTGTGCAGGCGTTGTTAACTTGAGTGCAATGAGCTCGTGAGCGCCAGCAATAGCTTTCTGGCTCAAGGCGTAATAGCTGGAGAGGGTGGGTTGGCTATCCAGATCGAGCAGTAGAACACGTAGACCAGCATCCGCCAGCAGAC
Source organism: Pseudomonas sp. S04 (assembly GCF_009834545.1). Lineage (NCBI taxonomy): Bacteria > Pseudomonadati > Pseudomonadota > Gammaproteobacteria > Pseudomonadales > Pseudomonadaceae > Pseudomonas > Pseudomonas sp. S04. Next base: position 2,170,016 of record NZ_CP019427.1, read on the forward strand.
CGCCGAGATTGGCGGATACTGTGGTTTTGCCTACGCCACCTTTCGTTGAAACCACCGATAGCACATGCATGGCATCAGACCTGTTGGCCTAAGCGCTCAACGACCCACTGCTCGATTTCTAGCGAGTCCCAGCCAACCGCACGCAACCCTATGCGTTTGGCTTGAGGGAATTTACCTTCCTTCATCAGGTTATAGATGTGTGCACGCTTGAAGCCGGTTTTACGCTCCACCTCCTCACGCCGCATGATGTGACGTTCGAGCGGCGGTTGGAGCAAGTCTGCAATAGGTGAAAGCTGATTGAACATGATGGTCACTCCTGGCGTCGATTGGCGCGTAGTGGGAAGTGACCTGAATTGAATAGCAGAAACGGTAGAGAGTCATTGCACTGCAATTGGGATGATTGCGGTGCAATGGGACTCAGCGCTTCGAGAGACTTCGTTTGGCAGCAGCGAATTTTTCATCCAAGGTGCGCTTGGAAATGCCAGACAGGTTTTTATGGTGAGCGGTCAGCGCGTCGACAATGGCAGCTTGGGATCTGAAAACTGAATGAGGTTTTCCCGAGGGGGAGTGATCTAGGAAAAGGCTGACCATTGCACCGATGATGTGGAGGTACGCGGTTTCGCTCCGGTCGCTAACCTTACTATTGGTCTTGAGCAGGTGATGTATGTTCTCCTTTTCCAATCCGATACTTTCAAGTTCATTTAACAGTTGCTGATAGGCTGTTTCTATATTTTTTAACTGTAGTTGCAAGGCGTCCCGATCACATTGTAAGGTTAAATATGCACCTATACTTATAGTATTCTGCTGCTTGAGTGAACCTTCAAAAAGAAACGCCGGTCGCTGGTCAGGATAGTATCGCGACATCCAGAACCTAAGATCAGTATGGCGCACGGTTATTTGGTTGCAGTCAATGGGTGTTCCAGTTGCGACTGGCACGCCGAAGCAACCGTAGGCGAGTTCTCCATGTTGAATCCCATCCAAAATTTTTTCGGTATTTGCATGCAAACATGGCCACTGTGGGAAGGCGATTTTGAGCATGGTGGTGCAATGCCGCCCTGCCTCAAGAATTTCCCTCTCGAAGGCCATTAAGTTACACCAACGTAAGGCCGCATCAATGGGCCGATAAAAAATCTTCGCGTTGGGATGGCAGCTTCGAGTTGCGTACATAACAGTTTCTCCTCCTTGAAATCCGTTGCTCCTGAAGAGTTTATTTTTGAGTGTTTTCTTGAAAAATTTAGGCTTACTAAATTTAGGGGGCATCCAAACGAGCTTTGATGGAACCAACGGCTTTAACTGCTGAGCGAGCTTAATTCAGATCGGCTGAAAAAAAATGACAAAAAGTTGATGATTTCCGCCAATTTTTGCTGATTGACCGTTGGAGGCTCATACGTAGTTGATAATTTCTCTGCTGTCAAGCGATCAACCTATATTTTCATGCTCTGAAAGTGAGTTGAAGCAGTTGAACACCTAGAGCAGTTTTCAATCGTCATAACGGTCTTACTGCGTCCGTTTTCGCTCAGCAGCTAATAACAGCCTGACGCCGGAAGAGTTTGATATACAACCCGTTTCCTCGTTTGGCGAGGCTGCAGGTGCCAACGTTTTAGGCGGGTATTAGGGAAATATTATCGGCGTATACTAGCCGATCGAGAAATCTAATAGTGAGGAAACCTTTTAAGGAGTCATCCAACGGCTAATATTTCTTGCATGACTGACGGCGGATCGGATCAAAGGCGGCGGGATTGGAGACTGAATATTTTTACATTTGGGACGAGAAAACTTGACTCTCACTGGTTCGCTACTTTCATACGACGAGAGTAATAAGAAAGTCCGAATTGCTGGGCGTGATAAAAGTCTGGAGACCTATTCAGTACAAACTCCAGATGAACGTAAATGTTCCCTGTAGGCCGGTGCTGCGGGCAAAACTGTATTAGCCTTCTGCGTTCTACGCGTGGTCGCGTCTCTAAATCTTGAAAGGATAATTGATACAGCATTTACTTCTTCGTAGTTGCAAAAAGAAGATCTGGAATGGAAGAGGTTGGGCTCCTGTTGATAGGGGCACGTATTGGGAGGCTTTGGCTTGGCAGTTCTCTTTTTCGTAGACGGAAAAATTCGAGGTTTAATTTCAGTGAGAACTTCTAAGTACCGTAAAAGTGAACGAGACCTATCGACACTGGTGCGTGAGGCTACTGGAAAGATAGAACGTCTTTCTTCTTCGGGTATTAGAACAATCAAGTTTCTTTGTTTGGATTCAAGAATTCGCCAGCATTAGGTTTATTTCAGCTTGCTTTAAAGAAAAACACGATATTTTATAAGCGTAAGAAAGAATTTATTATTAGGCTCCTAATAATTTAGATTCATTCGTCGTGCTTAGAGTGTGTTCGGTCTTTTCGCTGCGTGTTCGGCTTTTTCTTGTTGACAGTTGGAGGAGGGGCTGATCAGTTTGGCTGAAATCGTCAACGTTTTGTCTCTTTTTATTTTGAGCGTTCAGTTACAGTATTTTCGTAAGTGGATGCGCTGCTTGACGCATTAGTTTGTTGGCTGTGGGGAATGTCTAAAAAGGTTTTGGTTATAGGGTGTCGTCGTTATTTTTTTTGACGGGTTCGGAGTTGACTATATGTCGGGCGCCATAAAAAGTGTCATGGAGTTTGAGGAGGAAATGGATGGCACTTTTAATTCTGCAGTTATAGGTTTTCTTGATCTCCTGGAATATCACCACCAGAGCTCTGCAAAGTGGGGGTTGAGGGGGCAGGAGTTACAAATGGTTGGCTGATTGAGTGTTGCTGGATTGATAAAAAGTTCAAGGATGATCATGTTCAACTAATACAATTACAGGGGCTTATGAACCATGGACCAGTCACTCAAACTCTTGCGGTATCCACTCGCGGCCCTTGCCGTGCTGGTGATGAGCGCTTGCGGTAAAGCCCCGGAAACCGCCGCCAGCATGCAGGCCGCCAAAGTCAGCGTGGCCAAGGTGCTGGAACAACCGGTGAATGAATGGGACGAATTCACCGGGCGCCTCGAAGCCCCGGAAACCGTTGAAATCCGACCACGGGTTTCCGGTCAGATCGATCAAGTGGCCTTCACCGAAGGCGCCCTGGTGAAAAAGGGCGATTTGTTGTTCCAGATCGACCCACGTCCATTCCAGGCTGAAGTGCGCCGCCTTGAAGCCCTAGTCGCCCAAGGCCGAGCCAACGCCACCCGCAGTGAAAACGAAGCCCAGCGCGGTGAGCGTCTGCGCACCAGCAACGCGATCTCCGCCGAACTGGCTGACTCGCGTACCAGTGCGTCCCAGGAAGCCCGCGCCGCCGTTGGCGCAGTCCAGGCGCAACTGGACCTGGCCAAACTCAACCTGAGCTTCACCCGCGTCACCTCGCCGATCAGTGGCCGCGTCAGCCGTGCGGAAATCACCGCCGGCAACTTGGTCACCGCCGATACCACGGCCCTGACCAGCGTGGTTTCCACCGACAAGGTCTACGCCTACTTCGATGCCGACGAGCGTGTGTTCCTCAAATACACCCAGCTCGCGCGCCAAGGCCAACGCGGTGCTACCACCCCGGTGTACCTCGGCCTGTCCAATGAAGACGGCAACCCGCACTTGGGCCAGATGAACTTTGTCGACAACCAGGTCAACCCGAAAACCGGCACCATCCGCGGCCGTGCGGTGTTCGACAACAGCGACGGCACCTACACCCCAGGTCTCTATGCTCGCCTGAAGCTAGTGGGCAGCGGCACCTACTCCGCCGTGCTGATCAACGACGAAGCCGTGGGTACCGATCTGGGCAAGAAGTTCGTGCTGGTGATGGATGCCGACAACAACTCCGTGTACCGCTCCGTCGAACTGGGGCCGAAGATCGAAGGTTTGCGCATCGTGCGCAGCGGCCTTAACAAGGGCGACACCATTATCGTCAAAGGCTTGCAGCGGGTGCGTCCAGGTTCGCCGGTCACCCCTGAAGTCATCCCCATGGCCAGCAAAGAAGCCCTTGCCGCTCTGGCACTACAACGACAAGCACTGGAAGCCAACAACTTGCCTCAGGTCAAATCCGCCAAAAGTGCGCCTGGTACAGCAGCGATACTGACCAACACTGCGACTCCACGCGGCTAAGAGACTACAACTCCGATGAATTTCTCCCAAATCTTCATTTCACGGCCGATTTTCGCCGCGGTGCTTTCGCTGCTGATTTTGATCGCCGGCGCAATTTCGCTGTTCCAACTGCCGATCAGCGAATACCCGGAAGTGGTTCCGCCCACCGTGGTGGTACGCGCCAACTTCCCTGGGGCCAACCCCAAAGTCATTGGTGAAACCGTGGCGGCTCCGCTGGAGCAGGCCATCACCGGCGTTGAGAACATGCTGTACATGTCCTCACAGTCGACCGCCGACGGCAAGCTGACCCTGACCATCACCTTCGCCCTGGGCACCGACCTGGACAACGCTCAGGTGCAGGTACAAAACCGTGTAACACGGACCCAGCCGAAACTGCCTGAGGAAGTGAGTCGCATCGGTATCACTGTGGACAAGGCCTCCCCGAACCTGACCATGGTGGTGCACTTGACCTCGCCGGACAAACGCTACGACATGCTCTACCTGTCCAACTACGCGATTCTCAACATCAAGGATGAGTTGGCCCGCCTTAGCGGTGTGGGTGATGTGCAGTTGTTCGGCATGGGCGACTACTCCCTGCGCGTCTGGTTGGACCCGAACAAGATCGCGTCGCGTAACCTGACCGCTACCGATGTGGTGACCGCCATTCGCGAGCAGAACCGTCAAGTGGCCGCTGGTGCCTTGGGCGCCCAACCAGCCCCGAACGCGACCGCCTTCCAGTTGTCGGTCAATACCCAGGGCCGTCTGGTCACTGAAGAAGAGTTCGAGAATGTCATCATTCGTTCCGGCGATAACGGTGAAATCACTCGGCTGAAGGACATTGCGCGGGTCGAGCTGGGCTCCAGCCAATACGCGTTGCGCTCCTTGCTTAACAACCAGCCGGCGGTGGGATTGCCGATCTTCCAGCGTCCTGGCTCCAATGCGATCCAGATATCAAACGACGTTCGTGAAAAAATGGCTGAGTTGAAGAAAAACTTTCCGCAAGGTATGGATTTCGCCATCGCCTACGATCCAACCGTCTTCGTGCGTGGCTCTATCGAGGCGGTGGTCCACACTCTGTTTGAAGCCTTGATTCTAGTGGTGCTGGTGGTGATCCTTTTTCTGCAAACCTGGCGCGCCTCGATCATTCCGTTGGTGGCCGTGCCGGTGTCGCTGATTGGTACCTTTGCGGTCATGCACATGTTCGGTTTCTCGCTTAACGCGCTGTCATTGTTCGGTTTGGTACTCGCTATCGGTATCGTGGTGGACGACGCCATCGTGGTGGTGGAGAACGTTGAGCGCAACATTGAGCTGGGCCTGGAGCCCCTCCCGGCCACTCAAAAGGCCATGAGCGAAGTCACTGGTCCGATCATTGCCACGGCACTGGTGCTGTGTGCGGTGTTCATTCCAGCGGCCTTTATAAGCGGCTTGACCGGGCAGTTTTACAAACAGTTCGCCCTGACCATTGCGATTTCCACGGTGATTTCGGCGTTCAACTCGCTGACCTTGTCCCCTGCTCTGGCCGCCGTGTTGCTGCGTAGCCATAACACGCCGAAGGATCGTGTCTCAAAAGCGCTCGACAAACTGTTTGGTGGCTGGTTATTCCGTCCGTTCAATCGCTTTTTCGAGAAAGCCAGCCATGGCTACGTCGGCGCCGTGGCGCGTGTAATCCGCAGCAGCGGTATTGCCTTGGTGCTGTACGCGGGGCTGATGGTCCTAACCTTCTTTGGTTTTTCCAACACCCCGACCGGTTTCGTACCTGGCCAGGACAAGCAATACCTCGTGGCCTTCGCTCAACTGCCGGATGCGGCGAGCCTTGATCGCACCGAAGACGTGATCAAGCGCATGTCCGACATTGCCTTGAAACAGCCGGGAGTGGAAAGCACCGCAGCGCTCCCAGGCTTGTCGATCAACGGCTTCACCAACAGCACGAACAACGGTGTGATATTTGTCACCTTGAAGCCGTTCGACGAGCGTAAAGACCCAAGCATGTCCGCCGGCGCGATTGCCGGTGCGTTGAACGGAAAATTCGGCGAAATCCAGGAAGCCTACATGGCGATCTTCCCGCCGCCGCCGGTACAGGGCCTGGGCACCATTGGCGGGTTCCGCCTGCAGATCGAAGACCGGGGCAACCTGGGCTACGACGAGCTGTACAAAGAAACCATGAACATCATCAACAAAAGCCACGGCGTGCCGGAACTGGCTGGGCTGTTCACCAGCTACACGGTGAACGTGCCTCAGGTCGATGCCGCCATCGACCGCGAAAAAGCCATGACCCACGGCGTGGCCGTCAGCGACATCTTCGACACCCTGCAGATCTACCTAGGTTCGCTGTATGCCAACGACTTCAACCGCTTCGGTCGCACCTATCAGGTCAACGTCCAGGCCGAGCAGCAGTTCCGCCTTGAACCGGACCAGATCGGCCAGCTCAAAGTGCGCAACAACAAAGGCGAAATGATCCCGCTGGCGACCTTCATCAAGGTCAGCGACACCGCGGGCCCGGACCGCGTGATGCACTACAACGGCTTTATCACAGCTGAAATCAACGGCGCCGCCGCGCCCGGCTACAGCTCTGGCCAGGCCGAAAAAGCCATCGAGAAACTGCTCAAGGAGGAACTGCCCAACGGCATGACCTACGAGTGGACCGACCTGACCTACCAGCAGATTCTCTCGGGCAATACCGCGCTGTTCGTGTTCCCGCTCTGCGTATTGCTGGCGTTCCTGGTGCTCGCCGCCCAGTACGAAAGCTGGAGCCTGCCACTGGCGGTGATCCTGATCGTGCCGATGACCCTGCTCTCGGCCATTACCGGGGTGATCCTGTCGGGGGGTGACAACAACATCTTCACCCAGATCGGCTTGATCGTACTGGTGGGCCTGGCGTGTAAGAACGCGATTCTGATCGTCGAGTTTGCCAAGGACAAACAAGAGGAAGGCCTCGACCCGCTGGCTGCGGTGCTGGAAGCCTGCCGCCTGCGTCTGCGGCCGATCCTGATGACCTCGTTTGCCTTCATCATGGGTGTGGTGCCCCTGGTGTTCTCCAGCGGTGCCGGTGCTGAAATGCGACACGCCATGGGTGTCGCGGTGTTCTCCGGGATGCTCGGGGTGACCTTCTTCGGCCTGCTGCTGACCCCGGTGTTCTACGTCCTGATCCGCAACTATGTGCAACGCGGTGAGGCTCGCAAAGCCGCTCGCGCCCCGAAGTTGGAGGCGCAACAATGAGCCTGAAAGTCTTCCTCCCGAGTCTGTTGGCCGTGGCGCTTAGCGCCTGCGCCGTGGGCCCGGACTACAAGCCCCAGAACCTGGAGGCGGTCCATATCACGGCCGCCACCGATGGCGCCGTCGGGCAAAAGAATTTTGACCAGGCACGCTTTGAAGGCATCTGGTGGCAGCAATTTGAGGACCCGATCCTCAACCAACTGGTGACCCAGTCCTTGCAGGGCAACCGCGAACTGCAGGTCGCCTTTGCCCGGCTGCGGGCGGCCCGGGCAATTCACGATGACGCCAGCAATGACGCCATGCCCACCATCACCAGCCGCGCCAGCAGTGACCAGGCCAAGGGCCAGATCCCAGGGCAAAGCACCCAGCGCGTGAAAAGTGAACGTTACGACCTGGGCCTGGACATGGCCTGGGAGCTGGACCTGTTTGGGCGTATCCAGCGCAACCTAGAAGCCAGCGATGCCGACCAGCAGGCTGCCGATGCCGACCTCTACCAACTGCAAGTCAGCCTGATTGCCGAACTGGTGGACGCCTACGGCCAACTGCGCGGCGCCCAACTGCGGGAAAAAATCGCCCTGGCAAACCTGAACAACCAGCAGGAGTCACGCAAGATCACCGAAAGCCTGCGTGATGCCGGGGTCGGCGATCAACTCGACGTGGTGCGCGCCGATGCGCGCCTGGCCTCGGTTGAAGCCAGTGTGCCGCAACTGCAAGCCGAACAGGCACGTCAGCGCAACCGCATTGCTACCCTGCTCGGCGAACGCCCGGACACACTCACGGTGGACCTGAGCCCGGCGCAATTGCCTGCAATTGCCAAGGCCTTACCGATTGGTGACCCGGGCGAACTGCTGCAACGGCGCCCGGACATTTTGAGCGCCGAACGCAAACTGGCCGCCGCCACTGCGCGCATCGGCGTGGCCAAGGCCGACCTGTTCCCTCGGGTCAGTCTCAGCGGCTTCCTCGGCTTTACCGCCGGGCGCGGTTCGCAGATCGGTTCCTCGGCTGCCAACGCCTGGGCGCTGGGGCCAAGCATCACTTGGGCCGCGTTTGACCTGGGCAGCGTGCGGGCCCGCTTGCGCGGCGCCGATGCTGAGGCGGATGGCGCCCTGGCGACCTACGAACAGCAAGTGCTGCTGGCCCTGGAAGAGTCAGAAAACGCCTTCAGCGACTACGGCAAACGCCAGCAACGGCTGATCTCGTTGATTCGCCAAAGTGAATCAAGCCGCGCCGCCGCCGACCTGGCCGACATTCGCTACCGCGAAGGCAGGGTGGATTTCCTGGTGCTGCTCGACGCCCAGCGCGAACGCCTGGCGGCTGAAGACTCCCAGGCCCAGGCCGAAGTCGATCTGTACCGCGGCATTGTCGCGATCTACAAGGCGCTGGGTGGCGGATGGTCACCGGAAACAGTCGCCAGCAAGTAACCAACAGAGCTCCTTTGGTTGGCCGCATCCAACCAATGTTTTGCCCCGTGCCCTATTCGGTAGCGGGGCTTTTTTTGGTTCTTCACGGAATCCCGAGAAACACAGAAACAAGAACGCCGATTTGATTGATGATGTTCGTGCGAGCAAACACATCTAAAAAACCGGCGTTCTTATGCACGATATTAATACGTTCGTTCCTTTTCGGGAGGGCTTTTCTGTTGTCACGATCAAGCCTGATGGCGACGCGATTCAGAACGACCTGATTCCCCACGCCACCCGTTTCCCTTCCTGTAGCGGCGGCCAAAAACGCTGTTCAATCACGCCTGAGTATTGCGAGCGAACTGTCCCGGATTTACCAATTCTCGGGCGGACGCTGCGCCTCAGCCTGTTACTCAGGCGTGTTGGCTGTCGTGACTGCGGTAAACGTATGGAGGCCGTCAGTTGGCTGGACCGCTATGCCCGCATGACGCGGCGTTTGGCCGAGGCGGTCATTCAAGCCTGCGAGCGCCTTCCCACACTGCACGTCGCTCAACTGTTTCGGCTGCACTGGGGCACCGTTCGGTTGCTGTAGCGTCGAGCCTTGCAAGCGGCGTTGAGCGTTTTGCCAAAGGCGACCGCGACGTCTGGTGATGGACGAATTCGCCCTGTTCAAAGGTCATCGTTACGCCAGCGTGGTCCTGGATGCGGATGCACGACGCGTGCTGTGGGGCGGTGAAGGCCGCAGCCGAGCAGTGGTCAGGCCTTTCTTCGAGCAACTGGGGCAAGAGGGTTGCGCTCGAATAGAAGCGGTGGCGATGGACATGAACACCGCTTTTGACCTGGAGGTTCGTCAGCAATGTCCTAACGCGCGAGTGGCCTACGATCTGTTCCATGTGGTGGCCAAAAATATGGCCGAGAGGTGATTGATCGGGTTCGCGTCGACGAGGCTAACCGGTTGCGTCACGACAAGCCTGCCCGCAAGGTCATCAAGGAGGCGCGATGGCTGTTGCTGCGCAATCCGCAGAACTGGAAAACGCCGAAACAACAGGTCCGACTGGAGGGTCTGCTGGCGGCTAACCAAGCGTTGATGACGGTCTATTTGATGAAGGCTGAACTCAAAACACTCTGGACGCCGAGTACTGCATGCGGTTGGCGATCGGCCTTGAAGCAATGGCTGCGCCATGCGCACGAAAGCGAAATACCAGCTCTGGTCCAGTTCGCCAAATGGCTAAAGGGTTACTGGCGGGGACTGGTGAGCCGGGTTCGTTGGCCGATGCACACCGTTCAGTTGGAAGGAATAAACAATCGAATAAAGGTCATCAAGCAGATGGCGTACGGTTACCGGGATAGCGAATTCTTTTGCATGAAGATTAAGAGCGTCTTTCCCGGTAATCCTTGAAGAACCTGATATTAGGGGGGGAGGCCACATCACGACTACTTTTTGCAGCGCACGCGCAGGCTTGAGCGGATGGACTGCTTGGCCACCAAACTGGGCAGTTCAGAGGCGGCTTCAAGCGCCACACTTACTTCGACATCCAGTCGATCACTGCCTTGTAATCCTCAGCAGTGCAGTTCATGCACAGGCCACGCGCCGGCATGGCGTTGAACCCTTCGGTCACATGCTTGACCAGTACATCATTGCCTTGCTCCAGGCGCTGTTTCCAGGCCACCTTATCGCCTTTTTTCGGCGCCATAGGCAGTTGGCCGCTGTGACACATCGTGCAGGAGCGATTGAAGACCGCCTCAGGATCCTGTGCAGCATGGGCAGTAGAAAATGCGAATACCAAGGCCGCAGCCAATATTTTTTTCACGGTTGACCTCAACGAGTATTTTTATAATAAGAAAGCTCGCACTCGAAGTGGCGCATGCCCTCCGTGGCGTATGAAACGTGCTGCCGCTTGCTCTCACGGCAGCCGCGATCCAAGTCTATTGAGAGGCTTTGAACAGCCAAAGTGCGACGTTCTGCCGCAGCGTGTGGATGGGGCTTGAATACCATTGAGTTTGGGCGGCGATGCTTTTATATGTGGCAGATTGTCGCAGCCTCGCCCGTCATCGGCTGCGTGCTAAATTTTAGGATGACGCGATGATTTCTCTTGGCAGGGTTAGAGTCTTGTTATCAAACGCCTGTGCCCTGAAAAGGGATAGGCGTTTTTTTGTGGTGCGCCAGGCATGGCGCATCGCGCCTTGACTGGGCTGTTGGCGCTCGCCTCTGCGAGTAGTTCCACAGCCCAGAATTCTGAAGTGCGTGCGCGACTCATTGATTGCGCTGTGCAAGCATGTCTACGTGGTGAGTCCTGATGTCCAAACCGGGAAACCCAGCGCCAGGTGCGCTGCAAGCTTTAATCAGAAGACTGCATTTTTATATTGGTTTTTTAGTCGGTCCGTTTTTGCTGGTGGCAGCGGTCAGCGGCGTGCTGTATGCCCTCACACCGCAAATCGAAAGCCGCCTTTACGACCATGCTCTTCATACCGAGTCCCAAGGGCCGTCCTTGAGCCTCGCGCAAATAGTCCAGTCAGCTCAGGTAGTGGTGGGGCCTTCAGTGGCGGTGACAGCGGTGCGCCCTGCCCCTGCTCAGGGCGATACTGCGCGCGTGTTAGTTGCGATGCCTGAGCTGGGGCCTTCCGAATACCGTGCGATATTCGTTGATCCCGTCAGTGGGCAGGTGCGTGGCGACATGAAGGTGTATGGCACCAGTGGCGTGCTGCCACTGCGGACCTGGATCGATCAGTTCCATCGTGGGCTGATGCTGGGTGATATCGGCCGCATTTATAGCGAACTGGCAGCCTCCTGGTTGTGGGTCGCCGCACTAGGCGGTTTGCTGCTGTGGTTCGCACAACACCGCAAAAAGATGCCTGCAACGAGGCCAGCGAAAAAAGGCCTGCGTCAGCTTCATGCAACGCTTGGACTTTGCCTGCTGCTGGGGCTGCTGTTCTTCTCGGCGACCGGGTTGACCTGGTCCCAGTGGGCGGGCGACAACATCGGCATACTGAGAGCCTACTGGGGTTGGTCCACTCCCAGCGTGTCTACCACGCTGGGGCAGACTCACGCGACGAACAGGCCGTCGGATGAACATGCAGGACACCACATGGCCGGCGTGACGATGCTCACATCGACCCTGGACCTCTCTCTGTTTGATACGGTGCTGGCCAAGGCGCACGCTGAGGGGATTGATGCCGCCCGAGTCGAAATACGCCCGTCCTCGGCACCGGACAAAGCCTGGACCGTCACCGAGATTGACCGCCGTTGGCCAACCCAGGTCGACGCCGTGGCGATTGACGCAGCCACCCTGGCCGTCGTCGACAAGGTTGTGTTTGCCCAGTACCCACTGGCAGCCAAGCTGACCCGCTGGGGCATCGATGCCCACATGGGCGTGTTGTTCGGGCTGGCGAATCAGTTGGTGTTGATTGTGTTCGCCACTGGGCTGGTGGTGCTGGTCGTCATGGGTTACCTGATGTGGTGGCGCCGTCGGCCTACACGAGCACTGAGCGGGGGGAGGGCTGCCACGCTGCTCAGCGCTTGGCGTACGTTGAGCAGCGGCGCGCAAGTCGCGGTAGTCAGCGTCGCGCTGTTGCTGGGTGTCGCACTGCCTGTATTGGGTTCCAGCCTGTTGGTGCTGGTCGCTTGGGATGCATGGCTGACCGTCATGCGCAGCCCGGTCGCGCTTGCTGAAGACAAGGTCTGACCGCACCGTGATCGCCTGATGGGAAACCGCCGCCGGATTGGAGCATGGCTGAGTCTGTTCGCCATGTTGAGATCTATATCGGTTCGCTGAAGAAGGCAATGATCCAGATGGCTGTAGATTTCACGAGGAGTGCAGAAACACTTGCTGGTATGACGAAAGGTTGAATCTCCAAGACTTACTGCGCGTTCCATTTCAGGGGCGCGCCGTGAGCATTCATTCACGGCGAATGTTATGAGTCAGCGTCCAGTGAACACACGTTTGCTTTCTGGCATTCGAGAGTATGGTGCCGGTCTGTGTTGAGTAGGCATTACTCCGTTCAATGTTAGGGTGCCGATGCCACCATCGAATGGCTATCTCTTCACCGCGACTACTCTGACTCAAGCGTTACAAATTTACCGGATGCGTTAAATTTTTAGGTCAGTCTTCGCATCAACTCCAGCTTTCCAGGCTGAAGACCATGAACATCAGACCCAAGGAATCAAAACGATCACTGCAATGGGAAGTGCTAGTGCTGCAAGCAAAGTTTGACTGGCAATTATCCCCGCCATGAGAGGTGCGTCTCCACCTAGCTGTCTCGCCATGATGTAGGACGACGAGGCTGTAGGCAGTGCCTGGAAGAGCAATGCCGCTATTGCTGCTTTGCCGTCTAATCCAAACACATGACATGCGCACAGCGTGGTTAGTGGCATGATCATGAACTTGACCACCGATGAATATGCGACGGGCCGAATCCAGCTGCGCACAGAGCCCAACTCAAGTGCTGCCCCTACACACAGTAAGCCCAGTGGTAAGGATGCCTGCCCTAAAGCCTTAATCATCGGCTCAATGCCGGCAGGCAGGCCCAATCCTAGTGCCTGAAGCAGTATCCCTCCGAAACAGGCGAGTACCAGTGGGTTCAGTGCCAACTGCTTGGCAACATTGCCCGCAGACATCCTGCCACCTGTGCCGTAACGCGCGAACACCAGTACGCACAGAATGTTCACGGTCGGCACTATGGCCGCATTGGCTACGGCAGCCAGAGCGATGCCCTGAGCACCGAACAAGCCGGCCACCACTGAGACGCCCACGTAGTTATTAAAACGCACCCCTCCCTGGAAGACGGAAGTGAACGCTGCGTCGTTACCCTTAATGATCCCACGGGCGCCGACCATCAGCAGTGCGACCATGATCGTCGAGAGTACAAGCGCCATGATCATCCCTTGGACTGGCACGTTGTCCAATTTGGCGGTCGCCAGACCATGCAAAAATAGCGCGGGTAGGAGAACGTAGTAGCCTAGGCGCTCTGCCTGTGCCCAGAAACTGTCTTCTAGAAACCGACTGCGCTTGAGCCAGGCGCCCATGGCAATCAGCAGGACAATAGGCGCGAGGGCAATCAAAAGTTCGGCAGTCACGAGTACGCCTCGAGCGCACGAACCAACCGTTTACACCCTTCAACTAGCGTAGCTTCGTCCGTAGCAAAAGAAAGCCGAAGGTGGCCAGGCAGCCCAAAAGCACTTCCGGGAACCGTTGCGACGCCGACTTCGAGCAGATCAAGCGCGAGAGTTTGATCGTCTACACCCGTTTTGATCTGAGGAAGTAAATAAAATGCACCCTCTGGGCACGATACCTCCAGTTTATCGCTCGACCGGAGGACATGAAGTGCAGCATCTCGGCGCTGACGATAGATCGCATTGCGCTCAGCAAGAAAGTTTCGTGGCCCTTCAAGTGCTGCGACCGCAGCGAGTTGGCTCAAGGTGCTGGTCTGCGTGCAGTTTTGAGATTGTACGGTAGTGATCGCCGAAATCAGCGACCTCGAGCCGCACCCCCAACCTACACGCCAACCTGTCATAGCATAGGCTTTAGATACGCCATCGACGATGAGGATACGTTCTGCCAGGTCTGGCGCTACCGATGCCAATGTCAGATAAGGGTCTTGGGTGAATCGAATTTCCGCGTAGATATCGTCTGACAGCACCATCACATCTGGGTAATGGCGCAGAACTTCAGCCATCGCTTGCAACTCGGTCTCAGAGTACAAAGAGCCGGAAGGATTACCAGGTGCATTGAGAACTACCCACTTTGGCAATTTAGCCAGGCGCAGACCTGCTGCCAAGTGCTCCGCTGTCAATCTGAATCCTTCCGAAGCGGTAGTCGGAAGAATGATCGGTTGCGCACCGCACATCTTGATCATGGCGGGATAGCTGGCCCAGTAAGGGGCGGGGACAATAACGTCATTACCGGGCTTAAGGGTCGCTTGGAAGGCGTTAAAGATGATCTGTTTTGCGCCACACCCAACCGCGATTTGATCATCACCGAAATCTAATCCTCGGTCTTCACGTGCCCGCATACGGATAGCCTTGCGAAGCGGCTCAATACCGTTTGATGGGGAGTAGGTTAGACGGGCGCCTAGCGCTAGGTGCGCTGCATCCAGCACGTGCTCAGGCGCATTGAAATCAGGTTCGCCAAGCGTTAAGTCAATAACATCCCGCCCCTCAGCGCGCATGGTGGTAGCGCGTTTGGCCATGAGTAGAATGGGTGACTGGAAAGCACTGGTTGGAGTTTCGTTGCCGTGCATGATGCCCTTCGAAATGCGATTGGATGGGCACTACGATAAGGAATCGATACCTAAAGTAAAAACGATATAAAATTCATGTTTCGACAAGTTTTACTCATTAGTCGTTACATGGGGGCGTGCTTTTTGACAGCCTCCGCCAGGGCCGCTGCCAGCCGACCTAATGGCCTTTCTTCTTGCTCCAAAAGCACAACACAACGCGTTTTTTGCGGTGATCCGAATGGCTGGACTTCCAGGTGTTTGAGTTGTTCGAGGTTCTGGCTGGAAAGTGGAACCACTGACACCCCCAGACCACTGGCAACCATCTGGATGATCGCATCCTGACTGTCTAACTCCATACTGGTTTGCACGCGAAGGCGCAGCCGACGAAGCTCCCGGTCAATGGTACGCCCGGCCCATGCCCTGCGGTCAAAGCGGATAAACGGTAGTTGC
Organism: Pseudomonas sp. S04; assembly: GCF_009834545.1. NCBI lineage: Bacteria > Pseudomonadati > Pseudomonadota > Gammaproteobacteria > Pseudomonadales > Pseudomonadaceae > Pseudomonas > Pseudomonas sp. S04. The sequence goes on from NZ_CP019427.1 coordinate 2,185,376, forward strand.
TGAAGTAGCTGTCTAAAATCTAAACCTGCGCATGAGCCCGGAGCAATGATCCAAAAGCCTTCTTCGTAGAGTGTTGTACTAACCAAACCGTAAGGGTGCGGTTTCACAGGTTCTGTGGTGAGTGCGACATCCAACTCACCAGCCTCTACGCGCGTGGCCAATTCGGCAGACATGCCTGAGGCTACGTTTATGCGTAGATGTGGGTGCTCGGCAGCTAGCGCGGCCAGGGCCAAAGGCAACGCACTGGCCAGTGCAGTCTGGATGGCACCAATTTTCAGTCGACCCCGCAGCTCGTGATCACCTCCAATGTCCGAAGCAATGCTGTCGTAAAGTGCAACGATCTCGCGCGCCCGCTCCACCGCTAAGTGGCCTGCGTCGGTTAATACGGGCAATCGACGCGAGCGGTCAAACAACGAAGCGTTGAACTCCTCTTCAAGTGACTTTATGTGCAGGCTCACTGCTGATTGTGTGAGATGAACTGTGTCTGCGGCTCGCGCAAATGAACCGTGCTGAGCGATAGCAATTAAGGTACGAAGCGCGCGTAATGACATAGTGATCTCTCATGTGTTGCGGCCGGCAAGCACACCTCAGCGGCAGGAGCTCGTTGGTAAGCTTATTGGAGCGTTCCAAGCATGGCTGTTCGTTTTGCTACATTGTCCAGCAGGTATCATCCAGCCACCCAGCAAGTTTGCGTCCATGTGAGGTATGGGATTGAGGGCCACGTCACGAATGATGATCTGATCTGCTAGCAGTCATTCTCCTTGATCAGCGACCTGTTGTCGCATAGCACGGCAATAAGGCCAGCGTGACACCGCCAAGTACGACGGCTGATATCATCAATAGGTACAGCGATATCGGCTCGTTCAAAATTCGTACGCCTGCCAACAACACAATGATTGGAACGCTTAACTGAAGAGTGGCGGCTTGCTGGGAACTGATATGTCTGACGATGCGGTACCACAGCGTAGAGCCAAAACCTGATGTCAACACACCCGATGCAAGCGCGTACATCACTCCGGGAAATCTCATGTGAAGGCCACCTCCGAACACGGTTGCTGGAGCCAGTAAAGCAGAAAGGTGAGGCATCTCGCAAAATTGTCAGCGGTTTCCGCGAGTGGATTCACGGCTGATTTTCCGAACACTGAATAGGCGCCCTACGCCACGCCGGAAATCGTCATTAGCAATGCGGCTACCCAAGGGAGATGAACTGGCGCTTGGTAGCAACAACACGAACAACCCGCAGGCTGCCACCAGCATTCCGATTACCACGTTCTTCTGGAAGTGTTCACCTTGAGTCCAGGATAAAGTAAACATTGTGACTTGCACCGCGCCGAACAAAATCAGAAGCAGAAACAAGCCGTCGCTGGCTAACAGTATCGCCGTGAACGACTCGGTATCGATTTGACCCTCCATTAATGCCTGCCGACAAAAAATTGAATTTGGCGTAAATGCCATTGAACATAAGTCACTGAATATCCAGCATGGGCGGTTAGAACGGCCTCGATCAGCGTTTGTATTTATGATTATTGCCAAAAACCATGTAAATAGCAAAATTTTACCGTACTGGGTAGGTGATTACGCAGTAGCACTGAAAATATTGATTAAGTTCTATGCTTGTCCAAATTTGAGCTCGTTTAGAACAACGATCTTCTATGCTGATCGGGTCTATGTTCAGCGCTCCGAAGCGTGATGAGTTGTCACGCCACGATTCATCAGCAGTCGTTCATAGGGAGCGTTTTTTGCGTTGAATACCCTGCGTTAGTAAGCGGACGCTCAACATTCCTTTACAAGGTTTTTACGTTATTCGGTTTCGATGGCAGCTTCTTCCCCAATGCTTCTTGGCCTGCCTAAGAGCAGCAGCCAGAGTGAACCCCGGCAGCAGGTTCGAACAGTTACTCAACAATCGGGCAGTCTGGAGTGCTTGAAACGAATGGCCTGAGCGGTTAATCAATTAACTTATTTTTTATCACGCTCAGCTTTGCTTATGCGCGTAACTGATGATGGCCTCAGCCGTTTTGTTCCATTTGAAGGGTTTGGCTGAATGCTCGTTATGAGCTTCGATAAATTGACGGATAGCTGTTGTCAAATCGGCCGCGCTGGTGAAGGCGCCCCCTGTACAGCGCTCGTCTTTCCACTTGTGCAAACCAGCCCTCCACGGCGTTCAGCCAGGATGCGCTGGTCGGGATGAAGTGCAATTTGAAGCGTGGATGCTTTTCCAGCCACTACTTGATGAAGGCAGTTTTATAAGTTGAGCTGTTATCCAGAAGCGCATGCAAGTCCATTCCAGTTGGTGTGTTGCGATCGATCTGGTGCAGAGAGGCCAGAAACTCCTTGGCGCGATGGCGCTGGGTAATCCGTCCGATGACTTAGCCGGTCATGCTGTCGAGGGCTGCGTACAAGCTCGCTGTCCCATGACGCTTATAGTCGTACGTGCGGCGTTCGATCTGACCTGGGCGCAGCGGCAACATCGGCTGAGTACGATCCAAAGCTTGGATCTCAGTTTTCTCGTCAACCGACAGCACCAGCGCGTTATCCGGCGGGTTCAAATAGAGCCCAGCCACGTCGACCGACTTTGTCCGAGAAATGGGGATCATTGCTGATTTTGAGGATCTTCAGACGATGGGGTTTGAGGTCGGAAGCCGCCCAAAGCTGTCGAACCTGCCACGTGCTGACCCCAGCATATTTGGCCATCAAGCGAACGCTCCAATGTGTGGCCTTTTTAGGGACGCGCTTGGTCGTCAGCCTGAGAATTTCGTTGATTTTTTTCCGGCTACAAGCTTGAGTGGTTGACCGCTGCGCGGCAGATTCTCCAGCCCCTCAATTCCGGCTTCCAGATAGCGCTTTCGCCACTTAAATACCGTCGGCCGTGTGACCTGCACCTGGTCGATGACGGCCTTGGGTGTCATTCCATCACCCAACAGAAGTAGGATGCGAGTCTGTTCAACAAGGGCCTTCCCCAGGGTACTCATCCTCATCCAATCTTGCAGGGTAATGAGATCAGAAGGCGTTAAAGCGAAGGGAGAAGCTGGCCGAGGCATATGTATAACCAATCCATGACATTCGGCGCTTAGGATATCGTCGCTTGTAGGAAAATAAATTAACCGCTAAGGACACTAGAGTTTTAGCACATGGGTATGGCTACATTGAAGCAGGCACAGTGGACGACTATCTTTCGCTCGGCGTCATCGGTCGCATCGATGCAATGTATTCAGAGCGCGGCAGTATTTAAAGTAAGACTCCATCTAGGTGATTTTATTTTTGTGTAAGTAAAGTGGCTGCCACGCAAAGTGACTTAGGCCGCTATTGATTTTTTACAATGCGCCACATCTACTCTGTGGGTATTTTGCTCAAGCGCTGGTCGAGTAATTCAAGGGCTTGTTGTTGGATTTCTCCTTGTTGTCGTATTTCGGCGACGATTTCCTGTGCACGCTTATTGTTTGTCCACAAGGGTGTTAATGAGAGTTTGATGTTGGACTCAACAGTTCCCAAGTAATGCCCATCTGGTGTATAGAACTCCAGTGAAAGAAATGACTCCGGTTCCGAAGAGCGGTTGTTAATAAGTCGCGTTTTTATATCTAATATTGCAATGAGTGGCGAGTTGTTGCGTGAAGCTTGTTCAATTGATTGGTTGTTACGCACTTCGCCGAAGCGTTTTTTAAGTGACTGGGTGACGCCGTTTAAACTCAAGGCAGGATCTGAAGTCTCTACATATGCTTGGCGTATGGAGTCCATGTAAAAACGCGCGGTCCAGCTATTTTTATAATGGTTATTGTAGGTAATCAACTGTTTGATCGTTTCAGTTGCTGAATCAGAGATGATAAGGGCAATGGGGCTGGACGGCAATTTTGTTGGGGTCGAAAATTTATTGCCAGTTTCTTCGTGATGTTGTGTTTTTGCACAGCCTGAAATAACCAAAAACAAGATTGCCGATAACATCGGCTTTAGTAGGTTGAGTGGCTTTTTTGAACATTGAACGCGAGGATAGTTGTATGAGGTACACATGTCAGTACTCAAATATTGATATGGGGTGAAATGGTTGAAAGATGCATCTATTTGCGAGTTGTGGCCCGGAGACCCTTTTTCACGGTTACGCTGAGGCAGCGCAGCTTAATGCGGTGGTATTTGAAAACTCTTCGAAAGATAGTCTGGAACACCTGGATGCTAGGAGTTTGAGCAGAACCTGCAGTGACTTGGAGGAGAAATGAGCCAGCATGGAGGCCGCATCATACCAAACAAACTCTATCAACCACTCGCGGGAGCTTGGGTTTTTTTTAAATTTGCAGCCAACACAACGAGGAGAATTCTTTTTAATATTATTCAAGAGCAACAGTATTTCAAGATGTAGGCTCTCATCCATTTGAGTTTCAAGCTCGATGATGCTGCGTACTAATTTTGCCATGGTGAAGTTCTCTGAGGAATTACTCGCGCAGAATGAGTGTTGAGTGTCTAACTAGATTAATGATATGACATGAGATCAACTCGGAATCTATTGCGAGTTGTATGAAGACTTCACTCGTTGGGTGTGTATTTTTCAGGCTGTAAAATAACTATAAAATAATCTGGGTTCTTAGGAATGCCAAATCGTTGATCATTTCCGCCATTTTTGACGATTTTTATGTTTGGCCTATTCTTTGCTATGCGTAACGGTTTCGCTACTACTGATCAGTCGGCCTTCAAGGTTTTGACCTCAGAGCCTGCGACAATCTGCCTCAGTCATCGAGTTAGGCGTTGGTGCACCCTGTCATACGGGTGAATGCTTTTTGGTGTGGCAAGTTGTCGCAGTGCAGAACGTCGATAGGTGAGTGCTACCTTTGTGCATGACATGCGATTTCTCTTGGCAGGGTTAAAGCGGTGTCATCAGGCGCCAAGGCTTGAAAAAACCTTGGCGCTTGTTCTTATGTTCGAAGTTCATGATTTGGGCTAGGTGCGCAGACTAATACCACCTGAACTGTGCGTCTTACCTTACTGTGGTGACGTCTTGCCTTATGAAAATCGCGCGCAATGAACGCTCTCTCGTCGCATGGATTCTCTATGGATGCGTCCTGTTCAGCGCGTTCACCTGCGCCATCAGTCATGGTCAGATGGCCGGGTTGCAACTCGCTGGCCTTGATGGCCCGTCTTGTTCCATGGGTGGCAACTTCGACGCGGATGCTCAGTTTGATGATTCCGGCCTAGTCACGCCGATCATCGCCACGGACTCCATTTGCGTGCTGGTTAGCCTGTTCAGTGCCATTATTCTCGCCGCGTTTTTTTGTCTATGGGGCTTACTTGTTACCGACCAGACACGGCCTCTTCCCAACGTGCAACTCTCGCGACTAAATCGGTATTGCTGGCCTGCGGCAAATCCTCGCGCATCCCCTTGGGACTTCCCTCGCTCTGAAATTACCCGTCCAGTTTGGCTGTTATGCCAAGCAGCGTGCGGATTTATCGAATAAAAAGTCTGGAAGTTCTCTATGTTTCGCATGACTACTCTGACGCTGCTCGTCGGTAGCAGCACCCTTGCGTGGGCGCAAGATGACGCCCTGAAACTGCCTGCCGTCAACATATCCGCTGTTGCTGCCGAGTCCAAAGAGGCAACCGCTCTTAGTCTGGACAAGACCATCGACAGCGGTTCGCGCCTCAACCTGAGTGCACGCGAGAACCCCGCATCAGTTAGCGTGGCCGACCGTCAGACAATGGAGCGCATTGGGGCGCGTAACTTTCAGGACGCGGCCAATGCGTTGCCTGGGGTGAATGCTTCTGCACCCCCCGGCTGGGGAGGTTATGTAGCCTATCGAGGTTTCAACGGTGGGCAGATCGGCCAGCTATTTAACGGTATCAATCTGCAATCTGGCGGCGCGGTCCGTCCTGTCGGCGCTTGGATCTATGATCGAGTAGAGCTGCTAGGCGGGCCCTCGTCCTTTCTCAATGGCAGCGGGGCAGTGGGCGGCAGCCTGAACTTCATTACAAGGCTGGCCAGCCGCGATAAGGATAGTGTCGAGGGGCGGATGAGCTATTCGCGTTATGACACCTGGGAAACTGCGATTGGCGTTAATCAAGCCCTCAACCAGGGAGATGGGCCTCGGCACTATGCGCGCCTGGACTACAGCCGCACTCACACCAATGGCTACATCGATCGTCAGGAGAACGGAGCCGGTAATCTCGCGTTTTCGCTGTTGAGCGACGTCAACGACCAGCTATCCCACACACTCGCCATTGAGTATCTGGAAGAGCAGGAAGACAGTCCGTATTGGGGGTCGCCGGTGTTGCAACCGCTGACTGGCAAGCTGCATATCGATAAACACAACCGCTTCAACAATTACAACGTTGATGATGGGCGTTACGAACAACGTACTCGCTGGCTGCGCTCAATCACCAACTACCGTCTGGATGATGCCACCCAACTGCGCAATACCTACTATCACTACGATGGCCAGCGCGATTATCGAAACCTGGAGGTGTATCGCTACAATAGCGACAACACTGCCGTGTCTCGTTCTGGCGCCTACCGCCAGCGACATGACCAAGAGGTAAACGGTAATCGCCTGGAATTGACGCATACAGGTGAGTTGTTCGGTCAGGCCAGTGACTGGGCCTTCGGCTTGGAATACAGCCGCAATAAACAGTTCATCTATCCGCTGTCTATCAATAGCCAGTTCGGGGCGGCGGTAGATCCGAATGGCTTCGATCCAGGTAACTTTCTCGACATTCCAGGCATGAATACCCCCCGTACCAAGAGCCGTAGTACCTGGACGGACACTTCGTCGACATTTGTGGAAAACCGCACGCGGCTGACCGATCGCCTGGCGCTGGTTACTGCGTTGCGCTACGACCATATCGATTTTGAAGTGATTGATCATACGGCTCGAAATACGCTGAATCGCCGGTGGGACGCCTTCACCGGTCGGGCCGGATTAGTCTATGACGTGAGCGATACCGCCAGCGTCTACACCCAATACAGCACGTCCGCCGAGCCGCCAGGCGGAACACTGACCAGCGCCAGCATCGGCCAAGTCGGTATCTTTGACTTGAGCACAAGCCGACAGGTCGAGGTGGGTAGCAAACTCGACTTTCTCGAGGGGCGTGGATCGGCCACGGCAGCGGCCTATCGGATCGTGCGCAAGAACATCTCCGTACCATCTTCCACCCTGCAGAACACCACGGAGCAGGCCGGTCAACAGACCTCCACCGGTATCGAGTTGGCGGCATCGTTCAAGGTAACGCCGCAGTTACTGGCTGCCGGCAACTACGCCTGGGTGCGTGCCGAATACGACGAGTTCAATGAAACCGTTGGCGGGGTGGTGCATTCACGCAAAGGCAAGAACCCGGTGAACATTCCGGACCGTGTCGCGAACTTCTGGCTGACCTACGATTTGACTCCGGCGTGGCAAGTCGGGGCTGATGCGCGCTACGTCTCTTCGGTCTACGCCAACACGGCCAACACCATGTGGGTGCCGTCTTACACCGTTTACGGACTGTCCATCAAGCACGACCTTGACGCTCATACCGAGCTGAGCGCGCGCCTGCGCAACCTCACCGATGAGACCTACGCGCGCTTCATTCATCAGACCAACACCCAGTATTACCTGGGTGAGCCACGCAGCCTGGAAGTGGCTGTGCAGTGGCGTTACTGATGCTGTAACAACGCTGGGTGAGCGTTAACGCTACCCCACTTAGCCAACCCGGTAGGCGTCTATTTCAGGTACCGCCTGCCTAACTGAATAGGTAACCCCATGTTCCTGAAAAAATTCTTGCTGGCGTTCTCGCTCCTGTCTCTAGGGCACATTGCTCATGCACACGAGTTTCAGTCCGGCGACATTACAATTGTTCATCCGTGGTCACGTGAACTCCCTGCGGTGGCACCAACAGCTGCTGCGTATTTCGTTCTCAAAAATCAGGGTAGCGAAGCTGATCGCCTGCTTTCTGCAACTACTCGTGTCGCTGGCAGAGCAGAGTTGCACGAGCATGTACATGCGGGTGGTGCGATGAAGATGCAGCAGGTAATGAGCGTAGAGATTCCTGCTGGCGGTGAGGTGAAATTCGAGCCCATGGGCTATCACGTGATGCTGCTCAATCTGAAACAGCAAGCCAAAGCCGGTGAGCACTTTCCTCTTACATTGATATTCGAAAAGGCCGGTGCGCTAGAAGTCGACGTCGTCGTACAGAAGGACGCCCCTACGGAGCATCAACCTGACCATAGCCATAGCGAAGGCCACCAGCACTGACACTCAGGGTGGCAGGGGGGGCTTTTGGTGTGCCGCGCAGCCCCCTCGTTGTAACGCGCAAGAATATGTGCGTCGCGTGGAGACATGCCCTGAACGCATATTTTATAGCATTCTCACTAACGAGCTCGCATCGAGTTCTGATTGCAATTTCTGGAGTGGAAATGCGTCGTTTGCTGATGTTGGTGACCACTGTATGTGCAGTGGGCTCAGGACTTTTCTATTGGGTTATGAAGACAGAACTGTTGGATGAGTCGGCGCTGGCGAGCGCCGGTATTGTGCTGCTGCCCAGCCCGCATGTGCTACCAGATGTGCGATTGGCAACGGTAGATGGCCAGGCTTTCGACTCAGAATTCTTCGCCGGAAAGTGGACATTGGTACTTTTCGGCTACACCTTTTGCCCAGACATTTGCCCTACTGCCCTCAGTGAATTGCGGCAGGTGTATCTCGCTCTGCCGCCTGATGCGCGCAAGCTCATGGGGGTAACAATGGTCAGCGTGGATCCGCACCGAGATACACCCGAGCGTACCCAGCAGTACGTGAGTTTTTTCGACCCAAGCTTCACTGGCATGACCGGCAATCTTGCAGCGGTGCAGCAAGCCTCCAATGACATTGGTCTGCCATTTGTGCCAGGGGACATTGATCAGCTTGACTACACAGTCGTACATACCGGAAACCTTGCGCTGATAGATCCAGCAGGCAGGCAGGTCGGTTTTGTCAGAGGGCCGCTCAGGGTGAAGGAGCTGATTCGGATTCTGCCTGGGCTTTTCGCTCATAGCGTTTCGGAGTGATGCCTAATGTAAGCGTCAGGTGTGGGAGTGATTTAAAAGGGCGCGCGGAGAGGGCGCCTACTCCGTCATTGGACCCGGAGCAGAACTGACCGCCCATGCCGTTGAGTCTGGGTCGGTCATCTGCAAATACTGCAAATGGACTGAACAGGATGCAGGCGTAGAGCACCCAGGCGCTCAGCGAGCGGTGAGTGTGGACTACTTCAATAGCAACTCGTCAATGCATCTTGCTATGTTCCGGGGCGCCCAAGGCTCGGGCCGGGGCCTCGACCTGGATCGACTGCTTTTCACCCTTGGCGTCTTCGACGGTCAGGGTCAGCGGTACCTTGTCGCCTTCCTTAACCTGAGCCACCAAATCGATCAGCATCACATGGTAACCGTGAGGGCTCAGGCTGACCGCTTTGCCTGCCGGCAGATCCACCGACTCCACTTGTTGCATACTCATCACATCGTTTTTCATGCTCGACTCATGAATTTGTACGATCTTGGCCACTGGCGAGGTCGCGCTGATCAGCTTGCTGTCGCTAGTGGCGGTGAGCGTTATGAACGCCCCGGTCGCTTACTGACCGGCTACCGTTGCCCGAACCCAGGGCTCGCTGATCTTGACCTGGGTTTGCGCCGCGGCCTGTCCTGTTAGCGTCAGCAGTGACACGCTCAGAAACAGCTGTTTAAGGCGTTGGTTGTTGTTTTTTTTTGCAGGATTAGGGTTCATGAACGAACCTCCATGACAGTGAGTAAATCTTCCGCACATTCCTGTGCGGTCAGTGAAGCGGACAAACTCAAGCGCAGTCTGCCCAGGGAGTCATAGACATAACTGGTGGCAGTATGAGACAGGGTGTAGGTGTCTCCACTTGGGATTTTTTCATAAAACACACCGAACTCTTTAGCCGTGGCCGCAGTTTGCTCCAAGGTCCCATAGAGCGCCTGGAAGCTGGGGTCGAAGGCTTTGACGTATGCATCCAAGACCTTGGGCGTATCCCGTTCGGGATCCAGGGTGATGAAGATCACTTGCAGCCGGTCACCGTCACGGCCCATCAGTTTCTTGATTTTTACCGCCCTGGCCAAGGCGGTAGGGCAGACCGCCGGGCACTGGGTGAAGCCGAAGAAGATCATCACCACCACGCCTCTATAGTTGGTGAGCATCCGTGTTTCACCTTGTGGATCCTTGAGCTTGAAAGAGCGGCCCATGATCGTGTTGCTGAGATCCTTTGCGTATTTGAAGGACGGCTTGTTGCTGTCACATCCCGTCAACAGGCCCAGTCCAAGCACGCTCAGGCTGCCAAGTACTGCGCGCCGTGAAAATACCGATTTCATGGGGGCATCCTTTCTACAAAGAGTTCAAGAAACTGATCAGTGCTTCGCGTTGCGCCTGGTCAAACTGCAGTACAGCGTTACGCGAGCCTCTTGCTTCCCCGCCGTGCCAGATGATGGCTTCCATCAGATTTCGCGCGCGCCCGTCATGCAGGTACAAGGTATGCCCGCTGACTTGTTGCGTCAGACCGATGCCCCATAAAGGCGGCGTACGCCACTCATTGCCGTCAGCCAGGTATTCGCCACGTCCGTCGCCCAACTCATCGCCCATGTCGTGCAATAACAGGTCGGTGTAAGGGTAGATTTTCTGTTGGCTCAACTCGGGTTCTGCCGCCTCTGCAGTGACATAGGAGGGCACGTGGCAGGTCGCGCATCCGGCTTGGTGAAACAGGGCTTTGCCCCTCAGTATTTGCGGCGTATCCACGTCTCGGCGCATCGGCACCGCGAGGTTACGTGTATAGAACAGGATGCTGGCCAAGATGCTATCGCTGACCTCAGGGGTGCCACCGTTCAGGGCTTGCTGGCAGGCGACCTGATACTTCGTGCAGTCGTCCTGGTTCAAAACACGGCTGGTCAGCCCCATGTCGCCGGCAAAGGCATGGGCATTCTGCTGGTTGAGATTGGGTTGGCCGGCCTTCCAGCCAAAGCGCCCGATGACGGTTTTACCCTGGACGTCATCCCACACCAGGTTGACCTTGCCGCTGACGCGTCGTGAGCTTTCGGCTTGCTGCACTGCATTGGCGCGGATGTCGTTGTCGCTAATAGCCTCCAGCAAGCCCAGACCGATCATCGGTGGGGCGATGCGGGCTGAGAGTTGGGTCTCTGGATGCATCGGGCCATAGCCGAGCGAGTCGATGTGCATGTCTGGTTTACGCAGGCTAATCGGGCTGCGGTCGGAAAAAACCATGGGGATCTCGGTGTATTCGACCCGCACGCTACCTTCAGGCAAGTAGCCTGCTATCGCGGCATCCTGCAGTTGCCCGCCGTAGGTGGGCTCTGGCACCACGCCACCACGCTGTAACTGGTAGGCGTCCGTGGCGCTGGGCTTGATCGAGAGCCGGACCAACATCGATACCGCGGGGCCGTTGGCACCGGTCGGTGGGTGGCCGCGTCCATCCTTGATGTGGCAGCTCTGACAGGTGTCGGTATTGAACAGCGGGCCCAGGCCGTCACGTGCGTTCTGTTGCGTGGACGCAACCTTCCAGGGATTGCGGAAAAAGCCGTTACCGACAAAAAAATCCATTCGCCTAAGGGGCGACAGGTTGGCAGAGGGCATGGAAAACCCATTACTGTCTGTTTTGTCAACACTGGTCGAACCGCCAGAGAGCTTTTCACCAGGCTCCGGGGTGGCGAACTCCTCTGACGGCTGGCAGCCGCTTAGGGCGATCCACAATGCACACGCCAGCAGGCCACCGCTGGAGGCACGCCAGGGTTTTTGAGTGGTTGGCGAGGCTGTTGGGAAAGTATGCCAAAGGTGCCTTTTGAGCATTGCTTAAGACCGGGCCGCAGGAAGGGCCGTAAGTCTAACGACGCTATTTATTCTTAATAACCTGCGACATTCTGGCACACCTGTGATGTGCCGCTCGCGAGCGTTGGCTCTGTTGTCGGGGTGTGGCAGGTTGTCGCAGGATGGGTTGCCCTGATAGGGCGCCGCCCCTGATGGCCGATGCTTTGTGTAGCAGTTTACGCGACCCTAATCGCGCTTCAATCCACGTGCTGTTCGGTGTTAGAGTCGTCGCCATGAAACTGACCCGCTCAGACCGCTCGCTCATTGCATGGACGTTATATTTTTGCGTCCTGTTCAATGTGTTCGCCTGCGGGTTGGCTCATGGGCAGATGATGGGCCTGGAGCTCAATGGTGTAGGCGGGCAGTTCTGCTCGTCCCTAGGCAGCCCTGCACCGGCATCGAAAACGGATCTCACCGATCTGTCCGTCAGTGGTTGGTCAGGTAGTTTTTCCTGTCCGATCTGCTCGGCCTTGACCTTAAGCATTGCCTTGCTGTTTTGTCTTGGCTGGTTACTGCGCATTGGCCAAGTACGCCGGCCTGACCGCGAACAACGCTGCAAAGCCCCCCCTCGTTATTCCTGGCCCTCTGCCAACCCTCGTGCATCCCCTCTGATCTGACCTATGTAAACGGTTAGCTGTAATTAGCTAAACACCGCTTGTTTGCTGCCGCCCGTTTTTTACTCTTACTATGCAGGTGTGAGCGGGCAGTCGCTATTCAATAGTGATTATTCAGAGCGTTGCCGTATGCCTTTCTTGTGTTGCCTGCTGACAGTGCGCCTTGGCGCAATGTGTTATCTGAGCGGGCTGGCCTGATGCGCTGGGGTGGAATGAGTCGCGCCAGCCATCAGAATGCCTGGGTCGCAGCGTTCTTGGCGATTGTACTCAAACTCATGGCGCTGCCGATGGCCAGCGCCTTTGGCACTCTGAGCCTGGAGCAGTTGCTGACGGGCAGCTTTTGCTCGTCGGGTGGCGTGCAGCAAGTCTCGCTCACGCTGGAAAAAAAAGAGCCATCGCTCTCCGCCAAGGCGGATCAAGCCCATTGCTGTTGTTCCCAGTCCGTCGGTGCAGTACCGATTCCGGCGCAAGCGCTCGCGGTGCCAGAATTTATCGCCGCGTTCGTGTTGCGGCCGACCGAACCCTTGCGCTGGCTCTCGCCCCGAAGCCGCTGGCCATCGATCAACCCTAGAGCCTCTCCAGCACCTTATGTATGACCGCGTTTATCTAAGCCCTCTCTTGCCGGTGGTAACGCAGGCATCGTCGATGCATTCCGGGGGGCTCCACGGTTAAAGGTGACATTGGAGAAGCACAAAAATGGCTCATGTATGTGAAAGTCTGAATCGCCTGTTAATGCCAGGTTTTGCAGCGCCTGATGACTTAAAACGCAATTCGACACGAACAGCGAAACCGATTAGCTGGAGGTCACTATGCGCGTGCTAGCCGTTCCATCCGGTGTGTCTCGATTGCTTAGCAAATCTTCGCGGCTACGCACTCAGGGCGAGCTTTTACTGCCCTTTCCGGATTACCCCGGCAACGCGCGCAGCTTCGTGCACCTCGATACCAGGCTGCTGCCTTACTGGCATACCTTGTTCGATGTGTGCCCGGGCTTACTCAAGCTCGATCCGCCCGACGGCCTGAATATATTTCGCGGTTTCATGACCTGGGCCTATCGCAATCACCCACCGCTGAACTGGACCTATTACCTGAGCGTGTGTCGCTGGCTGCTGGGCTCCAAGTATCAGGCACGGATTAATGAGGAGCATATCGAGGCCTTTATGAGTGCTGCCGCGGCACGCTGGGTCAACAGCGATGACAGCCAGGCACGAGGGTTGGTACTGGCCTGGCAAGACTCGCCTGAGAGGGTGTTCGATTGGAAGTTGGCGCCGCGTCTTGTGGCCGGGTATGAATCTGATCTGGAGGAGCTTCCGCCAGTACCTTGGGACTTTGCCTGGTGCCCTTTAACCGGAAAAGGCGGTGTCGGGTTTCGCCGGTGGTTGCCGATTCCGTGATGGAACGTACCCTGGGAATCCGTCCGCCGAGACTGGTGATCTGCGACAAAACACCACGTCTGATCAGGCCTTTATACAAGCGCCGCCAGGCGCGTGGATCGGACCGAAAAGAGAGGTTTGTGCGTCCGTTTGTCGCAGTTGTTGCCTGCAGGCTGCCCACATAAAGTGTGCGGGCTTTGAGCGGAGGCAGACACTTCCACGGTAGCTCGAGGCTTCGCAATTTAACCAGTGCACGTTCTGGTTGCTCCGCCCTCTGCCCAGGGGGCTTTTTTTTATCTGAAAAACCAGGTCATCACTCCAGGGTTAACCCTGGCTCTTATGAAATGACCGGCTTGCCTTGTGCGCATCACAGGGGCAGGTGATTGGGTCCAGCAGACAGGGGATACATGATGTTCAAGGATTCACTGAGCAAGGAAATCACCGCCATCTTGGTGATCAAGCTGTTCATAATTTTACTCATCAAGTTCATCTGGTTTGCGCACCCCACACTTCCAGCCCTCGATACCCAACCCATCGTTGAGCGTGTGTTGGGCTCTGGTGAAAAACCATCTGAAGGAGAGCCGAGATGATCTCGGAAAGCGTTGTTGATCTATCGCGCTTGCAATTTGCAATGACCGCGCTCTATCACTTTCTATTTGTGCCGCTGACGCTGGGGTTGTCAGTGATCCTGGCAATTATGGAGTCGGTCTACGTAATGACCGGAAAAGAAGTCTACAAAGACATGGTTAAGTTCTGGGGCAAGTTGTTTGGTATCAACTTTGCCCTCGGCGTGACCACTGGCCTGACTATGGAGTTTCAGTTCGGCACTAACTGGGCGTATTACTCACATTACGTCGGGGATATTTTCGGAGCGCCACTCGCTATTGAGGGCTTGATGGCGTTCTTTCTCGAGTCGACGTTTATCGGCTTGTTTTTCTTCGGCTGGGATCGGCTGTCGCGACGTCAACACCTGGCGGTAACTTGGTTGGTGGCACTGGGCTCAAATCTATCGGCGTTGTGGATTCTGATTGCCAACGGTTGGATGCAAAACCCAGTGGGGGCCGAATTCAACATTGAAACCATGCGCATGGAGTTAGTGAGTTTCAGCGCACTGCTGTTCAACCCTGTGGCCCAGGTCAAGTTTGTACACACCGTGGCTTCGGGTTATGTCACGGGCGCTGTGTTCGTGTTGGCCATCTCTAGCTTTTATTTGCTGAAAAAGCGCGATCAGGGTTTTGCCCGGCGTTCATTTGCCATTGCATCGGCGTTTGGCCTAGCGGCTATTGCATCGGTGATAGTGCTCGGCGATGAGTCTGGTTACGAGATCGGTGATGTGCAAAAAACCAAGCTGGCGGCCATTGAAGCCGAATGGCACACCGAACCTGCACCGGCAGCGTTCACCTTGTTCGGGCTACCCAACCGCGAAACCATGCAAACAGACTACGCGGTAAAAGTACCGTATCTGTTGGGGCTGATTGCTACCCGCTCGCTGGATAAACATGTCACCGGTATCAGCGATTTGTTGGTGCAGCACGAGGTGCGGATTCGTAACGGCATGATCGCTTACGGATTGTTGGAACAAGTTCGTGGTGGCGACAAGTCAGCAACCACCTTGGCTGCGTTTGATGCGGTCAAGCAGGACCTGGGTTACGGCCTGCTGCTGAAGAAATACACCACCCGTGTGGTGGATGCCAATGCTGAACAGATTCGGCAGGCAGCGCAGGACACCATCCCTAATGTGTTCAGCCTGTTCTGGAGTTTTCGCCTGATGGTTCTCTCTGGCGTGCTGATGCTGGGCCTGTTTGTCTGCGCGTTCTGGACCTCGGCGCGCAAAAACGAAGAGCGCAAACCCTGGTTGCTGAAGTGGGCCCTGTGGAGTCTGCCGCTGCCATGGGTAGCGACTCAGACCGGCTGGTTTGTGGCTGAGCACGGTCGGCAACCCTGGTCGATTGCCGAAGTGCTGCCGACCCATTTGTCCGCCTCCAGCGTGCCCAGTTCGGATGTCTGGGGCTCGCTGCTGGCGCTGGTGGCGTTCTACAGCGTGCTGCTGGTTATCGAAATGTATCTGATGATCAAGTTTGCCCGGCTTGGCCCAAGTAGTTTGCACACGGGGCGCTACCACTTTGAACAGACGCTGATCCCACAGCCGGCCCACGCTTGAGGAAATAAGCATGTTTGATTACGAAACACTGAAGCTGATCTGGTGGGTACTGATAGGCGTGCTGCTGATCGGCTTTGCCCTCACCGACGGTTTTGATCTGGGCGCTGCCGCACTCATGCCCTATGTGGGCAGGAGCGACGACGAGCGGCGCGTAGTTATCAATACCATTGCACCGCATTGGGATGGCAACCAGGTGTGGTTCGTCACGGCAGGCGGGGCGTTGTTCGCCGCTTGGCCCATGGTGTACGCCACCGCATTTTCTGGTTTTTACTGGGCGTTGCTGTTGGTGTTGTTCGCTCTTTTCGTACGGCCCGTGGGGTTCGATTACCGCAGCAAGCTACAAAACCCCCGCTGGCGCGCCAGTTGGGATTGGGCCCTGTGTACAGGGGCGATCGTGCCTTCGCTGGTGTTCGGCGTGGCGTTTGGCAACCTGTTTCTGGGGGTGCCGTTTCACTTCGATGGCGACTTGCGGTTAACGTTCCAAGGCAATTTCTGGCATTTACTCAGCCCCTTTGCGTTGCTCTGCGGAGTGGTCAGCCTGAGCATGTTGTGCCTGCATGGCGGTACTTGGTTAATGATGCGTACCGAGGAGGCTTTGGCGCAGCGGGCCCGACGGGCCGTGCAATGGGTGTTGCTGGTTTATGTGGCGAGCTTTATCGCGGCCGGCATCTGGCTAGCTGTTGGCAATATTGAGGGGTTTGCCATTCGCTCAGCGTTTGATCCGGGAGCGGTTCTCAATCCCCTGGGGAAAACCGTTGAACAGAGCAATCATGGTTGGTTGGTCAATTATTCGCGGTATCCGTTGACTCAACTGGCGCCTGTTATTTCTTTGCTGGGCGCTGCGTTGGCCTTTGTTGCCGCGGCGGCGCGTCGTTCCGGGCTTGCCTTTCTCGGCTCCGCCCTGGTAGTGGTCGGCACCCTGTGCACCGCCGGTTTTGCCCTGTTCCCGTTTATCCTGCCGTCCAGCCTGGATCTAACTTCGAGCCTGACGGTATGGGATGCGGTGTCGAGTCAAAAAACACTGGGCATCATGTTGGTGGCCGCGAGCATTTTTGTGCCCTTGATCCTCTGCTACACGCTGTGGGGTTACTTCAAAATGTGGGGCACCCTCAACGCTGATCACATCAAAGCCAATGAACATGGCCTTTACTGAGCCGCAGAGGAGACGACTGTTATGTGGTATTTCGCTTGGATTCTCGGTGTATTGCTGGCCTGCAGCGTGGGAATCATCAACGCATTGTGGTTGGAAAACTACATGGACTTGGACGCGGAGCCCGAGGCCGATGCCTGACCTGAACGGATGGACACAGCATGGCGCCTGCCGGGTTGTGTCCTTGGCGCTGGCGGCGCCGATGGGGCTGTTACTGCTGATTCATCCGGGCTCTATGGTCGGGCCCGATGGGCGTTACAGCCATGGCGTGCTTATGCTGGTGATGCTGGGGATTTGCACGGGGTTTGTGCACGGCGTAGGTTTCAGCGTCACGTCGCATTGGGCGCGCTGGCTGACCTATCCGCTACTAAGTTGGTTCTTGTTGGTCGGGGGCTACCTGATGCTGCTGCAGGTGCAATAGCTGACCGCAGCTTCCTGCCTCAACCGCCTCACACGCCTGCCCGGGGTTAATCTGCAACCGTAGGGCAGGTCTTCAGGTGAGTAGGGTAGGTGGCGTTAATGGCCCCAAATCTGGGTCGATTCAGTCAGTTGCTCCGAGAGTGGTTTTCATGCAAATATCTCGATCAATGGATAGGCTTGGCCTCCAGAGCGGTAAACAACAACATTCCGGCCAGCATCGCCAACATGAACACGATTGCTTGCCAGCGGCCTGCCAGAAGTATGACCATCGCAGGGCCAGGGCAAATGCCTGCCAATCCCCAGCCCGTGCCAAACAGCAGGTTGCCGCCAATCAAGCGCGGGTCCAACTTACGTTGGGTTGGTAACTGTATTGTTCTTTCCAGCAACGAACGAGATTGTTGGCGTGCCCAGGTAAACGGGCCTATGGCAACGGCAATCGCACCTATCATGACTAGCCCCAGTGAGGGGTCCCAGGTGCCAGACAAATCCAGGAATGCCAGTACTTTTCCTGGGTTGACCATGCCAGCCAAAAGCAGGCCAACGCCGAACAGCAGGCCAGCGATGAAGGAAGATACTTTGATCATGTTCATCCCTCCAGCACATGACGCAGGACGTACACCGTCATGAAGCCGCTGAGCATGAAACACGCAGTGGCAACCATTGAGCGCGGCGAAAGGCGCGATATACCGCAGACTCCATGTCCACTCGTACATCCTGAACCATACCGTGTTCCCATCCCGACCAATACGCCGGCGACGATGAGTTCGAACCCTCCACCTTGGAACTCGATTAGTGGCAACGTGACAAACAGGCCCCATAGCAGTGGCGCGGCGAGCAGGCCAAAAAGAAACAATGCCTTCTCACTCTTTCCTTCGCTATGACGTTGCAGAAGGCTGCCAATCAGACCGCTGATGCCTGCGATCCGCCCATTGGCGACCGCCCACAGGCCGGCTGCCAGGCCAATCAAAGCGCCGCCGGCAAGGGATGACCAAGGTGTGAAGTGAATCCAGTCAATTGTCATTAGGTTGTTCCGCGCAAGACTGTTGATGCGGGTTTTGGAGCCTTATTAGGGCAGCAGGGTTGGTGATGCGAGGTATGCTCCCACTCGCGCAGACAAAACTGGTACAGGACGATCAAACGATCCGGATTGGTGAAGACCTTTCAAGAATCGGCTGGTGGTATAAAAAACAAGCGCCCTGAAGCAGTAGGGGCGCTTGTTCGGCTCACTCTCGGTGCGTTATCACACCTTCTGCCTAAGGCCCTTGGCGATGTGTCTAATCGCCTGAACATTCAGATGAAGCACAAACTGAGTCTCATGAGCTTATGCCGAGAGGTACTCGTCTACCGCTTTAACGGTGGCGTAGCCGAACTCAAATGCTGCCATCATCGTCGCATGCGCATAAGCTGCGGGCACGGTCACGCCGCCAAAGGTAAGATCCAGGGTGGCGCAAGCGTCATGCAGTACGGTTACTGGATAGCCCATGTCTGCTGCAGCGCGTACCACCGCGTCGATGCACATGTGGCTCATTGCACCTATGACGACGATTTCTTGGACATTCAAAGTATCCAACTGCTGTTTGAGATCAGTATCTCTGAATGCGTTGATGTGTTTTTTTACAATCACGGGTTCTTGAGCATCAGAGGCGACAGCTGCCTGAGTTTCTGCTCCGGTAGTTCCCTTGGCGAAGAATGGAGCCCCCTCATCATCGGATTCATGCCGTATGTGAAAAACTGGAATACCTTCATTTCGCGCGTGACTGATCACCCGGCTAGCATTCGCCACAGCCGCTTCGATGCCGGTCAAAGGCAATTTGCCAGTGGGCAGGTATTCGTTTTGCAGATCAACTACTACAAGACCTTGTTTCATGATCGATCTCCAATTAACTTATCAAAGTGATGCTGTCCTGAAGGCTGAAACGGCTTTTGGGTCAGCAAGCTGTCTTCTGCCATGGCGCAGGGGGGGTTGAATCAGAATTCCAGTGAGGCGCCGTCTTCTGGAATATCGACGCGAGTCTCTATACCTTGCTTCTTGACATAGGTGCGCAACTCTTCACGTGTCAGGGACATGTGATTGACTGCGTCCATGTGTACCGCGACGATTTTCGCGTTTTTCGCGGCCTGTGAAGCGCGTAGAACGTCTTCCTCACCCATGATGATTGCACCCTCGAACCCGTTCACTTTTGCTTTCCCTGCGTTGAGCACGATGACTTCAGGGTGATATTTCTCAATGGTCTGGTCTACTTCTTTACGCCAAATAGTGTCACCGGCAAGGTAGAGGGTCTTGTAGCCTGGAGCCTGAAACACAACGCCCATGGCTTCGCCCAGAAGCTTTGCGAGCGGGGGCGCAGCATACATTTCGTCTGTGCCATGCTGACCACCGGCTTTGGTGATTTTGACGCCACCGAATTCAGCTTCATCCGTCAGCACGCGCACATTTTTAAAACCTTGGGAGCGAATCAGCTGCGCATCCTCTTCGTGCTGAGTGAACAAAGGGATGTCTTTAGGTAGCGCTTTTTGTGCGGCATCGTCCCAATGGTCAAGATGGGTGTGAGTGACGATGACTGCGTCGACCCCTGCGATCACTTTAGTGGGCGACTCAGTTAGATCGACCAGGGGATTACGCAGGTTGCTACGGTAAGTATTTTCAAACCCTGGGTAGGTTCCCTTTTCGGCCAGCATCGGGTCGATCAGGAAGGTCGTGCCGCCGTAGGAGATTTTCACCGTTGCGTTACGAACTTGCTGCAAGTCTACTTTATGGGAGGCGTCCGCTGCGTTGGGGGTGTTTGAACCCGCACATGCTGATGTGGCTGCCATAGTGCAAGCAATGCTGAGGGCAAAAGGAAGAGTTCTAAATTTCATCGGATTAATCCAGCTGATAGATCGAGGACTCTATTCTTGCCGAATGCTCTGGGGCCTGACAGTGGCCTGAATGACATATTTCGATATAATTGGGCCAAGCGGCCAGGGGGTTTAAGGGATGTGGAGGAGGGTGATGTATGCCTTTCTTCGGTGAGTTCGTACGCCTGAGCGATCGACCATAATCCCAGTAGGCGATAGATATGAGCCAAAACAGGGCTAATCCGAGGTTGCCTGATGCCATCCATACGCGTTGCTGTTCTAGCTTTTAACGGCGTAAGCCTGTTCCATCTTTCTGTGCCGGGTGTGGTGCTGGGTGCGGTTCAATCCGCACCAAGTGAACCTCAATACGAGGTCAGTTACTGCGCAGAAGTACCGGGAATGGTGAATAGCGACCAAGGCATCGGGCTTGCGGTAACTCAAGGTCTGGAGCTGATGGAGGTGTCTGACGTAATCATCATTCCCGCGTGGGGCGATCAATCGGTCGCTGCATCTGCACGACTCGTGAGCGCTTTGCAAGTCGCCAATGCCCAAGGCAAGCTCATCGTTGGCTTATGTTTAGGCGCATTTGTGCTCGGAGATGCCGGGCTACTTGATGGGAAAGAAGCAACCACTCACTGGTCGGCTCGTGATGAGTTCGCGCGACGTTTTCCTGAGGTTCGCTTCAGGCCCGAGGTGCTCTATGTCAGTGCCGACAATATTATGACCTCTGCAGGAACCGTGGCGGCAATCGATTGTTGCCTGCATCTGATCCGCCAACGACTCGGTGCGGATGTGGCGAATCGCACCGCGAAGGTGCTGGTGACCCCCCCACATAGGCAGGGAGGCCAGGCGCAGTACGTTGAGCGTCCTGTGCCGCAGCTGTCCAGCGAGACTCATTTATCTGAAGTACTGGCGTGGGCTCGAATGAACCTGAGCAATGACCTGTCGCTCGACGTGCTGGCGGACATGGCGAAAATGAGTAGACGCACGTTTACTCGGCGCTTCAGGGAAGCAACTGGCAGTACCGTCTCAAAATGGTTGAACGCAGAGCGCGTTGTCAGAGCACAAGAACTGCTGGAAACGACGGACTTACCTATCGAATGTGTTGCCGATGAGGCAGGTTTTGGAACGCCCTTATCGCTAAGGCAACAGTTCGGCATTCATCTCGGTACGTCACCTTCTGAGTATCGACGAACGTTTTTTCGCGAAATGAATCCGGGTCGGGAGGTGAACACGAGTAAATGAGGTATCGACTGCTTATCGTTGTGAGTTAAACCGTGCACGATATTCCTTGGGGGTAACAGCGAATTTTTTTATGAAACTCCTTATGAAAGTCGACTCATTGCCCAGTCCGCAGCTTTGGGCTACTTTTTTGAGCGGGCTGTTGGATGTGGCGAGTAAATGCCGTGCGGCTTCCAGGCGGAGCAGTTCAACCGTCTTGCTGGGAGTTTTCCCAGTGTTTTCACTGTATTTGCGTGTGAATGTTCTCTCGCTCATGTTCATGAAATTCGCTAGCGCAGGAATCGACAGGTCAGCATTAAGGTTGTTGTTTATCCAAGCGTGAAGATCTGAAAACTGGCTACTTTTTGATTGCAACGTCAAGGATGAACTGAATTGATTTTGATCTCCAGGACGCTTTAAAAATACTATCAGATGACGTGCGATTTCCAGTGCAGCAGAGTGTCCGAGGTCTTCTTCAACTATTGACAGCGCCAAGTCAATTCCAGAAGTGACACCGGCCGACGTCCATATGTTTCCATCATTAATAAATATAGGGCCGCGCCTGATCTTAATTAAGGGGAAGTTATGCTCAAGCTCATCATATGAAGACCAATGTGTAGTGGCTTCTCGATCATCTAGCTTTCCGGCAGCCGCTAGTGCGAACACCCCCGTACAAACTGAAACCAAGCGGGTAGCTTTGTCAGCATGGTTTACAAAATGTGAAAAAAACTTCGGATCCTTGCAAAACTTATGAATGCCGGGCCCGCCGGGCACGATCAAGGTATGCGCTGATAGCGTTTCCGGTTGTAACGTTTCGGCACTAACTGAAAAGCTTGAAAGAATTTCATTAGTCGGGTTTAACGCATGAATAGAGATCGAATACGGCTTCTGATCAGGGGGCGAAAGATGATTAGCTGCGATAAACACATCCAATGGGCCAGCCAAATCCAATAGGCTTACCTGAGGGTATGTAATAAATTGTATGGATTTAGCAAGCATATCTCGATTATCCCTAAAGACCATTGGCTGAGATTCTGATCATTTTGGCTGAGATCGTCAATGTTTTGTCGTTTCGTATTTAGCATTTCGGTTATCTTACTTTCTTAAACTCATAGCGAGTAGCGCAAGTCAGAATGTTCAGTATTGGCTTAGGTGCAAGTGCTGCCTCAGTAGAATTTTTTATGGGCCTTGTCGTCTTTTCTGCTCTCCTGTATGGAGTTGACGTTATGTCAGGTCTTATAAGAAACGTGATGGAATTCGAAACCAGAATGGACCTTTTTCTTAAGGCTGAAATATCGGTATTGCTCAGCTTGATAGAGTACCAATCTCGTGGTTGTGCAAGATGTTAGTTGAGAAAGGCTGAGGGATTCAATGGCTGAATGGTCGAGTGCAATTGGCCGGATGAAGAATCAATGCGCACTCATTTTCAATCGGCGCCATCGCAAGACTTGATATGGGTTATAGCGTGCAGATCGCGCAGCATTAGATTTCAGTCATGGTTGGCGCTGTTGCCGGGGCCTATCAAGCCCCGGCAGGTGGTTTGATCAAAAATCCACGCTAACGCCTGTATATACCGCACGCCCATCACCTGGTGAGTGGAGAGAGGCTCGAGCTCCGTCCGGGTCGTACCAGGCATATTCGTAGTAACGGTTGGTGAGGTTTTTCAATTGCAGGTCAACGCTAACGGCCTCAGTCACTTGGTACGTAGCGCCGAGGTTCATCAGAACATAGCCGCCGTAAGTACCCTTGGTGTTCTCACGTTCCAGGTAATAGCTGGTCTGGCCGTTCATCCATGCCGTCAACTGCAGCGCCGGGGTAACCTTGTGGCTCACACCTGCGGTGTACAGATGATGTGGGATATGGTCGATTTCCTGGCCTTTACTGTTGGGCAGAGACGAGCTTGGCTGGAGTATTTTCGAATACTGCCAGGAGTAGGCCAGCCAAATATCTGTGCGTTCATCTGGGCGTAGGTTCAACTGCAGGTCATAACCCCAGCGCCGGGTTTCGCCGACGTTATCCGACTCGCCACTGGGGTCGTTTAGGCGCCGACTGACTTCACCGCTCGCTTCTTGTTGCCAGTAGGCTACACGGCCGTCGACCCAGTCCGTCGGTGTGAACTTAATTCCCGTTTCCCAACCTTCGTTGATGGACGGTGCAAGGTCCGTATCCCTCGGTGGAATCTTATAGGCCGCAGCACCGGTACCCACCTGGAACGTGCGCCCCCAGTTTGCGTAGATGCTGGCCACGTCCCACGGGGAATACACCACGCTGAGCTTGGGTTGTTTGATTAACCCATAGTCATTGATGTCGTAGTCTAGGCCAGTCATTTCATTCGTGAAATCGCCCTGGATCTTGTCGACGCGATACGCCGGGATGATTTTGAGCGATTCAAACGGTTTGATCTCTGCCTGGGCGTAAGCGCCGTAGGTGTCGAAATCAAATTGCTGGTCACGGGTTTGAGCTTGGCGTGCGCGGTCCTTGGTTCGGTAACGTTCGCTTTGGTTTTGTTGGCGTTGGATGTCTGCGCCACCTTCCAAAGCGAAGTTGTACAGCCAGCTCACTTCGGGGCGCCAAGTCAGGGAGGTGAGAGCGCCATATTGGGTTTCGTAAGCGTCACGCTCCTGTTGAGAACTGGTGCGCCAGTATTGCGTCCAGCGCCGGTCATCAAAGGTGTTGAGGTAGGTTTTTGCAGACCAAGCGAGTGTCTCGGACACTTCGGTATCGAAGTGCACGCTGACCTGGTTCATCCGCCGAGTGCCTTTGTCGGTGGCGTTATAGCTGTTGGTCATGGATGGGTGGTGGCGAGCATCCTCTTCACTGAGATAACCAGGCTCCTGCGCCTCGGTTTCATAGTGACGCGCGATCAGGCCGATGCGATAGCTGTTGTCGTCCGGGGTATAGAACCATTTTCCGGACATCGAAAATTTGTCAGCCTCGGAGTGATCGCGGTAACCGCCGGATTTTTGGTAGGCGAAGAAGTAGTTCTGCGTCCAGTTGCTGCTTTCGATGCCGGCGGCGAGCTGAGTTTCCCGCGTGTTGTAGCTGCCATAGCGAATTCGCGCCTTGCGGTAATCACCCCCTGTACGTGTGAGCATATTGACATTGCCGGCGATATTGTTAAGGCCATAGCGGGCATCGCTGGTACCGCGTACCACCTCGATACTGTCCAGCTCCATCGGAAAAATCATGTCCATAAACGGCATATTGCCGTCATTGCTGTTGCTGGGAATGCCATCGATCAACAACTTGACCGCGTTAACTTCGCCTTCACCATTAAAACCGCGAAAGGAAATTTTGCCCGAGGTGGTGCCTTGATTGAATTCGGTGAGCATCACCCCGGGAGCCCGACTGAACAGTTCCCAGCTGTAGTTGACCGGCATTTTTTCCAGCATGTCCGCGCCAAGAATATCCACTGAGCTGAGCACACTGCTGGTGCTCAGCGGACCACTGCCCGCGCTGTTGCCCTGCACTGTCACGGTACCCAGGGTCAGTATCGAGTCTTCTGATTTTTTGGCTTCAGCCAATGCTGAGGGCAATGGATTGAGGGAGAAAAGACTAACCGACAGTAGGGGCCATATAGAGATAGAGCGGGACATGGGTTTACGCTTTGCGCTAGGCAAAATTAGGGGAGAAGGCATGACATACATTTCCTGAAACCGAAACACTTTAAGGACGTTTAACCAGCCACCCCAGTTACGTGAGATTTTCGTTAGCTCACGTACAAGGCAACTCGCTTATTAGAATGCTTTTAGGTATTAAGAATTATTATGTTCAAGACTAAGTTAAATATAGTTCAAAAAAGTCTGCCAAGTGGATAACTATTTTGACATCCAGTTAATCACGGCTTGATAATCTTTCGCGCTGCAATCCATGCAAAGGCCTCGCGGCGGCATAGCACCAAAGCCTTCTGTCACGTGTTTCACAAGTGTGTCCATGCCTTTATCCAAGCGTGGTTTCCAGGCAGTCTGATCGCCTTTTTTCGGAGCCATGGCTAATTGGCCACTGTGGCACATCATACAACTACGCTTGAATATGGCCTCGGGTTCCTGAGCGGCTTCTACAGAGCCAAGTAGAAAAAAACAGGCAGCAGCGACAATCTTTTTCATGATTCACCTATTATTTTTTATGTTTAGGTGTTGGCGGAACTAGCCGAACTTATCCATGACACCATTTCCCAAGTAGCATAATGAGCGCGCAGTTAGGCACCAAGTGCGACAGGTTGACGCGGTCTGTAGGTAGAGGCGGGCGACCATCTTCAAATAAAAGCGTCAGGTGTGAGGGTGGTAGGCTGAACTTATCCGGGCGAGCGCATGGGCGTGTCAAACTGTCGCAGTTTCGGCGTTGGAACTCAGGGCTATAGAGTCTGGTCGTCTGCCTCTGGACGCACCACTGACCGAAAAGACGCCCCTCATGATCAGCTCGTTAGGTTTCATTCGCCTTCACCCTCTGCGACATTTCGTCTGCCTTGCCGCAGGTTTTTGCTTGCATAGCGGCGCCTACGCGCAACCTGATGCAGTATCTGATCCTTCGCTTCGGTCGTTGAGCTGGACCTTGGAGCCGATCAACGTTTCCGGTACTGGTGAGAGCTATAGCGCGCCCAGTTCTGCTTCGGCCACACGGACTGAAACTCCCTTGATCGAAGTTCCGCAATCTGTGCAAGTCGTTACTCGTGCGATGCTCAGGGAGCAGGGCAGTCATTCGCTTGCCGACGCTCTGGTAAACGTCTCGGGTGTAAGGGCAACCAAGCCTCAAGAGGCGCTGTTCACGCAGCCTATCGTGCGCGGTTTTCCGGCGGAGATTTACGGGCTGCCGGCCTTCGGCGGCACTGCGGCGAGCATTGACCCGACGAGTCTCATCGGTACCGAGCGTATTGAGGTGCTTAAAGGCCTACATCTGTACTATACGGCGGGGGAATTGGTGCGCCGTTAGGTGGCTTGATCAACGTCATATCCAAACGCCCAGAGCCTGAGCCAAGCGCTTTGCTCTCGATTCGCGCCGGCAGTTTTGGCACGATAAGTCCTGCAATTGATCTGAATACACCAATCGGGGACAAGGTCGCGGCGCGAATATCAGCCGACTATCAGGAAAACGACAGCTGGATTGACCACGTCAATGGCCACCAGTGGTCCATACAGCCGAGCATCGCGTTTCAGCTATCAGAAGAAACCGAGCTGTATTGCGCGGCCAATATGAGGATCGCAGCGAGCTCGAATTTTCCGGCCTGCCAGCCGCCCAGGCATTGAGTGGTCAGATTGATCGCAACGCGTTCCCAGGCTCGACCAGAGGGCAGCCTCAGACCACCATCGAGAATCGACCACCACCGCCGAACTCAAGCATGAGTTTAGCGACGACACGCGAATGACCGTCACCGCCCAGTATTACGAAGGCAAAATGCGCGACAACGGCGCCTTCATATTTCCTGAGCTTCTTGGGGCGAACCCTGCGACACCCACGGTGTACCCAATATTCAAGCTTTACCTGCCAACAAACATCCGGGAGAGCACGCTGGATACCAACCTGGGCTCCAGATTCGAAGCGTTGGGTGGCACCCACGAACTGTTGGTGGGCGCCAGCTATGACCGTACCGACTTCACCTCAGGTGTTTCCAATGCCGAGCTGATCGGCGAGCTTGACCTGGCCAGTCCCAGTTATGGGCTTTCTTACGGAGCGACGCCAGAAACGATTGTGACCCAGACCAACCGCTACGAGACGAAAGCCCTCTATCTTCAGGATCAGGCGGCCTATGGCGGCTTCCACCTGTTGGGGTCATTGCGTCTCACCCAGCTCAACCTTAAGCAACAAGAGCAGGGCGTTGATACCTCCTATCACCGTGTGACACCACGGCTGGGAATCACCTATGACCTGACCCAGAGCCTTGCACTCTTTGCCGCATATTCCACCGGTTTCAGGGGGGCGTTCAACTTCAACGGCCGGGAGACACCTAAGCCTGAGCTTTCTCGCAACTATGAGGCTGGCGTCAAACTGGCCTTCAAAGATCTTGGCCTAACCGGCACTCTCGCAGCGTTCGAGCAGTGACGCCGCAACGTTTCCACCCCTGATCCCGATCCTACAAACGCGATCTTGGGGTATTCAGTACAGAGCGGTGAGCAACGCGCTCGCGGTGTAGAAGCAGACCTGGTTTGGGAGCCGACTCAGGCCCTTTCATTGCTGGCCAACTACGCCTACACCCAGGCTGACGTGACAGACGACAATTCGATTCCGGTGGGTGACGGATTGCCGCGCGTGCCTTGGCACAGCGGTCGCTTTGCCGCTCGCTATCGGATACTTGATGGTACCGCCAAGGGGCTGGGATTTGGTGCCGGCGTCACTGCGCTCAGTGCGCGTGAGCTAACCCTGCCGAATACCGTCTCTGTGCCGGGGTACGCGCTGCTTGATGCACAGGCCTCCTACGATTTCGACCGTTACACGCTCTCAGTCTCGGCGGTCAATTTGACGGGTCGCACGGTCTTCGAGACCTATCAATACCTGGGGTCTCCAGTGGAATTGCCCACCCAGCCGCGTTCAGCTTATTTGACGCTGACTGCCAGCTTTTAAGGAATTCATTATGATCGATAACCAGCGTCGTAACCTGGTCATTGGTGCGCTCCTCGCACCCTTGGCTGCCAGCATCACCATCAGAGCATCGGCTGCCGAAAAGTCCATGCATGACCACAACATGCCTGATATGGGCCCCGACATGGCCAATATGCCTTGGATGGGAGAAGAGCAAATCGCAATGCTGGTTTACCCATGCATGACGGTGATGGATCTTGTCGGGCCGCACTGCATGTTTGGTTCCCTCATGGGGGCCAGATTTACATTGTCGCTAAATCTCTGGATCCAGTAACCAGGGTTGACCGTTATACCGACCGATACTTTCGAAACCTGCCCTCGCGATTTGACTGTGTTGTTTACTCCGGGTGGCACGGATGACACCTTGGCAGCGGCTTCGGACGCCGAGACACTGGCCTTCATGGCTGATCGCGGCTCAGGTGCGAAATACGTGACCAGTGTCTGTTCTGGCTCGCTGATCCTTGGTGCGGCGGGGCTGCTAAAGGGCTTTAAGGCAACTTCGCACTGGTCGTGCCGGGATGCTCTGGCCGGGTTTGGTGCAATTCCAACCGAAGCGCGTGTTGTACGCGACCGTAACAGGATTACGGGTGCTGGGGTGACGGCGGGGCTGGATTTTGGCCTGAGCATGGTTGCTGAGCTGCGCGATCAGACCTATGCCGAGTGTGCTCAACTGATGAGCGAATATGACCCAGATCCATCGTTCAACGCGGGTTCTATGAAAACTGCTCCAGCGTATGTAAAGACTGCCATGGTCGACCTGGTTGCAGATTTCACGAAAAAAGCGGATGTACTTGCGGGCCTCACGAAGGGCTGAAGTCCACAGACTCAAAGCGCTCCATCGCATGGGCGCGCCGTCGGCGTTCATTTCACAGCAAATGTTTCGCGACGAGTCGGTACTTCAGTAAGCTTCCACGCGCAGACCAACTGGAGTTGGATTCCGGACGTAAAGGCTCAAACAATTCGTGCCAGCAATGTCGTGGCGTGCCTGATACCTTTTTCACGGAAAATACTGCCGAGGTTGAGCCCTTCGGCATGGATAAAGGTGATGTCGTGTATTCCAATAAACAACAGGATCTGACGTAGGTACGGCTCTTGGTGATCCGAACTGTCATCAGCATGAATTCCGCCTCGGGCAGTTAGGACGAAGGCGCGCTTGCCGATTAATAAACCTTGAGGGCGTTCGGGAGTGTATTTAAACGTCACGCCAGCACGGATCACATGGTCTAGCCAAGCTTTAAGCGTGCTGGGGATAGTGAAGTTATACATCGGTGAGGCTATAACTAACACGTCGGCGGCCATGAGTTCGTTGGTCAGTTCGTTGGATCGTTCCAAGCAGACCTGCTCTTTTTCGCTGCGCTGTTCGGCAGGCTTCATCCAGCCACCGATCAAGTTTGCGTCCATGTGGGGTATAGGATTGAGGGCCACGTCACGAATGATGATCTGATCTGTTGGATGGGCAGTTTGCCACTGGTTGATAAATTGTTGGGTCAGTTGACGAGATACTGATTTCTGTTGGCGGGCGCTGCTTTCGATGATTAGAACACAGGACATGATTTTTTATTCTCTATCGGCTTGAGTCGATACGGTCGAGATTAATCCCTTTCACATTCTAGAAAAGCGCAAAAAACCGCTGTTACTTATCTATAAAATCGTTTAATAGCTGTACAGGCTGAGCGGATCAAAGAGCCATTCACCTGGCGATTAGCGACCTCTAGCCCAAGAGCTCGGCAACAATGCTAGCGCGACACCACCCAGTACGGCCCCTGATGTCATCAATAGGTGCAGCGATATCGGCTCGCTCAGAATCAGTACGCCCGCCAGCGAAGCAATTATCGGAACGCTTAATTGAAGAGCCTCGCTCAACGGTGCAACGCATCGTAGGCGCGCTCGAAGAGCAGGGAATGATTCGTACTGAAGGCGCTGGAGGAATCAGTCTTGGCGCGGGTTTGTTGAGGCTTGTCGCGAATGCACCTGTCGACCGCATGACTATCGTTCGCCCTTGGCTGCGTAAGCTGGCCAAGTTCGGTTTATCGCTCAACGCCTCGAAAACACGACTGATTGAGTTCGGTCGTTTTGCTGCGAGAAATCGTAGGAAGCGAGATTTAGGTAAACCGCAGGCCTTTGACTTCCTGGGCTTCACACACTGTTGTAGTACCAACAGAAACGGTGGCTTTCAAATACTGCGACTGATGGTCAAGAAGCGAATGCGTGCGACACTGCTGGCCATTCGGGATGAGCTGAAACGTCGACGTCATGAACCCATCCGGGTTCAAGGGCGATGGCTCACTCGGGTGGTGAGCGGTTACTTCAATTACCACGTGGTGCCGGGAAACCTGATACGTCTGGGTGGTTTTCGTTCGGCGGTCTGCCGTCTATGGCGGCAAGCCCTCAAACGTCGTAGCCAGCGTAATCGGCTTCAATGGTCACGCTATGGACGCCTTGCTGACTTCTACATACCTAGACCCAGAAATGCACATCCTTACCCTGAGGATCGCTTCGCGTCACATACCCGAGGCAGGAGCCGTATGCGGTAGTTCCGCACGTACGGATCTGTGCGGGGGGCGGCAGGTAACTGCCGTCCCTACCGCGACCTACGAGCTCACACCTTTGGGCAATGAATTACGAAGTGTTTTGGAAGCAATGGCTGCCTGGGGGGATTCAGTGCCCGAAAAATCAATTGAATGTAATGAGACTTTTGGGTAGCCGCAGAGGCATGCGGGTGTGGATTGCTGGCTGACAGAGTAAGCGTAGCCCGTCAGATAGATATCCATCGGCCCGAGAAGTGTGGAATGTGTGGTGCAGTAGCGGTGAGTCGGGCGAGAACATTTAAGATGTGATCGGCGCTCAGACTTCCCGACTCAAGCACCAGTTCTACCGCTACCAGCACCGGGTCAAGAGGGCGATGGGCACGGCAGCGAGCACCTGCGTCATGATTCGATCACCGTTGCTGTGACGTCTCAGGCCCCGTTTGAGAAGCCGCAACGGATTGGGCAGATCGGCAAACGGTGCGCCATTGCGCAGTGCACCCGGCTTGCGTTCGATGAGTGGGATGTAATGCTGCCAGTCAAAACTGACCTGATCTCGATCAAAGAGGTGCTCGTGGCTGGCAATCATTGCGTCATCGGCGATGACCACGATCCGGGATGGGTAAAGACGGCTGCTGACCCACTGGCCGCCTCGTTCACAAGGCATCGAATAGCGATTTCGCGCCACGCTGATCAGGCAGGTGCTGGAGACCCGTACGGTGCGCTCGACGTAGCCATCAAAGGCCGTCGGCATCGGCATCATTTCGACCTGCTTCAGCTCCAAAACTTCCGCCACCGTAAGTCCGTTGTACTGCGGATGCAGCAGCTCGATCCAGAGCGCACGACAGCGTTGGCCGAGCCAGGCATTCAGTTCCTCGAAGGTGTGGAACATGCAGTTTTGAGTGTCAAGCCAAATGCGTCGTCGACTGTCTTGAACGTTCTTCTCGACAATGCCCTTTTCCCAGCCAGAGGCTACGTTGCAGAAATCCGGATCGAACAGGTAGTGCGCACACATCACGGAAAACCGGGCATTGACCGTGCGGCCCTTGCCTTTATTGACCTTGTAGACAGCCGTTTTCATGTTGTCGTAGATTCCGCGACGCGGCACGCCACCTAACGCTCCGAACGAGCGTGTATGTGCATCGAATAGCATCTCGTGACCCTGGCTAGGGTACGCAACCAACCAGCATGCGCGACTGGCGCACAGCTTCATGTGGGAGACCTGGATGCGTCGAAACAGGCCTCCGATCAGCAGCCCTTCTTCGCTCCAGTCCAATTGAAAAGCTCCACCGAGCGCAAACGTCAGCGGTACAAAAGCGCGTAAAGACTTGCCTTGTTCACCTCGCCACGAGCGTGCAAACGCCGTGAGCTGGCTGTAGCCGCCGTCATAACCCTCGGCCTTGATCTGCTGGAAAAGTGCTTTGGCGCTTCTGCGATTGTGCTTTGCCCGGAACGAATCGGCTTTCAGCGCCTGTTCCAGCGTCTCGCGGAAAGGGCTGAGTTTGCTGAAGGTTGCGCACCGCTGGTACGCCGGCTGAGTAGCTTCGGGCGCTCTGACCCATTTTCGGATGGTGTTTCTCGACAGCCCGGTACGCTTGGCTATCTGGTGCAGCGAGAGCTTGTCGCGGAAGTACATCCGCCGGATTTTTCCCAACATTTCCATGCTGATTCACACCCTGTGTTCTCCTGCTCGGAAAGTGAGCAGAAGCAGTTGAACACCTGGGTCAGTTTTCAGTCGGCAGAACAGCCTTTACTGGGTCAGTTTTCGGTCAGCGGCAACACACCAGATCTAGCTTGGCAACGTACAGGTCAATGACGCGAACGAGGTGATCCTCGGGGATCAACTCTTCCAACGAGACCGGGAATAGGCTGTAACCGTCCGGTCAAGTCATCTACCCAGCCCTGCAAAGCGAAGACATGGTGTGCACTTAAATTAAGTGGACACCAGTTCTAGCCCTTTTAAGCGGGTATTTCATGCAGCCAACACGCCGTTCCTATTCCAAATCCTTCAAAGCCCAGATCATTCAAGAGTGCGCCCAACCGGGCGCTTCGATTGCCAGCGTCGCGCTCGGTCATAGCCTCAACGCAAACCTCGTCCACAAATGGATTCGGCTGCAAGCGCAGAAAATCCCGGCGCCGCCACCTGCATTTATTCCGTTAGCCATGCCGCTGGCCGGGGCGAACTCCCATCCAGCATCATCGAATATCTGCGTTGAAATACAGCACCCGCGCGGCATCATCAAAGTGAACTGGCCCACTGAAAGTGCTGCCGCCTGCGCGACTTTTCTTCGAGATATTCTGCGATGATTCGCATCGACTCTATCTGGCTCGCCACCGAACCGATGGACATGCGCGCAGGCACCGAAACGGCGCTAGCCAAGGTGATCGCGGTGTTCGGTGCGGCGCAGCCGCACTGCGCTTATTTGTTCGCCAACCGCCGCGCCAATCGCATGAAAGTGCTGGTGCATGACGGCTTCGGAATATGGCTGGCGGCGCGCCGGTTAAACCAAGGCAAGTTCCACTGGCCTGGCATTCGCCATGGTTCTGAGATGGAACTGGATGCCGAGCAACTTCAAGCATTGGTGCTGGGGCTGCCATGGCAACGCGCAGGTTCTGGAGGCTCGATCATACTGCTTTAACGGCTGCCATTAGCCTATCGGTCTATCGTCGCGAAACGCCTGCTCTGGCAAAGTCCGGCGTATGACTTCTTCGCCCAATCTCGACCAACTGTCTCCCACTCAACTGCGCGTCCTCGCAGTGCAGTTGCTCTCGCAAGTCAACAAATATGGGCAAGAAAATCAACCGTGATCAAACAGTCATTGAGAAACTGACCCATGAGATCGCCCAGCTCAAGCGTTTGAAGTTTGCCAAGCGCAGCGAGCAGATGAATCCTGAACAGGCCAGCCTGCTAGATGACCTGATCGATACTGATATCGCGGCGATTGAGGCCGAGCTTCAGGCGTTGCAAATAGCACCAACGGCGACCGAGGAAAAGCAAAAGCCCAAGCGCACGGCATTGCCGGCAGAATTTCCGCGAACGTTGATCCATCACGAACCGGACAACACTCACTGCCCATGCGGCTGCGCCCTCAAGCGCATCGGTGAGGACGTTAGCGAGAAGCTGGACTACACGCCCGGCGTGTTCACCGTCGAGCGCCATGTCCGTGGCAAGTGGGTCTGCGATAACTGCGAAACGCTGATCCAGGCACCGGTTCCGGCGCAGGTCATTGATAAGGGCATCCCGACTTCGGGCCTGCTCGCACAGGTCATGATCGCCAAGTTTGCTGACCATCTGCCGCTTTACCGTCAGGAATCGATCTTCGGTCGAGCGGGCCTGGCGATTCCACGTTCAACCTTGGCTCAATGGGTTGGCGTGACCGGAGTTCAGTTGCAGCCGCTGGTCGATGCGCTGCGCGAAGTAGTGCTTGGGCAACAAGTCATCCACGCAGATGAAACACCGGTGCAGATGCTCATGCCGGGAACAAAGAAAACCCATCGCTCCTATGTGTGGGCCTACGCTACCAGCCAGTTCTCGGATGTGGCAGCGGTGGTTTATGACTTCAGCTCCAGTCGCGCCGGAGAGCATGCTCGCAACTTCCTTCAGGACTGGAAGGGCAAGTTGGTCTGCGACGATTTTGGCGGCTACAAGGCCAGCTTTGAACTCGGCGTGACAGAGATCGGCTGCATGGCCCATACACGGCGCAAGTTCTTCGAACTGCACGCTACGAATAAAAGCACGCTCGCCGAGCAAGCCCTGCGCTATATCCAGTTGTTGTACGAAATCGAAAGAGAAGTCAGAGACCTGGAGCCGGATTTACGGCGCCGAATACGGCAAGAAAAAGCCGTACCGGTGATGGATAGGCTGCATGCCTGGATGATCGCGCAGCGTGATCTTGTGCCCGAAGGTTCGGCCATCAGCAGAGCACTCGATTACAGCCTTAAACGCTGGGCAGCGCTGTCGCGCTACCTCGATGACGGGGCGGTTCCCATTGATAATAATTGGGCGGAGAACCAGATCCGGCCATG
Source organism: Pseudomonas sp. S04 (assembly GCF_009834545.1). Taxonomy (NCBI): domain Bacteria; kingdom Pseudomonadati; phylum Pseudomonadota; class Gammaproteobacteria; order Pseudomonadales; family Pseudomonadaceae; genus Pseudomonas; species Pseudomonas sp. S04. The sequence continues at coordinate 2,220,081 of NZ_CP019427.1, forward strand.
GGCTCTTGGGCGCAAGAACTGGCTCTTCGCCGGGTCGCTACGCAGCGGAAAACGGGCTGCGGCGATCATGAGCTTGATCCAGTCAGCGCGGCTGAATGGCCATGATCCGTACGCCTATCTAAAGGATGTTCTCATGCGCCTGCCGACGCAGCGCGCGAGTGAGATTAACAAGCTGCTGCCGCACATGTGGGCGCCTGTTTAATCGCGCAGGGTGTCTGCCCTGGCATCTACATTTTGCGCCACACCAAAGCAGGAATTGCTCGGATGTAAATTAGTTCGCTGACCAACTCAATCAGCGTTTGAGTAATGACTGCTGCCGCAGCGAGCCCTCTGATTCCCTCGGGCAAGGCCAATGCCAATGGCAGAACCACTAATGAGTTTCGTGTCGAGCTGCTGAAAGCGACTGATCTTGCCGTGCTGGCCGGTAACTTAAACGCCCGAGCCACCAGCGCACCTACCACTGGTGCCAAGAGCATGAAACCAATGTAGGCGGGAATAACAGGCAGCAGCTTGTCCATGTCTCTGACCACCGTTGAAATCTGAGAGCCGATCACTACGACCAATACAGCCGCCATAGCCGGTACAGGCATCCAGGCCCATGCGTTGTTCCAGCTTTCAACGATGCGTGATCTCTTTGCCCCGGCAGCTGTTGCTACCGCTAAGACCAAAGGCAAAGCGATCAGCATCACAAAGGCCTCAACAAATGGGCCTATAGAAATGACCACTGCTGAGTCGTTACCCAGCATGAAGGTCAGGTACACCGGCAGCAGCACAAGCTGCATCAAAAGAAGCAATGGGGTGGCCGCCAGAGTGAGTTTGGAGTCGCCTTTACCGATGTGGGTAAAAACCACCACATAGTCGATACAAGGCGTCAGCAAGACCAACAGGGCACCCACCAAAATCGCCGGGTGATTGGTTATCCCCATCGTCAATGCCCAAACCAGCAAGGGGATGGCCACGAAGTTGGCTGTGAGCAGCGCCGCCATGAAACGCTTATTTGCGAGGCCATTACGGAGATCCAAGAACGGGATCTGTAGAAACATGGCGTACATCAGCACTGCGATGGTGGGTGTCACCGTCGACCCTAATGCTTCAGACGCATTGGGGGCGAGCAGGCCTCCGAGGGCCGCGACAATGACCGCGATGAAGTAAATGGGAATCTGGTTCGTCTCTAGCTGTTCTCTGTCCACAAAATGCCCTTCAAGCGCGTGAAATTATTTTCTGAAGACAGGTTAATATCTGTAGCTACTACAGGTTCAAGAAAATGCTTGGAGAGTTTGCATGTCAGGAATCGGGGCGCTGTCGAAATCAACGGGTTGCCACATTGAAACGATTCGCTACTACGAGAAAATAGGCCTTCTACCTCCCGCCCTGCGGTCGACTGGGCGGCATCGAATCTATACTGAAAAGCATCGATCAAGACTCGTCTTCATCCGGCAGAATCGTGAATTGGGTTTCCCGCTCGAAGATATCCGAGAACTCATCGCGCTCGCAGCAGATGCTGATCGTCCGTGCGCTGACGCGCTTTCGGTGGTCAAAAAGCACCTAGCGGAAGTAGAGTCGAAGGTAGCAAAGCTTCAGCAAATCCGGGTAGAGCTGCTCTCAATGGCAGGTATGTGTGAGTCAACATGCCTAGGTTCAAACACTCCAGACTGCACGATTGTTGAGTCACTTTTTGAACCTGCTGCTGGGGTTCGCTCTGGTTGCTGCTCCTAGACGAGTCAAGAGCATAGGGGGAGCAAGCTGCCATCGAAACCGAATAGCGCGATAGCCTCGACAGGGTGTTTCGAGCGTCTGTCTACACCAAACGGGCTGGTACAAGATGTGTTCGGCAGACGCTTACAATAGGCTGGTCTGGCGGCGGGACTCACCTTGGATGTAGGCCATAACGAAAAATGCTCCGTATCTTTCGATACGGAGCATTTTCTTGGAGCGCTGCGCAGATTGCTAGGTTTTCACACAGTCTGATAAGGGCCTTTTTCTAGGAGGGCTGTAGCCAGGTAGATGCGATCATGAGAGCGATCCATTAGGGCCAAATTCATTGGATCGTGCTCTTTCAGTTTACTACACGCAGAATCTCTCCTTTCGAGAACGAGTCAGCGTTCTCACCTAGCTGAGAGAGAATTCGTTGTCTTGCTTCCTTGCTTCCCCACGCGCAGTGAGGTGTCAAAATCAAGCGCGGTATATCAGCCAGCAAAGGATGTTCAGCTGTTGGGGGTTCGACTGTGAGAACGTCAGTAGCTGCACCGCCAAGATGACCTCGTCGTAAAGCGTCGGCAAGGGCTTGCTCATCAATGAGTCCGCCACGGCCAGTATTCACAACGAACGCACCAGGTTTCATTAGCGCTAACTCTGTTGCGCCAATTAGGTTGCGGGTTTGCTCGTTGAGCGGGCAGTGTAATGTGAGAGCATCAATACGCGGAAGCAACTCAGCTAACGGATGACGGTCAGATTGTTCTGGCCGATTGGGAAGTTGACCAATCAGAACGGTCATTCCAAAAGCTTCTGCAAGGCGAGCCACAGCTTTGCCTAGTTCGCCGTATCCGATTAAGCCCAGAGTTTTTCCCTCCAGTTCAATAATTGGGAAGTCGAGAATGCAGAATTGACGGGCTTCCTGCCATTTTCCAGCAACTACTGCCGAGTGATAGCGAGGCAGATTGGTGGCCAAAGCGAGCAGAAACATCATGGTATGTTGGGCTACTGAGGGTGTACCGTATCCTTGGCAATTACAAACAGTGATCCCGCGAGCTTGTGCCGCGTTTAAATCGATGTGGTTGGTACCAGTTGAACCAGCGAGTATTAGTTTCAACTGAGGATTAGCAATCATCACCGTTTCGTCGATCACGACTTTTACGCTGATAGCCACTTCAGCGCCTTCGAGACGTTCGACGGTCGTAGACGGTTCAGTAAACTCATAAAGCTGCAGTTCGGTAAACGCAGCGCGTAATGATGTCGAATCAAGGTCTCCGAGGTCGATGGATCTATAGTCAAGAAAAACAGCACGCATCAATTTCACCTCATATGTAAATTTTTTGATTGAAAGCATTCACGTAGGCTGCCGGCCGTTTGCTGAGCGCTTGTCGCTGAGTACCAAGCCAATTCCACCTAATACTGCTAGGGAAGTAAGTGCTAGGCGTAGAGTGAGGTGTTCACCCAAAATTAATATTCCTGCAATGGACGCCAAGACAGGGACACTCAATTGGACAGTTGCTGCTCGAAAAGAGGACAACGAGCGAATCGCTGCGTACCAAATCGCATAGCCAACACCAGAAGCAATCGTCCCCGATGCCATGGCGCAAAGTACCCCATAAGCATCCACTGAAAACTTATCAATGAAAGGGATCGATGCCAGAAGCATTATTGGAATGGCTCGTAGAAAATTACCAGCCGTTGCAGCGAGTGGATCATTTGATTGCTTACCGATTAAGGAATATCCGGCCCACGCGATACCAGATAAAAGCATAATCCCAGCACTAGCAAGTGGTGGTGCGCTCGCGCCAGGTAGTAACAATGCTATAAGACCACCTAGAGCAAGCAGTAGCCCCACAAGCGCTAAGCCTTGCATCCTTTCCCCTTTGCAATAACCGTAAAGAAACATTGTTAACTGCACTGCGCCAAAAAGTAAAAGAGCACCTGTGCCAGTTTCTAAGTTCACATATGCGTAAGAGAAAGCAAATGCGTATACGAATAGACTAAATGCCCCAAGCCATGTTCCGGAGGAAGTGCGTGGAGTGCCTTTGATTACTAGAAGCCCCCAAAGAACGATGGCTCCGCTCAAAAGACGAATTAATGTGAAAGAAGTAGGATCGATTTCTGTGTGACGCAGTGCAAGTCGGCACAATACCGAGTTGGCTGCAAATGCAAGCATTGCTACAGCAGTGAGAGAAACTACGGTTTTGGCCTTATTGGCGGCCGATACTTCTAGTGTGCTCTGTCTCACTTGCAGTTCTCCAAAATTATCTGGGTGTAGCGCTTCAGGTTTAGCAAGCATTTTTAATCTGAGCGTTATGTTTGTTTGTATTAGATTTAAATGGCATCTCATTAATATGGATATGTTGTATTAAATAAAACGCTACCATTCGGTTGGTAGGTGTGCAACAGAAATATTATCCTCTTGCTTTCATCGTATCGATTCCTGAGGGCCATGCTTGGTGCCGCTCGGAATCCAGGATCCCTAGCTATGGGCTTTGTTCGATCGCTCTTGATCAAAAAAACCGACCGATCGGTACAGGTAGTATTGACCGATCGGTACAGGAGGGCTATAAATTTTTTGCACCCGGCTGGCTCGGCTGGGAGTGAAGCCTCTACTCAGGGCTTCAGCTGTTGTTCGTTGACTGTCGAGGAAAATAAGAATGAATCAGACCGCAACCCAACCGGCTGTACTTTGGCGTCCCACTGCAGAAACCATTGAGAACGCGCAGATCACAAGATTTGCGCGGTCGATAGGGATGGAACCGCTACCTTACGAACGGCTTCATCGTCATTCGATTTCCAAGCCTGGAGACTTCTGGGAAGCATTTTGGAATTTCAGCGGCATGGTCGGGGAGGGTGGTGGCCCAGCACTGACCCCAAGTATCTCTGCGCCAATGACGGACGCAGAGTTTTTCCCAGCGCGTCGTCTCAATTTTGCGGAAAACATGCTGGTAGGAGGGGCGGAAACTCTCGCTGTAATCGAGGCCAATGAGGGTGGTATCACCAACAAGGTGACCTTAGGTGAGCTGCGGATACGTGTTGCACGAGCCCAATTGGGTCTCAAAAACCTAGGGTTGGAGAGTGGCGATCGCGTTGCGGGAATGCTACCAAACGATCTGAACGCTTTGGTAATGCTACTGGCTGTAACATCTCTAGGCGCGGTCTGGTCATCGTGTTCTCCAGAGTTTGGGTACGCTGGAGTGATCGACCGCTTCGGCCAGATTTCGCCGAAGCTGTTTGTAGTAGCCAGTGACTATCTTTACAACGGCCGGCGCCACGATATCGCCGGTAAGTCCGCAGACATTGCGCGCTGCCTCCCGGGCCTTCAGCAGATCATTGTGATCGGTGATGCCGAGGTGGTGGATGCGCAATTTCCAGTCCATCGTTTTGCCGATATCTGCAACAACGACGCCTCTGAGCCAAGTTACGATCGTGTTCCTTTCAATCACCCGCTCTACATCGTGTTTACCTCGGGTACTACAGGTTTGCCGAAGTGCATCGTGCACCGCACAGGAGGCACTCTGCTAAACCTGCGCAAGGAGCACATGTTGCACTGCGATATCAAACCAGGTGATTGCATGCTTTATTACACGAACACCGCCTGGATGATGTACCACTGGCTCATTACCGCTCGTGCGAGTGGCGCCACTATTGTTCTCTACGATGGTTCCCCTATCCCCAAAGTGGATGGGCAACTCGATCACGGTGCTTTGTGGCGTGTTGCTGAAAAAGTGGGTGCAACCCATTTTGGGATTAGCCCCAAGTACCTAACTCTCCTGCAGCAAGATAGCTATAAGCCTCGTCAGAAGCATGATCTGAAGTCACTTCGGATGATCGTTTCATCTGGTGCACCGTTGACCGCCGAAAACTCGGAATGGGTGTATCGGGAAGTTAAGGATGATCTATGCCTTGCTTCGATTTCTGGTGGTACTGAGATTCTCGGTTGCTTCGGTATCAGTAACCCCACGCTGCCTGTGCGAGCAGGGGAGATTCAGGTAATGGCACTCGGCATGGCAGTGAACGTGCTTGATGAGCGAAACGCTCCTGTTTGGGGGCGTAAGGGTGACTTGGTCTGCACTGAGCCATTTCCGTCTATGCCTCTCGAGTTTCTAGGAGAGAACGGTCGGCAACGATACTTGGACACATACTTCGCTGATCGGAGCGAAATCTGGACGCATGGCGATCTTGCGGAAATCACCGAGACGGGCGGGCTGATTATTTCTGGTCGGACGGATACGACGCTCAAACCAGGCGGCGTGCGTATTGGGACAGGTGAGATTTACCGTGTTATCGACACCATTTCGGCCATCGAAGATTCGCTAGTGATCGGCTATCCAGTCTATGACGATATGGAGATTTGGCTGTTCGTCGTAACGAAGCAGGGCATTGAATTAGACGAAGATTTAGAACGGATCATTGCTAGGACTCTTAAGCTCAGCGCATCTCCTCGGCACGTGCCCCGCCGGATTTTTTCGGTACCTGAGGTTCCTTATACCTTGAGCGGTAAGAAGGTTGAAAAGGCAGTGCTTCAGTTCATCACGGGTTGTGAGGTGAAGAACAAAGGTTCTTTGATGAACCCTGATTGTTTAAGCGCATTCCTGGTTGCAGTTAACGAGCGAGCGCCACAGATGTCGGGAGTGGCGCCGTGAGAGGGTGGGACGCTGCCATTGTGGGGATCGCGGAGTTGAAGCCTGTAAGACGGACGGAGGGGTTGACCACGCTCGGAATGATTTTCGACGTTGCCGCACTCGCTGTACGAGACGCTGGACTGCGCCCACAGGACATTGATGGTCTTCTCGTTGGGCCTCAAGTAGGAGAGACCCCCCAACATATTCCAGCGACAGTGGCTGAGTATTTGGGTTTGAAGCCTGCTATGGCCGGTGTGGTGGATCTTGGCGGCGCATCCGCTGCGGGCATGGTGTGGCGAGCTGCCGCTGCCATTGCATCCGGTATGTGTCATACGGTGCTCTGCGTTCTTGCGAATACCTTGGAGACCGCATTGCGCTCTCCAAATCGAAACCCGATTCGTGAAATGGACGTGCCTTATGGGGCTTCTGGAGCAAACGTTGCCTACGCGTTGATTGCACAGCGACATATGCAGCAATTCGGAACCACCTCTCGTCAATTAGCTAAGGCAGTTGTAGATCAGCGGCACAATGCACAGCTGAATCCCCAGGCCATTTTTCATGGTGTGCCATTGACTGTGGAAGAGGTACTCGCGTCTCCGCTGGTGGCTGATCCCTTGCATCTTCTTGAGGTGGTCATGCCTTGTGGTGGTGGTGCGGCCTTTATCGTAACCAGTGCGGCTCGAGCTCGCGAGATGACTCATCCCCCAGTCTTTCTCGCGGGAGCCGGAGAAAAAGTAACGCATCGTGCTATTGCATTTGCACCAGACCTCACAATGAGCCCGTTGAAGAGCGCGATAGAGCAAGCGTATAGCCAAGCGGGAGTCGGCCCGAAACAGATAGATGTCCTCTCGTTCTATGACTGCTACAGCATCATGTTGGCGATTACCGCTGAAGATGCCGGGTTCTGTAAGAAAGGGCATGGAGGATCATGGTTGGCCGAAAACGACCTCACATGGGAAGGGAATTTTCCACTTAATACTCACGGCGGACAGTTGTCGTGTGGTCAAGCGGATCTAGCGGGAGGCATGTCGCATATCGTTGAGGCTGTAAGGAAGTTGCGGCAAGACGTGGATGGAAGACAAGTGAAGAACGAACGCCGAATGGGCTCTGGTTACTGGAAATGGGGCAACCATGAGCGAAGCAACAGCTCTCATTTTGAGGCGTGGAGATCATTCATGAGTACCGTCTTAAGATCCATAAATAAGCCTGAACCGATTCCCACTTCAATTTCTCAGTATTTTTGGGAGCGAGCGCGACAGCAGGAACTGGTAATTCAGAAGTGCCAAGCATGTGGTACTTCGGTCTTCTACCCCAGAAATCGCTGCCCTGTATGTTGGGAGAATAGTCTTGAATGGATTAGTTCACGCGGGAAAGGTGTTCTTGCGTCATTCACGATTGTGCGCAGACCTGGGCATAAGGCCTTCCAATCGGAGGTGCCTTATACGGTTGCTCTTGTTGATTTGGACGAGGGCCCGCGATTGTTGACGAATCTAGTGGGAGAGTTCGTTCAGAGTGAGCTAAAAATCGGTTCGGCAGTTGAAGTGGCTTGGGTAAAAGAAGGAAATTACACCTACCCAAAGTTCTACTTATCTAACCCGTTTGGGTCTGGAGTATAACCATGAGTGATCATACAACCCCTGTGCTTTTGGATGGCCTGAGAACTCCATTTGGCAAATATAAAGGAGCCCTTTCCGGCTATAGCGCGCGAGACCTAAACGCGATTGTGATTAAAGCACTGCTTGCGAAAGTGCCTGAGTTAATGCAATCCGATGGCGTCCTACTTGGACAAGTACTCCAAGCCACTCAAGGGCAAAACCCTGCAAGGCTCGCTGCAAGCGATGCTGGCCTGCCGCTGACCATACCGGCTGCAACTTTTAACAGCGTGTGCCTCGCTGGATTGTCCACGGTTGCGGATGCGACGAGACGAATCCATCTCGGGGAAGGGCGTGCCTACATCGTCGGAGGCGGAGATTCGATGAGTCGCGCCCCGCATGCCGCTCTTATGCGCACTGGGATTGTCAGACCAGGCTCCATGGAAATGATCGATGTCATGATACGCGATGGCTTGTGGTGTTCTATTTCCAATGAAGGTGTGGGAGAGATCTCAGAGCGTGCTAATCGGGAGTTACGAGTATCGAGGGAAGCGCAGGACGAAATTGCTGTACGTTCACATCAGCTAGCTGCGCAGGCCTATCAACAGGGATTGTTTGGTACTGAAGTCATCTCTGTACAGTTGAAAAATGAGGCGTTTAGCAGCGATGAAGGCGTAAGAGGTGAGAGCAGCCTGGATAAAGTTTCTAAACTGTTACCAGCATTCAACGAATTTGGCACGATCACAGCCGGCAATGCATCGCAAATGTCCGATGGTGCATCAATTGGAGCAGTGACATCTTTGGCATTCGCCAAGGAAATTGGCAGAGCACCACTGGCAAAAATAATCTCCTTTGCCGAGGTGGCAGGCCCGGATACATCCCTCCATCTCAAGCCAGCTTATGCCATAGAGCTTGCTCTAAAAAAAGCGGGGCTGAAAGTTTCAGACATCGACCTGTTTGAGATTAATGAAGCGTTTGCCGCAGTAGTCGCGACAACCTGTACACATCTAAAAGTTCCCTTAGATATAACCAATGTTAATGGCGGTGCCATCGCAATCGGTCACCCGTTGGGTGGAACAGGTTTTCGGTTGTTACTGACATTAGCCAAAGAGTTGCAAAGGCGCAACGCCCGTTATGGGGTTGCATCAATGTGTGGTGGTGGTGGACAAGGTTTTGCAGTCATCATTGAGAGGATTTAAAGAATGAGCGAGAACAACAAAAAACAACCTAATGGCTGGGTTGATACCCGATTCGGTATGCCGTCGGTAGGCTCCACAGCAGAGAGAAGCAAAAATGTAACACTCGCTGATATTGAGCTCTTTAGCGCTATGACAGGCGACCGCAACCCACTTCATACCGATAAGAAGGCCGCAGAGTCCTCGCGCTTCGGCGGACTTATTGTGCAAGGTGGTGTTACCAGCGGGATGTTGAATGCGGTAGTAGCGGAGGACCTTCCTGGGCCAGGTACGGTGTTTTTGAGCGTTGAATGGAAGTTTATCAAGGCTACCTATGTCGGCGACACGATCACAGCGTGCGTGAAAGTTCTAGAGCTCCGTGAGGATAAACCCATCTGCACTTTAGAAACAGTTGTCAAGAATCAACACGGAGAGGTCTGCCTTGAAGGTAAGGCTGTGACTTACACTGCTTCGCTAACACCAGTTGAGTAGCTATTGAATTTGACAATTGGTTAATTAACGTTCTCGCGCTTGCGATATTGACGCGCAATTCATAGTTGCGAGCGTGAGAGTTTTTTTCGTTGATGTAGGAGGCTGCAACGGATTTAGTTTTTGCGATACTTCGTTTTAGTAGTTGTAGTGTTGCAGATAAATTATTAGCTTTTTGGACTACCCAGCTCACAACAATAAAAAGGTGCCTCCATGCTAAATAGTATTGTTTCATTTTTCACCGAGCTTATGCGTCGTTTCCTTCCAGACCCGTTTGTCTTTGCAATCGGCCTCACCCTATTAACAATGCTACTTTCTTATGTGGTTGAAGGCCTGGCGCCGATCCATATTTTAGAAAGTTGGGGGGAGGGGTTCTGGAGTCTTTTGGCATTCACGACTCAAATGGCAGTAATTCTTGTAATGGGATACGTAGTTGCTACGGCTCCATTTGTAGATCGAATGCTAGATAAACTGGTCAGCCGTATTAAGTCACCTCGCGCTGCGGTGGTGGTTGCAACGGTTGTGGGCGGCGTTGGTTGCTACCTCAACTGGGGTTTTGGACTTGTAATCGGAGGACTTGTAGCACGAAAGCTGGCAATGAGTATTAAAGGAGTACATTATCCTCTCATAATCGCGGCAGCCTATAGTGGATTTACGTTGTATGGATTTGGGTTTTCCGCGACTATCCCGGTTCTAATTTCAACAAAAGGGCATCAACTGCAGGAGCAGATGGGTGTTATAAGCTTGAGTGAAACAATTTTTTCGTTACCAATGATGCTCACTGCATTGATTGTTCTAATTACCATGCCTATCCTAAACGCTTGGTTACATCCGAAAAACCCCGATGATATCGTAGAGATTGATCCGGCATGTTTTGAGGATAAAACCCACAAATCTGAAACTCATCACCTTCTTGCGGAAAATACCTTTGCAACACGATTGAATAATAGCAAAATTCTAAGCTATGTAATTGGTGCTCTCGGCATCGCCTATTTGGTCATGTTTGTGTACAAGGGCGGAAGTTTCGATTTAAATAAAATCAATTTTTTACTTTTGTTCCTTGGGGTATTGCTTCTCAGGACTCCCGCAGAGTATATGAGTAAGCTGAATGAAGGGGTGAAAACTGTATCTGGGATTATTTTGCAATTTCCGTTTTATGCGGGAATCATTGCAATGATGCACGCGTCAGGATTAGTCGATACCATTTCTGCAGCATTCATAAGCATTTCTACAACCCAGAGCTTACCTTTTTGGGGGGTTATAAGCTCATTTATCATTAATTTCTTCGCACCTTCAGCGGGTGGGCACTGGGCGATCCAAGGGCCATTCATGGTCGAGGCTGCTCGGGAACTGAGCACCTCGCAAGCTCAAACAGCCATGTCGGTTATGTTGGGTAATGCATGGAACGATTTAATCCAACCCTTCTGGATATTGCCTGCTCTCGCCATGTCTCGCTTGAAACTTAAGGATATCATGGGCTACACAGTGGTGATTATGTTGTGGGTGGGAGCTATTTACATCTCATCAGTTTTGATCTGGTCTTATATGTCACATTGATCATTAGAGAATGGCGTGCATTGAGCCGAATAGACCTCAATGTGCGCCTTCCAGGACGACGGGCACCAAAGGCTGCAAGAAGGGGTGTTTCTACAGTTGTGCAAAATCTTCTGCAATTGCCCCGCGGCGTTACAGGATTTTTCGTCGTTGACGCTGAGTGATCTCAAGGCACCCTGCCTGTGGTATAACAAGTGTACCGACCGGTCGAGGTGCTGATCGTGCTGAATTTCATCAGTCGGCCGGGAAGACTCGTTTGACAGATCTCGGCAGGCCAGGCTCTGACGAGGAAATTGTTAGCAGAAGGAAATTTGCATGGCAGAGGCTAAAATTGCTGAAAAATCATCCGTCGTCGAAAGTGGCACGAAAGAGCGCATTCTGCGTATAGCGGCCGAGCTGTTTTCTACTCGTGGCTACCATGCGACTGGAATGGCTGAGCTTGAAAAAGCGACTGGTTTAGGTCGAGGCGCGCTGTACCATCATATAGGGAGTAAAGAAGAGCTACTGTTCGAAATCACGAGCCGCTACCTAAGGGTGTTGATCGCGGCAGGTGTTCCGTTGAGCGAAACTGACCTCCCAGCAGAGGAGAAATTTAGGCGCTTCTCTTCGATAGTCATGCAAGCGATTGTCAATCACCTGGCTGAAATGACCGTATGCTTCCGTGAAGTTCATTCGGTTACTGGTGAGCGCCAAATGGAGTTGCTTGACCTTCATCGCCGATATGAGCAGATATGGTCAGCGATATTGAAGTCTGGCGTTCAGGAAGGTGTATTCGGTACTGCGGATTCTTTAGCTGTAAAAGGGATCCTTGGTATCCACCACTACAGCTACCTTTGGATAAAGCCTGGTGGCCCGCGTACGCCAGAAGCGATATCAGATTTTTTCTGCCAGATGCTGCTTCCTGGTTTGAAGTATCAGTAGCAATAAGCCGAAGGGCGTTGCCGATAAGACGCCCGTATGACATTCCGCCGGAGCCCGACCCCATCGCGCAGTGAAAAAAAACTGCGATCCTGATGACCAAAGCGTCTTGGCTCGTGCCAAGCGCTAGATTCAAGTCCACTTGCAAATCAGGTACAGGCCCGCCAATTACCATTCAATGGGCGGGAAATGGCGCGAGCTATCAATGGCCTGTGTCTCGTAGGGATTCTGTGAGACGTTGTCCGTGAACTGTCACATGCTCTGAAGCCAGCTGCTCCGAGAGTGCCGCGTCGCCACTGATAATGGCATCTACGAGCGCTTTATGTTCCGGGTAGATCGACGCAGCGCTTCCGACCATACGATTGGTACTGAGGATGTAGAGAAGTACGGTATCGATGATCAGAGCGTACTGCTGTAAGAGCCTTCTGTGATTTGCGATGCTGACAATAGTCTTGTGCACAGCCAGATCTGCCTCAGCAATTGCCCTCCAATCATTCCGTTGCGTGGCAAGCTTAAGCGTCTTCAACGCTGCGGTTAGCGCTTTCTTGCCTTCGCTATCAATGTTCTCCGCAGCTAGTCGAGCCGCTAGTCCCTCCAGGCAACTGCGTAACGTGTACAGCTCTCTTGCATCATCCGATGAGAGGGAAAAAACCTCCCAGCCTGTATAGGCGTGCTGCACCACAAGCCCTTCGCCTGATAGGCGCTGCAATGCTGCCCGAACAGTTGATCTCGACAGCCCGACTTGAGCTGCAAGCCCAATCTCAGTGAGTCGAGAGCCTAGGGCAAGCTGGCCGGATATGATCGCGTCGCGGATGCAGTCCGCAGCCTTACGGTCTAGGCTGCGGCGGTCGATATTCTCGCCCGCTATAGATAGGAGGTTTTTCTGGGTCATGCCCACATACTGAAGCGGTAAAAATCCACTGTCAACAGTTAACAATCAGACAGAGGAACTCCAGAAGGGTAGGCAGCGAACCGCTGATGATTGGCTGTTGACCGGTTGGAGCAATGGGGATAGATTCGCCATTGTCGATTGTTAACAATTAATCTAAGACAATTAACAGAGTGGAGAGAAAAATGCGTATTGAGCACGTTGAAACGATCGCATGCGATGCAGGATGGCGGAATTACCACTACCTGAAGATCGTGACTGACAATGGCATCGTTGGCTGGGCCGAGTACGATGAGGCTTTCGGGCCTTCCGGGCTGACAGCCGTGATTGAGAAAATTGCACCGCGCCTAATCGGTAAGCCAGTGAATGGTCACGAATCAGTTATTGGGCCGATAGCTGCCACCCTGCGACCAGCACCGCACGGCCTAAGTGCAGAGGCATTAGGCGCGATCGAAAATGCCTTGCTGGACATCAAGGGGAAAGCGCTAGGTGTTCCTTGCCACGAAATCCTTGGCGGCAAGCACCGGGACACCATCCCGGTTTACTGGTCACACTGTGCTACATGGCGAATCAACCATCCGAAATTCTACAGTCCGGTGATTACTGATCTAGAAGGCGTGAAACGGGCGGGGCAGGATGCGCGTGAGCTCGGTGTTCCTGCTGTGAAAACGAACCTTTTTTTGAATGACGAAGCAGGTATGCGCCAATGGATGCCTGGTTTCGCGGCGCCCTACGATCCCTCACTAAATGTGGACAAGAAACTTGTAAGAAGTGTGCGCGCTCATCTGGATGCTCTGAAAGAAGGCGCAGGCCCCGATACTGAACTGATGATTGATTTGAATTTCAACTTCAAAACTGAGGGTTTTGTTAAAATCATTCAAGAGCTACGTGACTATGATTTTCTCTGGATAGAGCTTGATAGCTACAATCCACAAGCACTTGCATATATTCGAGAACGTAGCCACTCACCGATCGCAGCATGTGAAACTCTTTTCGGAGTTCGCCAGTATCTGCCTTATCTCCAGAGTCAGTCTGTGGACGTTGCGATCATCGATGCTGTCTGGAACGGAGTTTGGCAGTCTATGAAGATTGCTAATGTTGCAGACGCCTTTGATGTGAACGTGGCACCTCACAATTTCTACAGTCACCAAGCAACAATGATGAACATCCATTTTGCCGCCGCAGTACCAAACCTTCGTATCATGGAACATGATATTGACCGGCTAGCTTGGGATAAAGATCTATTTACCTATGTTCCTGAAATCAAAAATGGTTCGATTGTCGTCCCTGATACGCCCGGTTGGGGATGCGATCCGATTGAGGAGAAAATGAAAAATCACCCACCACGTGTATTTAAGGGTTACTTAGGTTTGTAAATTTCTATATTTCACTTGAGGAGCGGGGGGGGGAGTCCCTCCCGATTCTTTAATCGACGGGAGAATAAAAATGACAACCTCTCAAGGTAATGCGTTAAAAAAAGTTTTTGCTGCATTGAGTGAAGGCTCCTCCTTTCTTCTAACTGATCCTGCGCAGGAGAAAGGTAATGAATAAGGGCGATTTTAAAGACTGCCAAACTGTGAATATTCGTGAAAATGAATATGAGAAGCGAAGAATCTACAAGAAAATCACACTGAGATTAATTCCGTTTCTTTTCATATGCTATGTTTTTGCTTATTTGGATCGGGTAAATATTGGCTTTGCAGCATTGCATATCAAGCAAGATCTCGGGTTTTCCGAAGCGGTATATGGGCTTGGTGCAGGAATGTTTTTTGTTGGCTACTTTCTATTCGAGGTTCCGAGTAATCTAATATTAGAGAAGGTCGGTGCACGATTGACTCTGATGCGTATCATGATTGTTTGGGGGCTGATATCAGGTAGTTTTGCATTCATTCAAACCCCGATGCAGTTCTACATTGCCAGGTTTCTACTCGGTGCATTTGAGGCTGGTTTCTTTCCAGGAATCGTACTCTATTTGACTTTTTGGTACCCGGCAGCTATGCGCGGACGGATTATCGCGATGTTTATGTCAGCGATCGCTGTAGCGGGGATCATCGGCGGGCCAATTTCCGGCTGGTTGTTGTCAAATATGGATGGCGTTTATGGCTGGAAAGGTTGGCAATGGATGTTTGTGGTAGAGGCCATTCCAACGGTACTACTAGGTCTGGCTGTCTATTTTGCACTCGCAAACCGTCCTAGTGAAGCTAAATGGCTTTCAGAGCAAGAGAAATACGCCGTCATTCATGCCTTAGAGGAAGAGAATTCTGCCGATGGTCAAAAGACGCATCACTTCAAGCAGGCCTTGAGCGATCCCCGTCTATATATCTTGGGAGCTGTTTATTTTTCAATATCAGCCAGTCTGTATGTTATTAGCTTCTGGCTTCCTACTTTAATACGCGAGCATGGCGTATCCGACTCTGTAGAAATTGGAATGCTAACAGCTATCCCTTATTTAGTAGGTGTCTGTGGCATGATTTTAATTAGTAAGCACTCTGATAAGAAGCAGGAACGACGCTGGCATGTCGCGCTTTGTATGCTCGGTGGATGCATCGGCCTTCTGGTTACTGGTTTATTCGGTGAGAGCTTAATAGTTTCAATGCTTGCTCTAACGCTGGCAGCGACCTGTATTCTTACAACGATGCCGGTTTTCTGGACAATTCCTACGTCTTATATGTCCGGTTCTGCAGCAGCGGGAGGCATCGCTGCTATCAATTCAATAGGGCTGCTCGGAGGTTTTACCAGTCCCGCTCTTATTGGCTGGATCAAAACGTCTACAGGATCTATTGATTATGGGCTCTACATATTCGCCGGAGTGTTAATTTTAGGGGCTGTAGTGTTACTCAAGGGGATACCTGCTTCTTTATTGAAGGGCCGAAATACAGAGGTAAAGAAACTTAATCCTATTACTGTTTGAGATGCTGACAAGCAAATAGGATAATAGTTATTTTAGAAAGGGTGCTAAGGCAGTCGTCGCAGTTGTAAGCGGCGGCGATTGCTTTCAGTACATGAGTAGCGGTTTACTGGCTAGGCTGTTCTGAGTTTCGTGCATTGATCATGCAAGTTTGAATTTCAACCAACTCTTTTCACCTTGGTTGGGATCAGTCCTCGCAATGATCTGCAATACCATGATTCAGCTGGCGCCCCAGCGCTCCGGCAAAAGACAACGCAAAAGCTATACCTCGGCGCACATCAGGTTCAGAAGACATACGCAGCATTGCCATCAAGGAAGGGGGGTCTTTCAATTCACTAACGCGATCACCGGCCACCCGCGCTGCATTACCTGTCATCCAGGCAGCTGCGGTCACTTCTTCAAAGACATTTGTTAGCTTTGGCTTTTTTTAATCGAAGGTATACCAACGATTTTCCTGGGAATTGGTGTGTATTTTAACTTGATGATCGGATTGAGGACGCTAAGTGGCTACGGCCTATGAGAAACCATTCTTCTTTTAGAATTGGCTAAAGATGAATTGAAGAACTCAATAGTCAAGTCGGATGGCATAAAGGGGGTCATAAAAAGCAAGACTGTTTGGCTGTTTGGCTGTTTGGCTGTTTGGCTGTTTGGCTGTTTGGCTGTTTGGCTGTTTGGCTTGATCTATTTCTCTTTTCAAGGAGGAGTATATGCCATTGGATTCTGGTTGCCGATTGTTGTCCAGTCCGGTAACTGGGGAGGTATGTTGATGGTTGGCATTATAACTGCCATTCCTGACGCGGCCGCTACGCTATTTTTGATTTTCATGTGTAAGTCGGCCGACGTTAATAACGAGCGTCGCTGGCACTTAGCTTTTCCAATGATCATGAGTGCTGTTGGGTTGATAATGGCTACCAATTCCGGAGGCTCATCTTTGTTACTTTTATTTGGGCTTGCAATAGCGACTATGGGTGCGTTTACCGCTCTGCTTATGTTCTGGCCGCTCTCCAGCTCTTATCTCAGCGGATCCGGTGCTGTGGCGGGAGTTGCCATCATCAATTCTGTGGGGCAGATTGTAGGTTTTGCTAGCCCATGTTTTTCGGGTGGATCAAGGATACAACGCACTCGACGTATTTGGCATGGTACTCGTTGTCATTGCTTACGCTCGTCGGCGCTATCGTGATGCTGCTAATGTCCAGGCAAAGAAAAACACAGTAACCCGACAATTTTACGCCAGCTTCCACTATGTAAAGCTGGCGATTGTTGCCCTGCGGCGCAGTTTGTTTAGTCGCCAAATCGCAATCTATTCGGGGTAAAGGCCCTTGTGTCGGCAGTATTCGCCCAGGTCGGTTTAAGATAAACCGGCCGTCTTAAGGACGACGACGAACTTGGTTTCGGCTGACCAGTTCTCGGATGGTTGCTTGGTGTCGGACACTACATTCCCTTCGACT
The DNA here is from genome assembly GCF_009834545.1 of Pseudomonas sp. S04. Taxonomy (NCBI): domain Bacteria; kingdom Pseudomonadati; phylum Pseudomonadota; class Gammaproteobacteria; order Pseudomonadales; family Pseudomonadaceae; genus Pseudomonas; species Pseudomonas sp. S04. The sequence goes on from NZ_CP019427.1 coordinate 2,237,374, forward strand.
CTGGCCTGCTTACGCCAGTTGGACAGTGACATTCGCTGACCCCTTCGCACCGGGAAACCTCTGCCATCGTAAGGCTCAACGGGGGGAGCAACATCTTCAGCAATCCAGCTCTACGTTCTGGTGAATAGTACGACACGCGTAGTATCTTTCCGCCCCCGATATGCTTTTTCAGGAAAATCGGTGAGGCGACAACTATCCTGACGTGCGACACGAAGTCGCTTGTAGAAGTCGTTCCCGCTTCAACTGAGGGAACCACCAATGTCACTTGGTGAATCTAGGAGTCTGAATAAAGAGCGACTCTGACAATGCAACGAAGCACCGCAAGGTACGGGGTATCAATCGCGAGAGGCGTACTCTTCTGGCAGCCATACGCCGGTGAAGTGCTAGATAGTCGGGATGGTGAACACATGTGAATCTGCGCTAAAGGTCGTTAAGTTGAACAAGCGGAAATGGCTATTGCGCTTGACCAAAACGGTAACGGAGGTGGGAAGAACCCTTGTCAGGTGGGCCTTCGTGACCCAGACACCTCCCGGCCCATAGCAGGCACCTAACCCGACGTACTTCTGCAAGTGGAACGTGGGAACCCCGTATCGTTCCCCTCGGGGACAGCAGGCCGCAAGGTCTGCCAATGGCGGTGCGGGAACAGGATTGAGGACAAAGCGAACGCCGCCCTGTAATGGGACGGATAGGGATTGCAACATCATCCCACGCGAAAGCGGGCAGACTTCCTCATGGTCTCCCTTCACAAGAAAATTTGTAGAACCATTTAAACGGGAGGAGAGCAAATGAATGCAGCAACACTGGCGTGTGCACCTTCCGGCGTGGCATGGGACGGCATTAATTGGGCCGATGTCCAGCGCCATGTAAGACGGCTGCAAACGCGTATTGTGAAGGCCACCCAGGCCGGCAGGCACAACAAGGCGAAAGCCTTGCAATGGCTGCTGACCCACTCGTTTTGTGGCAAGGCATTAGCCGTCAAGCGAGTGACTGAAAACAAAGGCAAGAATACCCCCGGCGTGGACAAGGTGACGTGGAAAACGCCGAGGGCAAAGACCAACGCGATTGCGTCGTTGAAGCGGCGAGGTTACTCGCCTCTTCCGCTTCGGAGAGTGATGATTCCGAAAAAAAATGGCAAGACGAGGCCGCTCGGCATACCCGTGATGAAGTGCAGGGCTATGCAAGCGTTGCATTTGCTGGCCCTGGAACCGATCGCGGAAACCACCGCCGACCTGAATTCTTATGGGTTCAGGCCGGAACGCTCAACTGCCGATGCCGGTGAACAATGCTTCACTTGTTTGGCGCAAAAGGCGAGCGCGCAGTGGGTGCTGGAGGCCGATATTCAAGGCTGTTTCGACAAAATCAGTCACGACTGGATGATCCCCAATATCTCAACGGATAAGGTGGTTTTAAATAAGTGGCTCAAGGCGGGATTCGTGTATCAAAACAAACTCTTTCCCACCGACTCCGGCGCCCCGCAAGGGGGCATAATATCGCCAGTGTTGGCAAACATGACATTGGATGGCCTCGAACTGATGCTCTCGGAAAAATTCCCGAAAGCGAAGAGAACAGGCCGGAAAATGAACATGGTGCGTTACGCGGATGACTTCATTATTACTGGTAATTCGAAAGAGTGGCTGGAACACGAGGTCAAGCCCGCAGTGGTTGAATTTCTGGCAGAGCGTGGGCTAGTCCTGTCACCTGAAAAAACCAAAGTAACACACATCAAGGATGGGTTTGACTTCCTCGGATGGAGCATCCGCAAGTACAACGGCAAGCTGTTGATGAAACCGTCGAAAGCGAACGTCAAAGCACATCTTGGCAAAATCCGTGAAGTTATAAAGGCCAACAGGCAGGCTAAACAGATTGACCTGATAAATCTGCTCAACCCCGTGTTACGAGGGTGGGCGAATTACCACCGTCATGTAGTCGCCAAGAAAACCTTTAATCGAATCGACGCCTACGTATGGTCAATGCTATGGCGATGGGCGGTAAGAAGACACCCGAATAAAGGAGCCCGCTGGGTCAAGGATCGCTACTTCAAGACCAGAGGCTCCCGAACGTGGGTGTTTGCCGCAACAGAAGAAAGAGAAGATGGAACGAAAAGGGAGCGCAGCCTGCTTTCAGAGGCGGATACGCTAATACAGCGGCATATCAAGATCAAAGCAAGCGCAAACCCGCATGACCCACAGTGGGAGCAGTATTTCGAGTCCCGATGGGGTAAAAAAATGCTGAGCTCATCGAAAGGTCGCGGGAAGCTTTACCGCGTCTGGCGCAGGCAAGATGGCATGTGCTCTACCTGTCAGAAACCGATCACAAAGAACACCCCTTGGGATGTTCGCAGTATTGTAAAACGGACTGACGGCGGATCAGATGCAGCAAGCAACCTGCAAATGCACCATCTCAATTGCCCTAGAAATCAGTTACACGCCAAAAACGAAATTGGGTAACCGGGTGTCGAAAGATGCCTTAGTGGAGGCTTGAGCCGTGTGCGTTGAAAGGCGCATGCACGGTTCTTAGGGGGCTGGACGCGGGTAACCGCGTCTGGCTACCCAACACCGGGAGGTAAGCAATATAGTGTTGGTTTTAGAAAAGTGAATACTTTCAGAGTTTGTTAAGCACCCCATCGGTTGAACTACTGATGCTTTCAGAGCTGTCCCCAAAATAACGTGTCACCACATCGATGAATCGCATAAGAGACGATGAGCGGTTGTCAGCCCGCCAGACAAGCTCCCAATGCTGGGTCATTTTTAAATCTGGGATTTCCATGAACGCGACTGTGGTCGGTGCGATACGTTTGACGGACTCAGGCAATACCGTGCAGCCCATGCCAGCTGAAACCAGTGTGAGCATCGCTGCAGCATCCACTCCCAGAATTGACGCATTGGGAATAAAGCCTGCATCGTAGAAACAGTGAATCAGCTTGTCATGCCAGGCCGGTGCCTCATTCCGGAGGAGCCATACGAAGTCTAGGTCGTTGAGATCCCTTAGCGACTGCGGCCGACCTTTTTCCCATTGCCACGCTGCCGGATACGCCAAAAGCATCTTCTCCGAGAAAATATGGATTCCCCTGAATAAGGGATCGTCGGTAGGCCTGACCAAAAGAACGCCAACATCCAGACGCCCACTGGACAGCAATGCGGTTTGCTCGGCCGATAGCAGGTGGCGCAATGTGATGGACACACCGGGCACTTCTTCCCTGTACTTACGAAGCATCTCTGCGGTCATAGGCGCCAGCGTCTGTACCACAGGCAGAGCAACCGAAAGGTGTCCTATCTCGCCACGACCGGCACGCTTGGCACGCTCCCTCGCCGCTTCTGCATCGTCGACAAGGCGGCGCGCATCAGTCAGCAATATCTCCCCGGCATCGGTTAGGACGACACCACGCGTCGTTCGATGAAACAGGGGAGTTCCCAGACCTTCTTCGAGCGCATGGATTTGACGCGTGAGCGCTGGCTGCGCGATGTGCACTTTAATTGCGGCAGCGCTGATGCTTCCCTGCTCTGCAACAGCAATGAAATAGCGCAGTTGTCGTAAATCCAAGGGATACCTCTGCGGCATGTCCTGTATCAGTAAATAGCATTATACGGTATGGCAGTCGATGAATACGATTTGATGACAGCGCTGGAATCACTCGGCCACATCAACATTCGTAAAGGCTGTCAAGAAATGCCCCAAAAAATCATCGATCAAATTCGCTCCCAAGCTGCCGACTACGAGGCGCTTCGGCGTGACCTCCATGCCCACCCCGAACTGGGTTTTGATGAACACCGCACCGTCGAAGTCATCTGTGCGGCGCTGGATCATTTGTCCATTCCGTACCAGACGGGTATCGGTAGAACTGGGATTGTCGGCGTCATTCCGGGTCGCGCAACGTCGAGCGGCCGTGCAATTGGTTTGCGAGCCGATATGGATGCGCTGCCAGTGCGGGAGTGCACCAAACTCGACTACGCGTCGACGAGAGAAGGCAGGATGCACGCTTGCGGGCACGACGGACACGTCACCATGCTTCTGGCCGCAGCGGACTATCTACAAAAAACGCGCGACTACGACGGCACTGTCTATTTGATCTTCCAACCGGGCGAGGAAGGCTATAACGGTGGACTTGAAATGGTTAACGATGGACTCTTCGAGAGGTTTCCCATCGAACAAGTCTATGCACTGCACAACTGGCCAACCCTCCCGCTGGGCACCATTGCAGTGCCGATCGGCGCCGTCATGGCAGCCTCCGACATCATCACCATCAAGATTCAGGGACGAGGTGGTCATGGCGGCGTGGCGCCCCAGTACACCGTAGACCCCGTCCTAATCGCTGGTGCAATCATCAGCGCTGTTCACTCCATCGTTGGCAGGAATCTCAATCCGCTGGACACCGGTGTCATCAGCCTGTGCGGAATATCGGGTGGCAGTCTTGAGGCGTTCAATGTCATTCCCGACGAGGTCGTCATTTCTGGCACGGTTAGGTCATTGCGCGCCGAAGTTCAGGAGACTATCGAGTCACGGCTTCGGGAGATCGTCGAGGGGGTTGCCCGCAGCTTTGGCGGGAGCGCCACTCTGGAGTATCGAAAAGGCGTCCCTGCCACGATCAACTCCGAAGCGGAAGCTCTTCTCGCGCGGCAAGCAGCAATCGATGTCGTAGGGGTCGAGCATGTTGTCCAGCAACCGGTGCCAAGCCTAGGAGGGGAAGATTTCTCTTTCATGCTTGCCGAACGGCCCGGCGCCTACATTCATCTGGGCACCGGCGACGGCAAACATTGCCACGGACTTCACAGCGCGTACTACGACTTTAACGATGCAGCCACACCAATCGGAAGTGCATTGCTCGCGCGCATCGCTGAATTAAGCATGCCTTTGCATGCGTGAAAACGACCTCCTTTAAACTCGTGAGAGGCAACCCCATGAATAGCATACAAAAACAAGAGAAACCGCGCTGGGTGCAACTGTCCGCAGCCATCATCGGTAACGCCCTCGAATGGTACGACTTCGGTGTCTTTGCCTTCCTAGCGGTCATCATCTCCCAGGTGTTCTTCCCGACCGCCGGGGAATACACCGGCCTGCTTCTCACGCTGGCGACATTTGGCGTGGGTTTCCTCATGCGTCCGCTGGGCGGGATTGCGATTGGCCTCTATGCCGACAGGCGCGGTAGAAAAGCCGCCTTGCAGTTGATCATTGCCTTGATGACGGTGTCGTTATTGTTGATGGTCTTCACTCCCTCGTATAACACCATTGGTATCGCCGCGCCGCTGCTGATCGTCTTTGCCAGGCTGCTCCAGGGTCTAGCGACCGGTGGGGAATTCGCGTCTGCAACAGCCTATCTGGTCGAGGCGGCGCCTGAAGGTAAAAAAGGGATATACGGCGCTTGGCAGATGTTCGGACAGGGCTTAGCGAATCTCTGCGGCGCACTGACCGGTTTCCTGCTCACATCTATCTTCACACAACAAGAACTGCTCGATGGCATGTGGCGCATCCCCTTCGTGATCGGCTTACTGATTGCGCCTTTGGGTTGGTGGATACGTCGGCACCTGGAGGAGCCCGAAGAGTCTTTGCAAGCAATGGCCCTAGGTGAAAAGACGCGTCTGCGCACCATCTTCGCTCGGCACCCAAGAGCCATCTTGGCCACCTTGGCCCTCACAACCTGCGCTACAACCGCTGCCTACATCTTCATCATTTACATGCCGACCTTCGTGGTTCGCCAGTTTCATATTCCTCTGCATGATGCATTCATGGCACAGGCAATCGGGCTGTTGGCATTTATCGTTGCCGTTCCCGTAACGGGGGCTTTGTCCGATAGATACGGCCGCAAGCCGGTCATGTTGGCGTTCCTTGCGCCATATGCTTTGCTCATTTACCCCTTGTTTTCATGGGTGCAGGCGACGCCGACCCTGTCCACTTTACTCGTCGTGTATGTCACGCTCAGTGTCTTCCTTGGTGGATTTTTTGGGCCGTTCTCGACAGCGTTAGGCGAGCAGTTCCCGACTGCTGTGCGATCTTCCGGACTGGCGATTTGCTACAACATAGCCGTCATGGTGTTCGGTGGTTTTGCACAGTTCACCGTCACTTGGCTTATCGAGTCGACCGGTGTGACGCTTGCCCCAGTGTTTTATACGCTGGCTGGCAGTGTACTGGGATTGATTGGATGCCTGCTGCTCATCGCACCCACGCAGATTCGAAGTGGCCGAACCCCACTGAAAACCCGAACCTTGACGGGGGCCCGCAGTGTATAACTTCAATGAGCATATTGATCGCAGCGCATCCAATTCCATGAAGTGGTCGCATGGGCGCCAGTTCCTAACTGCGGAGCAGTACGCCGCCGATCCGCTGCCGATGTGGATCGCTGACATGGATTTTCGGGTGGCTCCTCCGATTCTCGATGCTTTGCAACGCGAACTGGACATGGGGGTGTTGGGTTACGGTGGTACGCCTGAGTCATACCGCGAAGCCGTCGTTTACTGGCAGATGCGACGCTTTGGGTTCAGGGTGGAACCGGAGTGGATCACCCAGTCGCCGGGTGTCATTGCGGCACTAAACGTGGCTATCCAGGCGTTCTCGCAGCCGGGCGACTATGTACTCGTGCAAACCCCAGTTTATTTTCACATCCACTCGGATGTTGTAATCAATGGTCGACGTTTGTTGCATGCGCCGCTGGTTGAGGAAGACGGCCGCTACCGATTCGACCCGGCGGTGTTCGAGGCGGCGATCCGCCCAGGAACAAAGTTATTCATCCTGTGCAACCCGCACAACCCGACAGGAAACGTATGGACGCGCGAAGAACTGCTCACGATGGCAGAGATTTGCGAACGTAACAACATTCTGGTGATCTCGGATGAAGTGCATCAGGATTTGATCTTTAGCGAGGACGCACGGCATATCCCCTTTGCGATGTTGAACGATGCAGCTGCTCATAATTCAATCGTGTGTACGGCACCCAGCAAGACCTTCAATATAGCTGGGCTGTCCTGCGCCAACATCCTGATCCCTAACGATCAACTGCGCCGAGCTTATCAAGCACAAAGTGAGCGCAACGGTTCGTTCCTGATCAATACAATGGGAACCGCCGCATGCGAGGCGGCCTATCGCCATGGCGAGCCATGGATGAACGCAATGCTGGCTTACGTGCGAGGCAACCAGCAATACTTTGCCCGTCGCGTCAAGGAGCTCCATCTCCCCTTGACAGTGACACCTTCGGACGCCCTGTACCTGGCGTGGATCGATTTTCGTGCGCTCGGGATGCGCTCCATCGAACTGCAAGACTTCCTGCTGCGTCAAGCGCGGCTTTGGCTTGACCAAGGTACCAAGTTCGGTGTTGAGGGTGAGGGCTTTATGCGTATAAATCTCGCATGTCCTCGGAGCTTCGTTGATGAGGCTTTGACACGACTTGCTGCCGTTTGCTGAACGCGGCTGGACTCATCCGCTCTTGGGGTCTCTGGTTGCGCCGGCATCGAAGCCACCGGCAGTCGACACGAAAGAGCCCCGGGAGCGCGTATGTTCTTCGCCTGTGTAGATTCAGTGCTCGCCGGCTATGCGCCGTAGCGGATCGTGCTGAGCCGTCCTGTAGTTACGGCAGCGCCAGTAGCTTGGACAGCTACAGGAAAATCAGCGACGTCAGTTGACACGGTGTGAAACAAGCGACCGAGTCTGGATGTGCGACCCAGACGCTTCGGTCGTTGATTCTTGCTTTTCTGAATAGACATTGTCTTGGGGGCTGCGTTGGTGCTCAGGCTGCTAATCGACTGGGTTAAGTTCTAATAAGTCTACTGGCAGTTAGTGTTGCTTCTGAATTTAAAAAACAAAAATATTGGAGTGCCGTAGTGAATCGAAAAAAATTGTCCACAACTTTTGCTTTGGCCTGTGTGGCGCTAAGCAATCATGCATTTGCCGATATCCTAAGTGATAGTAAAGCCACCTTGGGAATGAGGAACTTTTACTTCAATAACGACAACCGTGACGGCACCGCTGCCCCTTCGAAAACCGAAGAGTGGGCGCAGGGTTTCATGCTGGATTACAAGTCAGGTTATACAGGCGGTACGGTTGGATTTGGTGTTGATGCCCTGGGAATGTTGGGCGTTACACTGGACAGCGGCAAAGGGCGGAACGTCGGCAGCACCATGATTCCTTCTGACAGTGACAACCGTGCTGTCGATGAATGGAGTCGGCTAGGGCTGACGGGCAAAGTCAAAATGTCGAAGAGTGAACTGCGCTATGGCACCTTGATTCCGAAGCTTCCGATTTTAGTCGCCAACGACGGGCGCGTCCTACCACAAACCTTCGAAGGCGGTCAGATCACTTCAGACGAATTCAAAGATTTGACTTTGATTGGTGGTCGGATCGAACACGCGACGGGCCGTGGTTCGACCGATCAAACGGGACTTTCAGTGGTCGGCGGCACGCGAGAAAGCAACAAGTTTGACTTTGCTGGGGGCGATTGGAAGGTTACCAAAGACCTGACTGCTCAGTACTACTACGCTAACCTCGATAACTATTACACCCAGCAGTTTTTCGGACTGATTCACACGTTTGCGCTCTCGGACAATCAATCCCTGAAAACCGACCTGCGTTACTTCAAAACAGACTCGTCAGGTGAAAATAGCTCCGGTACATCGGGTTACAGAATCAGTGGCTACACCAAAAATGGTGATGGCGTGATTGATAACCGCACCTGGAGTGCTGCATTAATTTACACCAAGGGTGGGTACGCTTTAACTGCGGGGTATCAAAGCGTTTCGGATGGCAGCAATTTTACTCAACTCAATCAGGGGAGTTTGGTAGATAAAGGCGCTGTTGGTTCAAGTCTGTACCTGTACACAGATCGTCTGCTGCAAAGCTTCAACCGTGCTGGGGAAAAGACAGCATTCGGACAGTACGCTTACGACTTCGCGGCTTTGGGCATCCCTGGTCTGAAGGCGTCGATTATATATCTATCAGGCGATAATATTAAGACTACATCCGGTAATGACCAGAAAGAATGGGAAAGAGACATTATTCTGGACTACGTCGTTCAATCCGGGGCGCTAAAAAACGTCGGGTTCGGCTGGCGGAATGCTAAATCTAATAGTGAGGCGGCTCGTAACCAGGATCAAAATAGACTGATCGTGAGCTACAGTATTCCTCTGCTGTAGCGAACTGACACTCCCTAATTGCGTGCTTTTTTCGAGGTTTTCAATTCAGTTTTTCCTCAATGCTTTCGCTTCGTCAGCGCTTTTTTCATTTTTTATCCAATGCAGTTACTAAGTGCATCTTAACCGTCCGGCGAAGTCACCTAGAAGCCAGTTCCGGAGGTTAATTTTTGTTGATTTTATCTGGGCTTAACATAGCGAATATGGGAATCGTCATGCTGCTGATGTCCAGGCAAAGAAAAGCACAGTGACCCTTCAATTTACGTCAGCTTCTACTGTGTAGAAACTGACGTATTTTTTTGCCCGCCAGTGCAGTTTATTTACTTACAATCCTTATAGCAGGCGGTTACTTTCACGTCTGGTCTATCATCTACGTAGAATGCGTCTCGATTTGGCATTTTGACCTTTGTCAGGGTGTCTGCATTAACCGTGGCGTTCACTTCCAGCAACTCGTTTTTGTTCAAAATATAACCAACCACCGAGTACACCTGATCATTACTCAACGATTGAGGTTGTTGGAACGGCATAGCGCGCCTGACGTAGTCGAATAATGTTGTCGCGTAGGGCCAATAACTGCCGACGGTTTTCATCGGTTTCTGAGAGGTAAGGGTGCCTTTCCCGCCCATTAGCGCTGGCCCCATTCCGCCCTCGAGGTTGACGCCATGACAGGCAAGACAGGTTGTTTGATAAATCTTCTCTCCCTCTATGACAGTTCCTTGACCGGAGGGCAGGTTCTTACCATCGGGGGCAACGTCTATATTCCAACTTGCGATTTGTGCCTCTGTCACGGGATGTCCCAAGCCATGTTTTTGGTCAGCAGCCGCACTGGCAGCGACGCAAATACTTAATACCCCCAATTTCATGGTTATGAATTTATGACCGGCCATTTGTCACCTCCCCATTGGAGTTGATTCGCCAAGGCTGGGTAGCATTGTTGTGATAGAAAGAGACCTCTCCTCGCACTTTCTTCAGTTGCTCAAGGCTTGGTTGAACGTATCCCGTCTCATCAATAGCGCGGCTCATGATGACCATTTCCGCTCCTGACCACTCAAAAGGGGCGCGGAACGCCGTCAAAGATTTGTTGAGTACAGGTTCTTGGAGTTTCGCTTCGTACCAGTTACGCCCGCCGTCGATGGATACATCAACTCGCGTGATTTTTCCGTTTCCGCTCCAAGCGATGCCCCGCATTTCATGGAGACCTTTGCGCGTGAGCTTATGAGTGCCTGAAGGGGACGTGATGAGCGACTTGCACTCCATCACAAATGAGAATTTCCTTGAGCGCCCATCTGCCATGAGGTCGGTGTATTTAGCCGTTTCTTCACGGCTATAAGCAGGAGCATCGGTTACATGTAAGCGCCGTAACCACTTAATGTGCGTGTTGCCTTCATAACCTGGTACTAATAATCTCAAGGGGTACCCTTGCTCAGGTCGTAGCCTTTCACCGTTCTGGCTGTACACCACCATTACGTCATCCAGGCATTTCTCGATCGGAATGCTGCGTGTCATGGCTGCCCCATCCGCCCCCTCAGCAATTACCCATTTCGCCTCAGGCTTGAGTCCTGCTTCTTCCAGCAGTGTTTTCAAGGGCACGCCAGTCCATTCCGCGCAGCTCACCAAGCCAGCAACCTCAGCCGCAGTTTTACCCCATGGTGGCAAAAATGAGGGGTTTCCCGAGCATTCGATGAAGTGTATGCGTGAAACAGATGGGAACTGTCTTATCTCATCCACAGTGAAGAGAAGAGCTTCGTTCGTCAGTCCATGGATGACCAACTGGTGATTCGCAGGATCGATCTCTGGCACGCCTGCGTGATTGCGCTCATAGAAAAGGCCATTGGGCGTGATAATTCCGTCTAATTCCTGTAGAGGAGAGGTGCTATACGCCGACATGGGCTCCTTTAGCCCTGGATATAAGCTGCGTACCGCACCAGTCTCAAACTTGGAGGGTTTACCGTAGGCCACAGCGGTTGGGCCTCCTAAAGACTTTGTCCAGGTAGGTACCTCTAACGGCTTGCCGCCAACCGTAGTAGTCAGTGAGGGTTCTACAGCCCGCACAAGGGGTGCAAAAGCTGCTCCGAGGGCCGCTGTTCCTACAATCGTGCTTGTTCTGCTTAGGAAGTCCCTACGGGGCAATGAAGTGGGTATCTCATTTTTATCGTCTGTTGAGTCATTGTTCATTCTTGTTCTCCTGATCAACAAATTTGCCAGCGACCAATGTCTGAATTGTACTGATCGGTCGGTATTGAGTGTTCCAGTGATGACCTAAAAAATCAATCGTCAGAGTGCCAAACGGCACCGCACGTGTCGGATAGTCCGCTTTCCGAGCCGGTCGCTGACTCAGAACCGCAGGCTCGATGACTGCGGCGGCGCCGCAAGGGGTGAGTGCAGTTCAAGGTTGAGCCAACGATGTTCATTTTAATTAACGCTCCTGCTTCTGCTGGGCGTGCGTTATGTGCGGCGAAGCAATCTCACTCTGTTCTACTTCGGAGCTGGTTCGTTCAGGTCTATTAATAGACTACCGTGTAGTCGGTAGGCTAACCGTTGTCACATTCGCCCCCTGAAGGCCACGTGCGAGGGACATGTCTAAAGCAAAAATAGGTAGCGAGACGAAAAATGAGGACTCATCTGGTAACAAAGGGAAGCTCACCAAGAAATCCACCAGGAAGATAGTCTTTCAGAACTGTGTTCCAAAGACATGCTGGTCAGGCGCTTCGGTGACATCGGCGACAAGGGTATGAACCATTTATGCTATCGAACTTAGTTAAGAATTATACATGGAACCCCAGTACGCTGACTGCCAGCATGATAGCGGCGCCCATTCCAACGAATGAGAACGCCTGCTGTAAACGAGGAACGGCCAGCTTATGAGCTAGCTGCCTTCCCGCGATTAATCCTTTAACCGCACCGCCGGCGAACGGCACCCCCGCTTGCCAATACATTACGCTGCTAATCGCCGCCGCAGCCACTCCGCCGATTGAAACCAAGGCAATCACCGCAAGAGACGCAGCGACAATGCTTTTCATTTCCAGGTTGATGTAGGGCGTCAGGGCCGGGATGATGACAAATCCTCCACCGACACCCAGCAAGCCCAACATGAAACCGGTTAACGCCAATACTCGAGCACACGGCAACGTCCAACGTAACCGGCCCTTTGCCGGATTAAGTACGCAGGGTAAAACCTCGCGTCGCGGAGCTGAACCGCCATTACGGATTTCCCGACTTGCATAGCGCAACATGCGCACGCTTGTGTACATCAGCACCAACGAAAAGACGAGTGCGAGAGGCTTGTTAGGAATGCGCTGCGCCATGTGTAAGCCTAACGGCGCAGCCACGATTCAAATCGACGATATGATAGTTGTTGCTTTATATCCTTGGCTCATCGAAAATTTCCCAATGTCTGGGCGCTAGGTGACGTGATCGATACCACAAAAAAACCATGGCGGCCACACGCGAACAAGCTCCTGTCGTAGCACAACGTCTTGGTTAACCTGGGAATGAAGCTGTATCAAGCTGTGTTTAACGGCTATGGTTCCTGCCCTCTGACGGTTGAGCGTGGAAAAGTTTTCTTGGCGGAGTTTCTCTATGGCGGAAAACTAGCGCCCTAAGTGCTTAATGTGTTCGAGGGGGCACGAGCAGATTTAGCCAATGAGTTGGGGGTTAGTGAGAAGGCTTTATCGTCGGATTCAGGTTATAGACGGAGATAAATGAGTCTTATCGATGAGGAGTGTCGAAGGTGTTGAACTTGAGATGCCGCGATCGGGCGGCAAAGTAAGCACAGCCCAATTAAGAGCTGTGCATTTAGTCAGTTTACTTTAATTGGCCGCGTAATATGTTGAAATTCGCAAAGCCTTGTTCTAAGTCTTCGATCAGATCAGATGGGTCTTCAAGACCAATATGCAGCCGCACAAGGTGCCCGTCAACCTCCCAGGACGTTGCACTTCTAACAGGGTTGGGATCTGCAATCATCGCCAAGCTTTCAAAGCCTCCCCAAGAGTAGCCAATTGAAAACAATGAAAGGCTATCCAAGAGTGCATCTGCGGCTGCTTGTGTGGAAGGTTTGGTAACGAAGGAGAGTAAGCCTGACGCACCTTTAAAATCCCTTTTCCATAATTGGTGCTGAGGGTGAGACTCTAATGCAGGATAATAAACCGCTTCCACTTCCTCGCGTGTCTCCAGCCACTTGGCGACCATCATAGCGTTTTTGTAATGACGCTCCAGTCGAACATCTAGCGTCCTCATACCTCGGAGCGCCAGGGTTACGTCATCCGGACTCGCAAACAATCCCATGTTGAAGTGGTATCGTTTGAGGCTATCCCACGCACGCTTGGAGGCTGATACAGTGCCAAGAACCGCATCGGAGTGGCCGACGATATATTTCGTGGCTGCCATGACGGACAGATCGACACCAAGTTCCAGTGACGGAAAGTAAAGCGGGGTACCCCAAGTGTTGTCTGCAATAACCAGGATGTTGTGATCATGAGCAACCTTGGCTATTGCAGGAATGTCCTGTATTTCCAGAGTCAAGGAGCCAGGTGATTCTGTATAGATTGCTTTAGTGTTTGGCTTGAGGAAGTCTACGATTTCGGCACCTATTGTCGGGTCGTAAAATGAGACCTCGATTCCAAGGCGTCGACCCACCTGCTCACAAAAAGCCCTTATCGGCGAATATACGTTGTCGGCAATTAGTAGGTGATCTCCTGCCCCCACCACCGACAGTATGGCAGTCGTACAAGCCGAGAGCCCTGAAGGACAAAGAACTGTGCCTTCCGCCCCCTCCAACTGCTGGAGGGCCAGAGTCAATGCCTCCGTCGAAGGGTTATTCCACCGGCCGTACGCATATTTTTGGCGTCCCTCACGCATGGATTCGGACGTAGGAAAAGCCACCGTGGAGCCCCGGTAAACCGGTGTATTCACGAAGCCATGATGCTGATTGGGCTCGATAGAAGCGTGGGCGAGTAGGGTCTGCACGGTTTTATATTTTTTCATACTGGCTTCCGTTTCTTGCGTAGTGGAGGGCTCGTCGCGTGTTTTTCCGCGCGTCGCCGAGATTAAAATCCTATTTTTCTTAAAAGTCTACTACTAGGTTGGCATGTGAAAAAAGCCGTTTAAAAACAGTTCGTTGCGCGAATCATATAAAAATATGTTGCAAGGCTACCAAGTGGATGGTAGGTTTTCAGTGCCTAGAGATTTCGCTCTTGGTCGACCGAATAGCGGTGCTTATGGGAGCTAGGACATTCCTGGAGTGATGCCTAATGTCCGTAATAGCATTGGGCACGGCGCTCTCTTTATGACTTCTCTTTGGGACTGGGAAGAAAGATTTAAGTTTGCAAGAGATAAAAAAAACAACTGCAAATTAATCGTTTTGGTGAAGTATGAAAAAGCAAAAGGTACAGCCCGTTTTAGCAGTTCAGTGTGATAGCGAATTGAAAGAAAAGTCGAACTGGCTTGATTCTCATGAGAGTGGCTACTCAAAACATCTTAAAAAACGTCATGTGCAGATGATGGCATTAGGTGGAGCTATCGGCACTGGTTTGTTCTTGGGAGCAGGGGCAAGGCTTCAAATTGCCGGGCCTGCACTTGCAGTAGTGTATTTGGTGTGTGGGGTTTTTGCTTTTTTCATATTGAGAGCGTTGGGCGAGTTAGTGATGCACCGTCCTAGCAGCGGGAGTTTTGTATCTTATACTAGAGAGTTTATGGGGGAACGCGCCTCTTTTGTAGCGGGATGGATGTATTTCTTGGTTTGGGCATTAACAGGCGTAGTGGACATCACAGCTATTGCAATATACATGAAATACTGGAGCGTTTTTTCGGATGTCCCACAGTGGATATTCGCGCTTAGCGCTTTGGGTGTGGTGACATTGATGAATATGGTCGGTGTCAAGTGGTTTGGGGAAATGGAGTTTTGGTTTGCTGTTATTAAGGTGGCAGCTATCAGTATTTTCTTGGTGGTCGGCTCGTTCTTCTTTGCTACTGGCCACGAGGTGGCAGGGCACATCCCGGGTCTGCATTTGATCTCTGATAATGGGGGCATTTTCCCTCATGGCCTTCTGCCGGCAATCATTATCGTGCAAGGTGTAATTTTTGCTTATGCGAGTATTGAGTTGGTAGGAACCGCTGCTGGTGAGACGGCAGATGCTAAAAGTGTCATTCCCAAAGCAATTAATGGCGTGGTTTGGAGGATAGGGCTTTTTTATGTGGGCTCAGTATTCTTGCTAGTCACTGTATTGCCGTGGACGGCCTACAGCGCTAATGTCAGCCCTTTTGTAACTTTCTTTGAAGCGTTGGGAATTCCTGGCATTGGCTCCGTTATGAATATTGTGGTAATGACTGCGGCGCTCTCTAGTCTAAACTCTGGTTTGTACGCAACTGGGCGAGTATTGAGATCGCTAGCTATGGGGGGCTCTGCTCCAAAGATGTTTAAACGTATGAGCACCCAAGGTGTTCCCTATATGGGGATCTTGGTTACTATGGGGATCAACGTATTTGGCGTACTATTGAATTTTCTAATTCCGTCCCAGCTATTTGAGCTTCTGCTTAATCTAGTATCTCTGGGGATTCTTTCCACATGGGCATTCATTGTACTTTCTCAAATAATGTACCGCCGTGCGGTAAAGAGAGGTGAAGCCGATATGGTCTCATTTAGAATGCCAGGCGCTCCGTTTACCTCTTGGTTGACCTTGGGTTTCTTGCTCGTAGTGCTGGTACTATTGGGTTTCGATTATCCTAATGGGACATATACTGTTCTATCTATACCGTTAGTCGCTGGAGCATTAATGCTGGGTTGGGCGAAGGCCGTCCGTTCCAAAGCCGTGCGCTCGGAAGAGATTGAGGATGGCTCGAATCGTGTAGGAGTCTAGCTAAATGGCGATGAGAGCACGGTTTATGACGTGCTCTCATCGCTTTGAGTTGAACCGTTTCTGTGATGCAGTTAATATGCATGTATCAAAAATTCAAGGTAAGATTTATGAGTACTCGTTCTGACCTTTTAACCACTGCCGAGCTATTGCTACGCACCAAAGGGTACGCTGCATTTAGCTATGCCGATTTGGCTGACGAAATTGGTATAAAAAAGGCGAGTATTCATCATCACTTCCCTACAAAAGAAGGGCTTGGAATTGCCGTTATTGAGAGTTATCTTTTTAGATTTGAGAAGAACCTAGAATTGATAAATGAAGAAAATTCCGATACGGTAGTTCGGTTGAACGAGTTTTGTAAGTTGTTCGTTGATAGCTCAAAAAATGGAATGTTACCCCTATGTGGTGCGCTCGCTGCTGAGCTTTCTGCTCTGCCGGACAGTCTTAAGGAGCTGACTAGGAAATTTTTTGAAATCCATCTTGCATGGTTGGAGAGTAATCTCGTATTGGGTCAGTCCGAAAACGTTATAAAGGCGGATGTCAATCCCAAGGCGGTTTCACGGGCGATATTGAGCTTGCTTGAGGGCAGCAGTTTTGTGTCTTGGGCGCTGAGTGAGACAGTTTTTGACCAGTCTGGGTTCGATTTGATATTGAACGGTATTATCGTTTCGTAATCACGGTTTAGACCAGCTTACCGACATTTCAGTAGTGAACATTTTCTGAACACGTTGTATTTGCCCATCCTATTAGGTGGGCTTCTCATTTCTACCTTTCGCAGTCTGCTTCAGCAACTGGTCCAATCCTGCAGAATAAAATTTCTGTGCATATACGCCTTTCCTGGTGTATCTCCGTCTGTCCGTTCGGACAAGCGGTACTTCGCTATGAGCTACGTTTAGCAGGGGTTGAGAAGTGATTCATCAGTTAATACGTGGGCTGGATAACGAGATCAAAGAAAATCCTCTTGCAAACAAGCCATCCAGTTGGTAGGGTGATTGTGTAGAATATTCATCCAACCGCAAAAATGCGTTCCATAGAGGACTTTTTAATGACAAATAATCTGAATGGTATTGACGTGGCCGCTCTGCAGCAGTTTGCTCAAGGTGTTGCTGAGGATGCGAGCAAGCGTCACGCGAGCTTCAACGTCAAGACCCAGTGGAAAGGCCAGACTCGCTCTGTGGCGAAAGTCAGCCGCTACAGCTTGGCCGGTGAAACCTACCCCCGTGATTTCGAAATCGTCGCCGATGAGCCTAATGAACTGTTAGGTCAGAATTCCGCCCCAAACCCTCAAGAGCTGCTGATGGCGGCGCTGAACGCCTGTATGTCGGTAGGTTATGCGGCCAACGCCGCCATGATGGGTATCAAGATCCACAGTCTGGAAATTGAGACGGACGGTACCCTTGACCTGCGTGGTTTCTTGGGCCTCGATGATAGCGTCAACCCAGGGTACGACGAAGTGAGCGTCATGATTCGCCTGCACACCGACGCACCTCGTGAGCGCGTGGAAGAACTGCATAAAAATGTGATTAAGACGTCGGTCAACTACGCAAACTTCTCGAAAGCCATCCGTATGGTGCCGACCCTCGAGGTTCGTGAGGACTGATAATCATCGGGCCTCGCATCTTTAAAGCCTTAAGAGCGCCAGTGGGCAAAGCACTACTGGCGTTGCAACTTTTGGCCTAATAATTCGATGGAGTACGAAATGAGCAGTTTTTTCAACAAAAAAACTGCTTGTCGGCGGTGGCACCAGTGGTATGGGTGCTCAATTGGGAGTGTCGGCTCTATCAGTGCACATGCTGCATTCGCTGGTTCCTCTGCCTACTCCATGGTGAAGGTACGTTTGGATGCGCTGACACGCAATCTGGCTATTGAATTGGCTCACTCGGGTATCCGCGTCAACGCCGTCTCATAAGGGATCGTTCACACCTCGATCTATGAAGGGTTCATGGACAAAGAGGCGATTCCAGGAGCGGTGAAGTCGCTGAACGATTTCCGCCCAGGGCGAGTCGGTGTTCCGGCAGATTCTACCAACACCATTGTGTTCTTGCTGTCGGGTAAAGCGTCTTGGGTGACCGGCGCTATCTGGGACGTGGATGCTGGAATCATGGCCGTTCGTGCCTAACTTCAGCTAATGCTGTTTGATGGCAATCGCCTAAGTCGACTTCCGTTCCATCACCAAAAGTGCTGGGAAGTGCAATGGTTAGAACGATTACCAAAGGCCATTTACTCGGCCCAACTGGCAGCATCTAGCCAGCTTCTGGTGTAGCGCGGCTGAAACCTGGCCGCTGGAGATTTCAGTGTCGATTACTACTAGAGTAGCGCTGCTAAAAGTCGCAGAAAACCAGATGAGGTCTAGAGGATACTCAGCATTTAGTTATGCTGATTTGGCCGCGAAGATTGGCATTAGAAAAGCCAGTATTCATCATCACTTCCCTACCAAAGAGCGTCTCGGTCAGGCGTTAATCAAGCACTCTATCAGCCGCTTCCAGTCTACCTTAAGGTTAATCGAAGATGCTGATCAGGATCCGCTAGTGCGACTTCGAGCGTTTTACTGCCTGTTCAGCATTAGTGTGAGTGAAGAGCTTCTACCGTTGTGTGGCGCGCTGGCAGAAGAAATGGTTGGGCTACGATTATGCTTACTAGAGGCTTTCTCGAGGCACAACTTGAATGGCTGGAGAAAGCCATCAGCGAGGCAGCTCTGAAAAAACGCGTGGTTAGCCTATGCCACCTGAAGACTACGTGTTCATGCTGTTGAGCGCGTTAGAAGGTGTAAGTCTCATTGAATGGACAATAGGCAGATCAGTTGAGCGCTTGGTAGGGTTTAACTATTTGATTAAGTGGCTAGAGCGATCAGTTTTGAAGTGGTGTCATATACTAAAATATTCTGGTCGCTACCATATAGGTTGATTTTAGATCAGTCTCTTGGCTTCTGCTCAATAGGTAGCAATGTCTTCAATTTCTTTCAATGTCGAGTGATTTATGAGCTGCGTTTCTAAAAAATTTGTAGTTGATATTTGGTCTGATTACGTCTGTCCTTGGTGCTGGGTGGCGAAGCGTCGTTTCGAAAATGCGCTTGCAAGCTTCCCGTACAAAGACAGTGTTCAAGTCAATGTAAGAGCGTATCGTCTTGCCCCGAACCATGTTGCTGAGCCTATGGTTGGAGCCCTAAAACGTAAATTGGGTAGTCCGGTCTCTGCTGTAACTATGATGAGTGCGGTGAAGCAATATGGCCAATCTTCGGGACTTGATTATCGTTTCGAAACCATGCTGTTTGGTGATACTGCGGATGCGCACGTATTAGTCAAAGCAGTCGAAGATGAAACCCTGAAAAAATACTTGGTGGAAGCGCTCTATGAGCAAAGTACCACTCAGGGTAAATCGCTCTTTGACAGGAAAAGTTTAGAGGCGATAGCAAAGTCTGTAGGGGTATCTGATGAGTCAGTTGTACTCGCGTGGTCATCCCAAGATCTGCGCTTTCAGATGCAACAGGACGAGCGCGCGGCGGCCCAATTCGGCTCAGGCGTTCCTTTTTTTGTTTTCAACAATTCGTTTTCAGTTTCGGGAGCTCAGCCCCAAGAGGCTTTTCTCCAAGCATTGAATCAAATGTATTTGGAATCAACGGGTGAGGATGAGTCGTTCAGTGGTCAAGTCTGTGGTCTTGATGGATGTAATTGATGCTAGAGACTTCGCAGCACCTGTGGTGCTGCTATCTCTAAACTTGAAGTAGCGTTGTGGATGAGGTGCAAATGAGCCGTATCGTAGACTTGAGAGCCGAACAGTTCGCCAGATTTGTTGCAAAAGGCAGCAGCGTCGTACTGTTTTCGGCGTCTTGGTGCAAGCCATGCCAGGTAATGAAGCCGGTCTTTCACGACCTCGCAGGCAAGCTGTATTCTCGCGCTGCCTTCGGGAAAATTGATGTGGCGGTTTCGCCGACGATTTCCCAGATGTACGGCATACGATCAGTGCCATCCTTGGTGATTTTTCACGAAGGGCGGTTACGTTTGGTTCTGGCCGGCTCTCGATCGCTTGCCGCTTTGAAGATAGCAATCTTGGCTGGTTTAAAGGACGTTTTGTAGGTCGATTTGAATGGCTTTAATTCTTTCGATTTTCGCTGGCTATTTTTCTTCTCCGCCTTGGCTCGACTTTGCTCCGGCCAGCTATTGATCAGATAAGCTGTATCTTCATTGAAGATTTCCGTTAGTAGGGCGTTGGCCCGTTTGTAGGCGTCGTGCTAGAACTCGGTCTCATCCGAGGGCTGCGTGACCATTTCCTCAGCATCTCCAGATTCAGGCGACGGAATCGATCCGCGCGCTCACGGGCTTCATGGTGCCCGACGCCCAGTTTTTCCAGCGCTTTACTTCCAAGGGACAAAGCGCTCTCAAAAGTCTCCCGCTCGACTGCCTCCATGCCTATTTGGCGTAGGGCAATGATGTTACCCATATCGCGAGCGCACCTTACCTTCAGGGCAGGAAAATGCTCTTGGGCCAGCCGAGTCAGAGTTAGGTTCAGATCTGTGCGGGGCCGGCAGGTAACTGCCGTCCCTACCGCGACCACTTTAACGAAGTAGCTCTGGACAACATGCGAAAACGCGCAGGGCTCTGTATGGCCCAGTCTTTCTGCCAGTATCACAAGTGGTAGCTCGGCGTCAGCTAGGCCTTCCAATGCTTCGCTCATACGCGTTCTTTCCAGCAGTTGTCGGAAGGATGAACCGCGTTCGACCAATCGAAGCTGAAGGGGGCGCATGCTCAGAAGTGTGCGCCGTAGATCAGCAACTTCTTCGGGACGCAGCCGAGGTTCACATAGGTGCCGCCCATGCAGCGGCAGCCACTTTCGCGTCAAAACCGGCCGCAAAGCGAGTAGCCCGTACACCACCGGAACCGGCGCTAATGATATAAAGGTCAAAATCGCAGGTGATTTTCATTCTCCTCAACAGGCCATCAGCACAACGAGCGGTTGGCTAATGGCGTGCGGGACAGCCTGTAGGGCTTGAGAAACTTCTTGCAGTTGATTGGCGGGGCGGGAAGGCTAGGCTTCCAATTTTACTGATATTTCCGCACTGCCGTGTATTAAGACTTGTCGAATGCATCCAAAACGTGAGTGCTGTAAACCAATGCAGCACCAGCGTTCATGTTGATCGCTACGCCCAAAGCTTCTGAGACCTCTTCAGTTGTTACACCTAGCTTTTTGGCCTCAGCAGCGTGGAAAGCAATGCAGCCGTCACAGCGGGTGGTCACCGCTACAGCGAGCGAAATCAGTTCACGAGTTTTGGCGTCAAGATGGTTTGTTTTTGCTCCGGCATTGCCCAACGAAGTCACACCTTTCATGGTCTCCGGTGACAGGCCATTGAGTTGCACCAAGCGGGTGGTGATGTCTTTACGAGTTTGCTTCCAATCTTGCATGGGATACTCACTTGGGCGCGATGCCCTATTAGGTTGCGGAAAGAGTTGTGAACTCGATGCAAAGCCTACCATCCAGTTGGTAGGATTTGCAAGGACTCACTAAAGCGACTTGCGCAGATGAAAGGGGAGTTCCCACGAGTAGGAATGGGAGTCCAAAAAATAGGCGTTATGACGATTCCATGGCGACCTTCGGGACTGCCATAAACTATGATCCAGAACGAATACGCCAATTCCATCGAAAGAGGCAATGTCCAGCAGTGGGTGCCGTGTAGAGCCATTTTCCTATAGCCGATGTTTCGAGCCAGTGGGGCCCGGCTAGTAGTTAGGTTTTTCTATGGGGTACAGATGCTGTTACCTACCAGGCTCATCACCTTCCGGAAATATTGGTCAAGCTTAGTATTGCTTTCACGCCGCACAACTCTTCATGACCTCATACGTCGAGGCCTTCCTTTCGCGTAGAGCTTCTGCTGGTTTACCGAGTAATCGAAGCCGGCAGACCACTGGCTATTCATGCTGAACAAGGTGTCGTTGTGACGCAATTCGAAGCGGTTACCGTCGACCCGTTGTTCATGCCGTTGCAGATAGGCAGTCAATTGCAACGATCGCGCCTTTGAAAGTAGAGAGCACAGGCTGGAGGGAGTATCGACGCAGATCATTCATCACTTCATTGTTTTGGTCGGTTGTCATAAAGTCGCCCCGATAGAATGCTCGACCATGAGCGGCACCAAAAAAACGCCTTCGCAATTTCTTGAGAAGGCGTTTGGCTAGCGAATAATCAGTAGCTTTTGTAAGGCAGAAATTTACCCGAAAGAACTACATTCACCCGATCGCCCTTGGGATCGTTCTGGCGTTGAATATCCATGCTGAAGTCTATGGCGCTCATGATGCCGTCGCCAAATTCCTCATGGATGAGTTCTTTGATGGTGGTGCCGTAGACATTGACCAATTCGTACCAGCGGTAGATCAACGGATCTGCAGGTACGGAAGTGGGCAGAGATCCTTTGTAGGGCACGATCTGCAACCACGCTACCGCTTCATCAGGGAGGCCCAGTATTTTGCCGACGGTTTCAGCCTGAGCTTTATCGAAAGTCATCTGACCCAGGCAAGCTGCTGTAGTCCATTCTTTGGACATGCCCACGGCCTCGGCAATCTGACTCCACTTGAGGCCTTTACCAACTTTCGCCGAAACAATCAGTTTCGTGACTTCTTCGCGAGATGTGATCATCAGGATTTTCTCTGGATAAGTGGGTTTAGTCAGCCAGCGCGATGCTGAACGAGATCGGGTTGCGCATAGTGTTTGCTACTGGAGAATAGAAGTTTGCGTGCTTGACGATTTCGTTTAGCTCTTCGCGAGTAGCATCGCCCTCAATCAATACCTTTACGCGGATGTCCTGGAAGCCCATTTGCGCGGGTTCCTTTTCTGAACCGCCAGCACCCCAGGCAGCAGGGTTACCGATATCCCCCTCCATGAAAATTTCCAGCTTGGTCAGCTTGATTTGCTTCCAGGTAGCGACTGCGGTGATGCCCACAGCCAAGCAGCCGCCCAGACCCGACAACACGATTTCACCCGGAGCAGGTGCAGTGTCCTCGCCGAACAGGTGCAGAGGTTCGTCGACGACGACTGCCTCATGCTGGCCGACGTAGCTTAGGCTGCGGTACATGCCCTGCATGACAGTATGGACTTTGTTGGTACCTTGGTTGGATGGGTTGTTGCGACCTTTTTCAGCGAAAGCCATCAGACCATCACGATCAATTGGACGCAGGTAGGCTTTGACGGTAGTTGATTCGGACATATTGACTCCTCGGGGTAGGCGCGCAGCAGCTGGGCTGCCTTATGGATAGCAGATGATTAGCAAGTTAGATGCCAACTTTATAAATAAAAAATAAGCTAATAGAATCAAAAAATTAGCTTAATAACGACTCATGGTTGTAGAGAGACAAGGTCGACATTTTGTTGACATTGTTTACAAAATGGGTGTTTTTTTCGCGATAACTCTGTCAGGGCGTCGGTCAGAATGCGGGGAAAACAGCCATTTTTTTTGCCGAACCAGCGACCTGGGCTTGAGGTTACGATGATGAAGCTGTTTTATCGGGTGCTTAACAACATCAGCAAAAAGCGGACAATTCCGATCCGGGACTGAAAAAGCTTTTTTAAATCGCTAAAGTTCCCGTTTGAAGATCAGCTATTGTCGGTTTAATAGAAATTCTGCTTCCACAAAATCCGGGACAACCTTCAAGGAGCTCAGTAACAATCATGAAAGACGCCACCATCGCGCTGCACCACGGTTTCAAGTCGGATCCGACCACCAAGGCCGTCGCCGTGCCGATCTATCAGAACGTCGCCTTCGAATTCGATAACGCCCAGCACGGCGCCGACCTGTTCAACCTGGACGTGCCCGGCAATATCTACACGCGGATCATGAACCCTACCAACGATGTGCTGGAGCAACGGATGGCCGCCCTCGAAGGTGGTATAGCTGCCCTGGCCGTCTCGGCTGGCAGCGCTGCGATCCACTATGCGATCCAGACCCTGACCCGAGCCGGTGACAATATTGTCACCACTCCGCAACTCTACGGCGGCACCTACACCCTGTTTGCCCATCTGCTGCCAAGCTTTGGCGTCGATGTGCGCTTCGCCCGCAACGACTCCGCCGAGGCCATCGCCGAACTGATCGATGACAACACCAAGCTGGTATACTGCGAAAGCATTGGCAATCCGGCGGGTAACATCATCGACCTCGAAGCCCTGGCCCAGGTCGCTCACGCCCGTGGCGTGCCATTGATGGTCGACAACACCGTGGCCACGCCAATCCTGTGCAAGCCGATCCAGTTCGGCGCCGACATTGTCGTGCACTCGGTGACCAAATATATCGGCGGCCACGGCAACTCCCTGGGCGGAGCGATCGTCGACAGCGGCACTTTCCCCTGGGCCCAATACCCGGAAAAATTTCCCGGCCTCAACCAACCCGAGCCGGCATATCACGGTGTGGTCTACACCGAGAAGTTCGGCCCCGCCGCCTTCATCGCGCGAGCGCGCACAGTGCCATTGCGCAACACAGGCGCGGCACTGGCACCCATGAACGCGTTCCTGCTGCTTCAAGGCTTAGAAACGCTCGCGCTGCGCATGGAGCGTCACACTGACAATGCCCTGAAAGTTGCGCAATTTCTGCAGAGCCATGCTGAAGTGGAATGGGTCAGCTACGCCGGCCTCTCCGACCATCCTCATCACGCATTGGCGCAAAAATACATGCAGGGTAAACCGTCGGCGATTCTGTCGTTTGGTTTGAAGGGCGGTTATGACGCAGGCGTGCGCTTCTATGATGCTCTGCAAATCTTCAAGCGACTGGTCAATATCGGTGACGCTAAGTCTCTTGCCTGCCATCCGGCTTCCACTACCCATCGGCAAATGAACAAGCAGGAACAAGCGAAGGCTGGGGTGAAGCCAGAAATGATTCGTCTGTCGGTAGGCATCGAGGCGATTGAAGACCTGATCGACGATTTGCAGCAGGCGCTGGGTTCGACTCCGGCCTGATGTCAGGCAGTTGCCCAGCGCTACACGCGGAACAACTGAATGCGGTTCGGGGCAAAACTTGAGGATGGAAAGCGGAGAGAAAAGCGGGGCTTGAGAGAGCCCCTGACGCTCTCTTGGTCAAGCTTCAGACGGATGCCACTGCCGTGAGAACGCTATGCATGAACGTTAGTCCTCGTCCAGAGGGATTCGCAGGTAGCGTTTGCCATTCTCGGCTGGCTCCGGGAGCATACCTGCCCTGATGTTTACCTGGAGTGACGGCAACAACAGGTTGGGCATAGCCAGAGTTGCGTCTCGTGCCTCCCGCACTTGCACGAATGTGGCGATATCTGTGCCTTCGCGAACATGGATGTTCTGGAGGCGTTGGTCGTGAACGGTAACCACACTTTTCCGCTCTCGTCCTTCTGGCGGATAGTCATGGCACAGATAGAGTTGAGTGTCCGCTGGCAGTGAGAGAATTCGTTGGGCTGACGTGAAGAGTTGTTCTGCGTCGCCGCCCGGGAAGTCGCATCTGGCGGTTCCCAAGTCTGGTGCGAACAGTGTGTCTCCAACGAAGACGGCCTGGTTGTTCACAACATAGGCGACATCGGCAGGCGTGTGGCCTGGCACATACATTGCGATCGCTGTCATGCCGGCTATTTCGAAGTGTTCATCGTCCTTGAAGAAATAATCGAACAGCCCGTCGGCCTCGTAATATTCAGGCTCAAAGTTGTAGATCTTTCCGAAGACAGCTTGCACGGTTTTTACTTTCTCGCTCGCCGCTATCTTTCCTCCTGTCTTGCTGCGGATATACGCCGAAGATGACAAGTGATCGGCATGCATATGGGTTTCCAGCAGCCATTGGACTTCCAGGCCTTGGCTGACTATGAAAGCGAGGATTCCATCGGCACCTTTTGTGTCGGTTTTACCTGACCTGAAGTCATACCCCAGCACTGGGTCGATGACCGCGCACTCCTTCTGACCTTCTCTGTAGACGACATAGCTGAAGGTGCCTGTCACCGTATCGGTAAAAGTCTTGACCAGCATTTGCATGCAGTGACCTCTCAGCGAAGATATGGCATCAATGTCTTTACCAGCAACATCACGCCCACTGCGCACACCAGCAAAGAAAACCCTATTTGCAGCAGGCTGCCCGATACTTTTGGCGCCAGTGTGCGGCCGATCAGCATTCCAGCCACGGCGGCCCCAATAAAGCGCCATGCCGTGGGCTCTATGACCCCGCCTGTTATCAGGAATACGCTTACCGTGCCGGCTGAAATGAAGGCGATAACGGCCAAGGCCGTAGCGACAGTCCCGTGCATGCCGAGATTGCTGAATTGCCGAACGCCGGGCACGATTATGAAACCGCCACCCAGGCCCAGCATTCCGCTAAATAACCCGGAGATGCCACCGATTGATGACAGGCTTGCGAAGCACCGGTTAGTCCACCTGAACCGACCCGTAGAGGGGTTCACCAGGCATTTTGCCGAGAGCAGGTTTGAGCCTTGCCTGGTTTCAGGTTTACAGGGGGAAACTGCCTGATTGAACATTCTGGCTGAAATGAATAAAAGCACCGTGCAAAAGATAATCATCAACGTCGTTATGGAGAGGTTTTTCGCCAGCCATAAGCCAATCGGGGCGCATAAAGTGCCAGCTACGGCCATCACCCCTGCGGCCTTGTACCTCACCAACCCTCTGCGTAAACCATCCAGACAGCCAATGAAGGCCGCGCTACCGACGGCAATGAGTGCGACAGGTTTAGCCTGGGGAAGGGTGTAACCCAGCCCAATCATCAACGCTGGTACAGCCAGAACTCCGCCTCCGCCTGTCATGCCGAGTGCAAGACCGACGCCTGCACCATACAAAAAATCGAGAATCATACCCATCTTCTTTTATCGGGGTGCGAGGAGCAGCAAGGCGAGTTAAATTCCCCTTGCCGGGTTTTGGCGCAGCATGGGGAATGAGGTTGGCCATCGTTAAGTGATCAGTTAACTATTCTTATTTTGGGTTTCTGAGCTTTAGAGGGGTCGGGAGGGGGCGTGCTTTCCTCCAGGCCTGGGCGAACAATCAATGGCTCACTGTTCTGTGCAGAACCGCACTGCTGGATCTCTTTGGAGCGACGAACCAGGAAGTCGACCAGGTGATTTCGAATCCGGTAGAACTGAGGGTCATGATGGATAGTCTCTCGGCTACGCTCGCGCGGTAGCGTATTGATGACTATCTCTGCGACCTTGGCGTGAGGGCCGTTGCTCATCAGCATGATCTTGTCGGCCAGCAGGATGGACTCGTCTACATCGTGGGTGATCATGAAGACGGTCTGTTTTGTTGCCCCGCAGATCTTCAACAGTTCATCCTGAATCACCCCTCGGGTCAGCGCGTCCAACGCGCCGAAAGGTTCATCCATCAACAACATTTTAGGTTCGACGGAAAATGCTCTGGCGATGCCTACACGCTGCTTCATGCCGCCAGAGAGTTCACTGGGTTTCTTTTTCGCAGCGGATTTAAGCCCGACAAGATCAAGGAATTTCGCTGCATGCTCCAGGACTTGTTTGCGGTTCCATTCGGGATGGCGAGAGCGAACGGCGAAGGCGATGTTGTCCTCCACGGTCAACCAAGGGAGGAGCGCATGGCTCTGGAACACTACGCCTCGATCAAGGCTGGGGCCTGAAATCTCTTTCCCTCCCATGATTACACCGCCGCTGGTGGCTTCTTCCAGGCCGGCAATGACATTGAGAATGGTGCTCTTGCCGCAGCCGGAATGCCCGATGATGCAGACAAATTCGCCCTTCTGAATGCCGAAATTGATGTTCTCGAATACCGGAGGCAGATCGGCACGATATTGCTTGGTCAGGCCTTCGACCTTAATGAAAGGCGCGTTACTGGATTCATTATTCAGCATAAGTGACCTTCCTTTGCAGGCGAGCAAACATGAGATCAAGGAGCATGCCGATCACACCAATCATTAAAACGGCGAAGATGACGTTGCCCAGTGAAAGGTTGTTCCATTGATTCCAGACGAAATAGCCAATCCCTGTCCCACCGATCAGCATTTCCGCAGCGACGATAACCAGCCAGGCGATACCCATGGAAATGCGCATGCCGGTGATGATCGTCGGCGCTGCGGCAGGGAGGATCACCAGAAAGGCTTTGCGCAGCGGGCTCACCTCAAGCACACGGGCGACGTTGAGCCAGTCCCTTCTTACACCTGCCACGCCGAATGCGGTATTGATCAGCATCGGCCAGACCGAACAGATGAAAATGACAAAAATCGCTGACGTGGTCGAATCCTTGATGGTGTAAAGCGCAATCGGCATCCAGGCCAGTGGTGAAATGGGCTTGAGCACCTGGATGAATGGATCCAGGGCGCGATACAGCAATGGCGACATTCCAATGAGGAATCCCAGAGGTATCGCTACCAGAGCGGCGAGGAAATAACCTGCACCAACACGTGCGAGCGAGTACGCCAACTGGATGCCGATCCCCTTGTCATTGGGCCCGCGATCATAGAAAGGGTCGCTCAGGTTTTTGTAAGCCAGCGCGGCAAACTGAGCGGGTGTCGGAACGCCATTTGCGCTGCTCGAAGCGCCATCTGCAGACTTGCCCATCAGCATCGCGTATTCAGCGTCGTGCGCGATCTTCAGGTCTTGCTTGTTGGGCTGAGTTGCAAACTGCCACACCATCATCATGAACAGCAATATGCACACTGACAGCATTGCTGCCTTCAACTTGATTGTCGATTTCATAATCGCTCCTCAACTGCGCTTGATAGCAAAGCTGTTCAAATATTCAGTGGCCTTCGTGGGGTCGAACTCCTTGCCCATGATCGAGAACTTCTTGTACCCGTTGATCGGAGCCGCATCGGCTTCAGCCAGCGACAGGTTGGCCATTTGCTTTCTGGCATCCGTCATCAAGAACACTTTTTCAGCCAGGTCGTTAAAGTTCATCTCGCCTTTGATGTAGCCCCAGCGCTTCATCTGCACCAGCATCCAGGTGGCCATCGAGTACCAAGGCATTGGATCGAAGCCGGCGCGTCCTGGTTGATTCTGCACCGTCCCGAGACCATCGGCGTAACGTCCGGTAAGCGCTTGACGGATCACGATTTCAGGCTGGTTCAGGTAGTTCGGTGTCGAGATTGCCTGAGAGATGGTCTGCAGGTTTGCAGGGTCTCTCGCGGCGGTCGAAGACTTCAGAATCGCTCTGTACAGCGCGGCAAAGGTATTGGGGTTTTCTTCGATAAAGGCCTGCGACGACCCGAACGAACAGCAAGGGTGGCCATCCCAGATATCCTTGGAGAGAATGTGGATGAAGCCGATTTCGTCATACACCGCGCGCTGATTGAAGGGGTCTGGGCCAAGAAAACCATCGATGTTGCCGGCCCTCAGGTTGGCGATCATTTCTGCGGGCGGCGTGACGCGAAGCTGAACGTCTTGATCAGGGTCCAGTCCATGCTCGGCCAGGTAATAGCGAAGCAAATAGTTATGCATCGAGAATTCGAACGGAATGGCGAACTTGAAGCCTTTCCAGTTTCTCGGATCGCGATTGTCCTTATGCTTGAGCGCGAGGGTAATCGCCTGGCCGTTAACGTTCTGGATTGTGGCAACCCGCATGGGCTGCGGGCTAGAGCCGAGCCCCATGGAGATGGCCAGTGGCATCGGGGCGAGGAAATGTGAGGCATCCAGCTCGCGGTTGAGCATGTGGTCTCGAACCAGCGCCCACCCTGCGGTCTTTTGAAGGCTGACTTGAAGGCCCTGTTCGCTATAGAAGCCCATGGGGTCAGCCATGATCAACGGGGTCGCGCAGTTGATCGGGATAAAACCGATTTTGAGGTTTTTCTTCTCAAGAGGGCCGCGTTCATCAGCCATGGCCTGAAGCGACGGTAGCGGCAGAACCGATGCGATCGCCGCCATTGCGGTACTGATACCCACCGCCTTGAGAAATTGTCGACGAGTGTGCTCGTTCGGGAACAGTGCCTTGACCGCAGCCGCTTCGATAAAGTCATGGGACAACGCTTCTTCGTCCCGGACGTGATCGGCCTGGCTTGCATGGGCTCCGCAACTGCATCCACCCAGGTTTGACTCACTTGAGTAGGGGGTAAAAATATTAGTTTTGCTCATCCCGACGCCCTCACGAAATTCCATTGATTACGCAGCTTTATTGCTGCCTACGCGCAGCAAGGAGCCAGGCTGGCCATTTACAATTTGATGCATCACCAGGTAATTGACGTCTTCTTCCAGAACGATCCACTCACCTTCCGGGCGAGGCGATCCGTGGATTTCAATGGGAAGTGAGCGGGTCTTGAGTCGGATAACGGGCTGTGCGTGGACGTAAGCGGCGCCGGGTATGCCAAGCGCCTCATGAGCAATTGCCCGGGCCTGCTTGGCGATAGGTTCGATGAAGCGGCACGCCATGCCATCCAGACTCACACAGTCTCCCAGGGCAAAAACATCGGGAGAGCTGGTCCGCAGCGTTGCGGGATTAACCTTGATGCCTCGTTCAAACTCCAGTCCGGCAATCCGCGCCAGCCGGTTTTCGGTTGCCAGGCCGATAGCCGCGACGATGTGATCCACTTCAATGACGACGCCACAGGTCGTGGTGATGCTTTTCACGCCAGCGCCCAGGTCTGTGATTTTTGCAACCTGAACACCGCCGATGTAATCGATTCCGCACTTCAGTTGGCTGGCTTTCAGTCGTTCTGCGGCTTGAGTTGGCAGCAGTCCGCCAAGGGGGAGGGTTTGGCGGTCGATCAGCGTCACTTCGTGGCCGGCTTTGGCAAAGTCCTCTGCCATTTCGCACCCGATCATCCCTGCGCCGACGATGGCTACACGTTGTGGGGCTCGTGCCAGTTGAATCTGGAGCCCGCTCCAACCCGCGAGGTCGTTGACGCGCCAGCACAGGTGCGCAGGGAATTCTGGTGGAAGGATCGGTTTTGCGCCTTGGGCCAAAATGAGTTTGGTGTACTGAAGGGCGCCACGCGTCGTGCGAAGCTGATGCGAGCCCGTCGCCAACCCCACCACAAATGTTTCGGTATAAAGCTTCACGCCTAAACGCTTGGCTGCATCGTTGGCGGATTCTCGAACGATTGCATCAGCCGTGATCCCTCGGCTCAGCGCTACAGACAGTTCTGGCTTGTGGTAAAGATTGCCGACGCAGGCACTAATGAGGGTGATGGGGATTTCAGCATCCAGCGTACGGATGGCTTCGACGGCGGCCCAGCCAGCCAGGCCCGCACCAACGACCACAATTCCAGGCGCTTGCGTCGGGCCAACGGGCGCGCAGGATGGAGCGGCTTCGCGTTGGACAAAAGGCTCAAAGTCGACCTTGGTGACACCGCAAAGCGGGCATTCCCAGTCATCCGGAATGTCCTCGAACCGCGTGCCGGGAACGAGGCCGCTATCCGGGTCCCCTTGTTCTTCGTCGTAAATCAGACCGCAGGCGCGGCAGATGAACTGCTTCCAGGTATCGACTAAAGCGCTCATTTCGGCATTTCCTCTTTCATCAGTCGTGCCATTTCCCATCGCAAATGTTTGATGGCCGGGGTGACGATGGCCACGAAATGGGCTTCGCGAATACGGCGTTGCGGCGCCGCACTTTTCAGGTACCCACGAGCCCCCTGATGCAGCAGCGCCGACTGCGTGGCACGCAGGGCAAGCTCGGCGCCTTGAGCGCGTGCATCAAGTACTTCGATGAAGAAGTCCTTGCTGTCGTCGTAGGGCGTCAGGGCAAGCCGGGCCACCCGCGAGTTCAACTCATCGAGTTCGGCTTGCAACTGATCCTGACGGTCATGCAAAAAGTGGTTTACGTGGCCCAGAACGGGCTCCACTTCACGAATCGAATCGATGCTGCCATCAACCAGTCCGGTGGCCATGCCCGCCTGTAGAAGTACGAAGGCGGAGCGGATTTTGGCAATGAAGGGTTTGGCGGGATCGGCAATCAGGTTGTCCTCGCCGACAAAGTAATCCTGCAGTTGAACGCGCCAGGTACTCGTACCTTCCATGCCTGAGAAATCGGGGCATGTTCCCAAGTCGACAGTGTCGTCTATATCGAGCAAAAACATGATTTCGTGGGAGGTGCTGCCATCGGCATTTTCGACCTTTGCGATGGCGCCGCAATACTGGCCCTTGGCGATGTGACTGACCCATGGAAGCGTTCCGGAAACCTTGTAGCCTCCCGGCACCTTTCGAGCCCGGAACACCATGCTCTCGATACCGGCAAAGGTTTTCATCGGATTTGAAAGCGCGGTGCCGCCGAACGTCTTGCCCTTGGCGTGAGCGTCCAGCCGGGCAAGCAGCGCAGGGTTGCCGGATTGCTCCATGTACAGGCCGCAGACGTCGTGACACCACATCAGAAAGCCGGTAGACCCACATGAGCGAGTGACTTCGTTCATCGCCGTCAGTGCAAGGTCAAAACGGTTGCCGTAGCGGTTCAAGTGGATGCCCAAGGCACCGCTGGCACCCAGATCGCCCATCACGTCGAGCGGATAGTAGCCATCATGATCAATGGTGTTCGCGAGCTTGGCCAATGGGCCGCGAGAAATCTGCTGAACCTGCTCCATGAGGGTGGGTTCGGCGCCAGGCGTCAGTTGTGAAAAACGAGGTGCGACGTTCACAGAGCGGCCTCCTGCAGATTAACGCTCATGCAGACACCGCGGCGTTTGATGGATTCGCTGTTCTCGCAAGAGAGGTTCTGGTTCATGAGGGGCTTCTCCATTTCCTGTCCCTTCCTTTGAAGGGCATTGATAGAGAGTCAATTGCAGGGGGCGTGCCAAAAACGCTTAAACATCAAAAAGTCATATATTTCATATGGTTATGAATGTATTCATAGGGTATGGATCGCGAAGGGCGGCCAGAGTGATCGATGCCGTGAACAAAATGTAAGCATTGTTAACATTCTGTTGTTTTTTAATGGGCTACTCCAGGCCCATTTTCTTGATGCGGTAATTGAATTGACGAGAGGTCAATCCAAGGAGCTGGGCCGCCCTGGATTTATTACCGCCTGCCTGGGCCAAGGCCCTGGTAAGCGTTTCGGCGGAATGTGACTCAGCCGATACGTAGGGTCGAATGGCATAACTGAAAGGAATCGCTGGCTCGCGAGCGTACTCGGGTGTTGATCGTCCACCTGAAAGCGCCAGATTCTCTTCTGTGCTGGCGCTGAAAAATGGTTTCAAGTCTTCAGCACTCATCGACGATTTTTGCGCCAGAAGAACGATTCTCTCAATCATGTTCGAGAGCTCACGGATGTTGCCGGGCCAGTGGTGATCTTCCAGCAACTGGATGGCATCAGCCTTCAGGTTGATGTTGCGCTGATTGACCTGGTTGACCTTGTTCAAGAAGTGCATGGCCAGAACAGGGATATCGCTGCGCCGACTTGCAAGGGATGGAAGATGGATAGGGATCACGTTCAGGCGGTAGTAGAGGTCCTGCCTGAACTGGCCGCGGCCGACTTCGGTCGCAAGATCACGGTTGGTCGCGGCGACCAGTCGAACGTTGATTTTGATCTCGGATTTCCCGCCAAGCCGGGTGATGATGCCCTCCTGCAATGTTCGCAGTAGTTTGGTCTGCATCTGCAGTGGCATCTCGCCGATTTCGTCCAGAAATATGGTGCCGTCATTGGCTTGCTCGAACCAACCCGCACGCATCGCTGCGGCTCCAGTAAAGGCACCTTTTTCGTGGCCGAACAATTCAGACTCGAAGAGACTTTCAGGGATGGCGGCGCAGTTGACCTTGATGAAGGGCTTGTCACGTCGTGGGCTGGCCAAATGCAGGGCCCTGGCAAAAAGCTCCTTTCCTGTACCTGATTCACCAAGCAGCAGGACACTGGCCGTTGCGTCAGAGACACGCTCCAGCTCAGAAATCGCACGTAGCAATTCGGGAGCGTTTCCGACAATGCCGTAGCGAGTGGCGTCCGCATGAAGCGCTTTGGTCAGCAGATCGTTCTGCATGGAAAGTGCGCGGGTTTTTTCTTCAATGTAGCTTTGCAAATGCAGTGATTGCCCCACCAGTGTCGTGAGGATACGAAGAATAGTGATGTCGTCAGCGAGCGGTCTGGATCTCAGGCGGATTCGATGGCAGGCGAGGGCACCGACAGTTTTATGGCCTATCAAGACCGGTAGAGCGAGGAAGGCAACCTGTCCCTCAGGCAGATTTTCCCTGGCCACCACACGACCCAGAAATACAGGATCGTTGTCGATATCCTGGACAATGATCATTTGTCCGGTCGCCAGCACTCGACCTGTAATGCCTTCATTAAAGGCGTACTTCCCACGACTCATTTCATCCCGGGTGAGGCCGTACGCATGTTTGATGCTGCCCGATCTTTCCCCTTCATTGATGAGCACGATGCGGCCACGGTTCAACCCCAAAAGCTGGGAAAGCAAATGCAGGACCTCCTTGAAAACCAGTTCGGGGCTGAAGTTTTTGCCAGCAATGGCCATCACCTGCTGAAGCAACAACATCTCTTGGGCGCGCCAATAAGCCGGAGTCTCGCCACTGCCCGCTTCACTTTTCACATCGTCTGCCATCAGAGTCTCCCGTTCGAGCAATAGAGAGGAGTATGCACAGATCATGCCCGCAAATGAAGGCGAGTAGGTGGCGTGCAGTTTGCCAAGTTGTCCTTGGCTCTAACTGTTCACTTCGTTTTCACTGCATGAGAATTTACATGACTCAGACTCTTCAGAGACTGTCCTCGACCTTATCATTCAGTGGTCAGATTTTATTTGCTGATCTGCCAGATATTCATCTTTTGGGATTCAGAAGCATCCTCTGTACTCGACCGGGCCGGGAGGGCGGCGCGGAACAGCCAACACACTTTAAAGGGCATATTAAGTAGCCTTAAAAAACGTGGTAGGGCTGCCGTGGCCGGGCAGACCCTGATGCAGATGTCAGAGTGTCCACTGGCGTACTTGGAGCATGCGGTGTTGACGATGGCGCAGGCGTCGAGAGAGATCGTTACATCAGCCGCCGTGCTCCGTCTTATGACGAAAGGTTGCAATTGACCTGGCTCCAGGCAATCACAGCCATTAAAAAAGCGGCCCTTTGGCACAACATCGTTTCTCGGCGGTGCTATTTTTCACTATATTGGCCGCCAGATCTGGTGAGTGACGCAACATCCACCGCCTTCAGTGCGAGTAGTCCTAATGAGTAAAAAACCAGACGACGCAGGGCTTGTTAAAGCAGGTTCGGGAACCCGTGCAGTGTGGGGCGGGGAGCAAGTCAGGCATCCCTACAATGCCACTCAAACGCCCATCGTGGTCAGCGCCGCCTATGGTTATGACGACATCGACGTCTGGTACGACGTAGTGTTGGGTAAGGCGCCAGGTTTTATTTACAGCCGCATGAGCAACCCGATGGTCGAGATTCTCGAGGCAAAAATTTGCGAGCTAGAGCTGGCCGAATCCGGCGTGGCGTTCAGCAGCGGGATGGCGGCGATCCGCCGCGGTGCAAGCCCTGTCAGGGGACATAACCCACGCGGTGGCAACGGTCCAACAATTGGCAACGGAGAGCGAAAATATCAGCGCAATCCTGGGGGTGGTCCGTGGAATTGCCGAGCAGACCAATTTGCTTGCCCTGAATGCGGCTATTGAAGCCGCCAGGGCAGGGGAGCAGGGTCGAGGTTTTGCTGTGGTCGCGGACGAGGTCAGGAGCCTGGCACGCAAAACGCAAAATGCCACCGGAGAAAATCAGAGGCTTATCCAGCAATTGCAACGAGGCACGCAGGAGGCGGTCGATGCCATGCAGGTCAGTCAGGCGAAGGCTTGCGACAGCTTGCAGCAATCGGCACAGATCAGTCAGGCGTTGGACCGGATTGTCGATGCGGTTTCGGTGATTACCGAGATGAACATGCAGATCGCCAGCGCGGTCGAGCAGCAATCAGCGGTGGCCGATGAGATCCAGCAGAGCATCGCGAATATCGATGCAGTGGCCACGGCGGTGACACAAGGGATGGATCAAGCATCAGAAGCCAACACGCGATTGAACAGACTCGCCGACCACCAGCGGGATTTGGTGTGCCGATTCCATACGCAGTGAAGGACGCTGTCTATTGAGCGTCCCTGGATCACTCGCACCGTTCAAGCGCAATATCTGTCCAGAGCACCCGAATCATCGTGCCACCCGCTCGAGTCTGAAGCGGCTGAAACGGGCGATAGCCCAGGCTGTGTGAAAACGCATACACCGTTTTGAAGTCTGCACTGCTACGTAAAGTCTGCCAGCGTTTGGTTGGAAACGTAGCTCAAGGATCGTCTGGTGCCGCTATCCCCTCTGCGATCCACAGGGCCCATCGCCGACGCGGCGTTCAGTTGGATGACTTTGAACTCCGCCTTTGCAGCAGATCGATCTGATCCGCTGGCACCAAGGTGCGCAAAGTCTTGTAGAGCACACGGGTTTCCAGCAAATTCCACACCCGCAGCATGGTTTCCAGAGCATCCAGTGGTTTGCTGATGAAGTCCTTGGCTCCCAGGGCCAGGGCGCGCAAGCGGGTGTCGCGGGTGGCGTCGGCGGTGAGCACCAGGATCGGCAAGTATTCACCGCTCGGGATGCGCCGGTTGAGTTGTTCCAGGACGGCAAAACCGTCGAACTCGGGCATGTGCAAGTCGAGAATCACCAGGTCCGGCTCGAAGCTGTTGAACAGCTCCAGAGTCCGCAGCGGCTGGGTGCTGCTCAGCACGTTGGTCAGTCCCTCGCGTACCAGCAGTTGCTCTACCAGATCGAGGTTGGGGCGTTGGTCGTCGATGATCAGAATGCGCAGGTCGGTGTTCACACGGGCTCCGGAAAGTACTGGTCGAGGTGTGCGAGAAACGAAGGAATGTGAATCGGTTTGGTTAGCACGGCTGTCGCGCCCGCGTCGCTCAAGGCCAGACGCGTGAGGTCGCTGGCGTCGGCGGTGATCATCAGCACCGGGGTGGTTCGGGTGATTGCGGACTGGCGCAAGCGCTGCAGAACGTTCAGCCCGTCGATGTCCGGCAGGGAGACATCCAGCAGGATAAGCTGTGGCGCATGTTGGGCGGCCAGATCCAGCCCCAGTTGCCCTTGCATGCTTGAGAGCAGTTTTATCCCCGGTCGCCGTTGCAGCACGGTTTCGATGAGCGCGAGGCTGGAGAGGTTGTCTTCGATGCACAACATCTTGCCCTGAACTTCGGGGCCTGCGAGTGCAGGGATTAGCGATCGGTTATCAATTGGCGCAGCGGCTGTCCCGGCGGTTTCCTGCAAGCGTACAGACGGTAGCTCCAGGGTAAATCGGGAACCGGCGCCGGGTTGGCTTTGCACGGTCAGGCTGCCATTCATCATTTCCAGCAGGCTTTTGCTCAACGCCAGGCCAAGGCCGCTGCCTTCCACATTCGGGTCGGTTTCAAGACGCTCAAACGGCTTGAACAGTTGACCCAGGCGATCAGCCGCAATGCCCTTGCCGGTATCGCTGACCGACACATGGATTCGTTGCTGATCAATCTTGACCTCGATGCTCACCTGACCCTCAGGCCGGTTGTACTTGATGGCGTTTGATAGCAGGTTCAGCAGCACCTGAGTCAGGCGTTGTCGATCGGCGACGATCCCGCTGTCAGCGGCCAGCATTGGCAGTGGCGTCAGATGAATGCCGGCGTCGGCGGCCATCGGCGAGACCAGTGTCAGGGCTTCTTGCAGGGCGATCGCGAGGGGCACGGATTCGATGTTCAGCGGCAGGCGTCCGGCTTCGATTTTGGCAATGTCCAGCACTTCGTTGATCAAAGTCAGCAGGTGCTGTCCGGCACGCAGGATGTGACTGATCTGCGCCTTTTGCCCGGGGAGCGAGTCCATGTCCAGAAGTTGCGCAAAGCCCAGGATCGAGTTGAGCGGGGTCCGCAGTTCGTGGCTCATGCGCGACAGGAATTCGCTTTTGGCCCGGCTGGCGCGCTCGGCTTCTTCGCGGGCGGTCCGCAACGCAATCTCGGCCGCGCGGCGATCGGTAATGTCTCGGGTGATCTTCGAGAACCCGCGCAACGCGCCGCTGCTGTCGTATTGCGCGGTGATCACCACGCTGGCCCAGAAGCGGCTGCCATTTTTGCGAATGCGCCATGCCTCTTCCATGTAGTGCCCGTTGCGAGTGGCCTCACGCAGGGCCATCTCGGGATGCTGCGGGCACTCTTGCGCCAGGTAAAACACCGAGAAGTGTTGGCCGATGATTTCCTGTTCCGTATAGCCTTTGATCCGCTCGGCGCCGGCGTTCCAACTGGTGACATAACCCTGGGTGTCGAGGGCAAAGATCCCGTAATCCTTCACGCCGTCGATGATCAGCCGCAAGCGTTCTTCATTGTCGCGCAACGCTCGCTCGCGTTCAGCCAGCAGTAAGCCGGCCTCCACCAGACGAGTGCCCAACTGACCAATCTCATCGTTCTCTGGCCGTTGCGGCCGCAACGGCTGCCCGAGAGCCAGGCGTTGGGCATTGCCCTGGACTTGCTGCACCCTGGCCACGATCCCTTTGGACAAAAACAGCACCGCCACGATGGCACCGAATAGTCCGCAGAGGGCGGCCAGCAAGGTTGAGAACAACAGCCGCTGGCGGGTCGCGTATGCCGCCGCAGTACGTTCCGCCAGCAACGTGTCCTCAAGGGTGAGCATGGTGCTGATGTGCTCGCGCAATTCATCGAGGATGTATTTGTTATTGATCAGGATGGTGGTGATCGACTCGGATTTTGCCTCGCTATCGCTGAGCATTTGCTCCAGGCCATCGATTTTGCTGTTGATTAGTGGCGTGATGGCGGTGAGTTGTGCACGTACCCGTTCATCACGAACGTTGCTATCGAGCCGGCGCAGGGCAGATTGGATCAGGGGCTTGGCTTTCAGATAACCCGGCAGGAAATCTTCCCGATGTGTCAGCAGATAACCGCGCACGCTGGCGGCCGCTTCGGCGAGCAATGTGTGCACGGTCTGGATATCACCTTGCACCAGCAATACCCGGCGCACGTCTTCTTCGGCACGGGCGGTCTGGCGCTCGGTGATGTAGATCAACACCAGTGACAGCAGCAGGACCACCAATGGCAGGGAAATCACCACCAGTGCCTTGCCCCGTAGCGGCAGGTCGGCCCAGCGTCTGGCGTAAAACACCCTCATTGTTGAGTCACCAGGCCCAGAGCAATGCCACGGACCGCCGCCTGGGTTCGATCAGCCGCCCCGAGTTTTCCGATGACCCGTTCGACGTGGGCTTTTGCCGTGCCGGTGGTAATTCCCAGTTTCTCGCCGATCAGACGGTTGCTCATGCCGTTGGCCACCAACCCAAGCACCTGGCGTTCTCGGGCAGTGAGGTTTTCGGTGGGGGTGCCGCCACTCGCATTACGCTCGGTCATGCGTCGTAGCAGACGGGCGCTGACGGAGCTATTGAGGGCTTCTTCACCGACGGCGACGCGCTGCAGGGCGTCGATCACTTCGGCGCGGCTGGCGTCTTTGAGCAGGTAACCGACGGCGCCGGCACTCATGGCCGCTTCCAAGTGGTCGGGGCTGTCGTCCATGGTGAATATCACCACTTTCAGGGCAGGCAGGCGTTGCTGAAGCAGGCGTGCGGCGCCCAGGCCGTTGAGCAACGGCATGCGGATGTCGAGGATCACGATGTCCGGCAGCAACCGTTCGCACAACTCGACTGCTTCCTGACCATCGCGGGCCTGACCGACCACTTCGAATTGCGGGTGACCCGCCAGCAAGGCGATGAAACCGGTGCGCGTGACTTCATGATCATCAGCGAGCACGAGACGTAAGACGTGGGTCATTGGGGTGTTCCATCGAGGTTCGCGGGCACGCCGACGTGCAGTTGGGTGCCGCAGTTGATTGCGCTGACGCAGGTGAGGCGTCCACCCAACAGGCTGGCGCGTTCCTGCATGGTGGAGAGGCCCAGATGTCGAGCGTTGTCGGTATCGAGTTGTAGTTCGGTGGAAGCAAAGCCTTTGCCGTTATCGTCCACCCGCAGCAAGGCCTGACCTTCGTGCAGTTCCAGCCCCAGCTGTACCTGTTTGGCGTGCGCATGTTTGAGGATGTTGTTGATCGCTTCCTGGGCGATCCTGAACAAACCGATCTCCACCTGACTGGGAAAACGCGCCTCGCAACGTGCGATCCAGTGCACGCTGATTCCGGCTTCGCGCAGCCGATCGGCTTCTTTGTCGACAGCCTTGAGCAATCCGAAATCGTCGAGCACCGTCGGGCGCAGGCCGCCGATCAGTTGCCGGCCTTCAACCACGCAATGCTGGGCCAGCGCCAGAATCGCCTGCAAGTCCGCCCCGAGGGTGTCCGGCAATGTCGGGCAACGGCCGGCAAAACCTTGCAGACGCTGGTGCAATCCGGCGAGGGTTTGGGCCAGGCCGTCGTGCAGGTCATAAGCAACGCGTTTACGTTCGTCTTCTTGTGCGCGAAACAACCGGTTGACCAGGTCCGACAGGGTGCGATCCCGGTTCTTCAGCGTCGTCAGCAATCGGTCGTTTTCAAGGTGCGCGGCCAGCAGGGTGGCGAGCAGTTGCAAGGATTCGCTGTCTTCATTGTCCGGCGCCCGCAGACGCAAGCTGTTGGCCAGCACCAGGGCGCCAAAGGCATTCCCATCGCCACCGCGTAACGGCACCCGCAGCACATTGGGCAAGGATTCCCCTGGACGGTCCTGCCAGTACGGCGTGCGCATTGCGCGGTCGGCGACGACCTCCAGGCTGTTCAGTCGATCACTACTGCCATGCCGGGCGGTGGTGCTGACAAGCCCGTCGGTATCCCACTCCAGCAGCAACCCGTGGTCCATCGCGAGGAAGGCGCAGGCCCGAGCCAACACTCTCTCGCGCATGGCGTCCGGGACCAGTCGGGTCAACTCCTGTCCGGTGTCCACCAACAGCCGCAGGCGCGCCGCGCGACTCTCGGATTGTCGATATTGGGTACGGATGGCCAAGGCGCTACCGGGGTCGTGTGGCGGGCTTTGCATGCTTCGACTCCGGCGTTGAGACAAGCGCCGCGGGCGCAGGGGAGGTCATTAAACCTTGTTAACCGTACCGGGCGCCATCTGCCAAATGGCATAGATAAATGACTCCGGTTGGCCGATGTCGGGTGGCTGGCGAATTGGCAAAGTGTGCTCAACGACCACCACTGGAGTATCGCAATGAAATTCAAAACCCCGGCCATCGCCCTGCTTTTTGCCTTGAGCGCACCGTTTGTTCAAGCAGCGGAGACGGCCCCGCATGTTTACCGCACTGTGGCAGAAGCGCCTGCCAACGTGAAGGACCGTGAGATTGCTGGTTTGTTTGACCGTTGGAACAGCGCGTTGCAGACCGGTAACGTTCAATCGGTGGTCGACCTCTATGCGCCGGACGCCGTGTTGCAGCCAACGGTGTCCAATCAGGTGCGCACCACGCCGGACCAGATCAAGGACTACTTCGATCACTTCATGGCGCTCAAGCCGGTGGGCCAAATCAACTACCGCGAAATCCGCCAGCTGGGTAGTAACGTGGCCATGGACAGCGGCGTCTATACCTTCAGCCTGACGGAGGCGAGCGGCAAGATCCGTCAGGTGCAGGCACGCTATACCTTCGTCTACGAACAGGTCGACGGTCAGTGGAAGATTCTCAATCACCATTCTTCGGCGATGCCTGAAGCGCAAGTGCAACACGCTAAGCAGTAAGCGGATCGATAGAGGGTTTATTCGCAAATGTCCACGCCCTGTGGGTGTGGATATTCAGCCCTTCGACCCGTCACGCGAGCTTGAAAGGCAAAATCCCATGTAGGTCAGAATGAGCCAACTCCTGACCTCCAAGTGTTGCGTCTTTTTCCCGCCCGATGATTACGCCACCGACGTTTGCAGTATCTCAATCCATAGCGCGCCTTTGCCCGACACCGTTTCACCGACAAGTTTCAAAACGCTGTTGTTGCTGACCGCGTAAGTGCCGACTTTTTCGCTTTTCTAGCCCGTCACTAGCAACCAGCGCCCGTTGGGTGAAAAAGGCGATATTGCGTGGCTGCTTCTCTTCCACCGGATAGTTCTCAAGAAAGCTCAAGCCGCCTGTTGAAGGGTTCACCGCGGATGCTGATGCCGAACTGCTGGTGCGCTCGGTAAGCCCCATGATGGCGGCTTCGAGAGCCAATTGATTTTGATTGATCTTGTACAGTAGGGAAGGGAGTAAGTTTGCGTTCGACATTGTGGTTCCTCCGTGGAAGAGGACAGCGTAGAAAAGGGTCTAGAAGGTCGTGCATGGCTCCGCAATCGTTAAGTCATGGACCAAGTGTTTTTTGTTTGAGTACATAAAAGGCCCGATAAGGGCCTTTTATGTTGCTGGTTAGTGTGCCCAGCCAAATTCCTATTGAAGGCATTAAGCTCGATAAAATGGAATATGCTGTCGCAGCCTTTCATCCCAGCAGCGATGAGAGCAAAGCCACGTAGATAGATGGCAGTAGGCCTTGCCTGGTGCTCACAGGCCAAACCTGGAGTCAAAGCGAATTCACCTACCTTCTTCAAGCTATCGCCTGGGAAGCCGCCCACTGACGATCGGGGCACTGAGGGGTAGTTGACCGTCAGGGTTTTGCTCGTGTCGAAGACGCTTCAATCAGCCGTATTCCCGGCACTATACGGCCTTCATCACGCGTCTTGAGGCAGTCGACCAGATAAATGGCTGCTTGATTGCCTATGCCTGTCTGTACAAGTATGTATTTGCGCGTTAGAGTCGACCACGCGTCTCGACACGTTTATCCGCAAATGGGGGGCTGTGTGTGTTCTGTGCAACGACACACGTGCTCCATAACTGTACTCGTGCGCCACAAGCGCTTCTGTTGGTTCTTAGGAATAAAAACAATGAAAAAATCTATTTTGACCCTTTCAGTATTGGCTCTATGCGTGGCTGCTGGCTCTGCCGTGGCCAAGGAGTACAAGGAGTTGCGCTTTGGTGTCGACCCCTCTTATGCGCCCTTCGAATCCAAGGCCGCCGACGGTAGCCTGGTGGGCTTTGATATTGATCTGGGTAACGCGATTTGCGCTGAACTGAAGGTCAAGTGCAAGTGGGTAGAAAGCGATTTCGACGGCATGATCCCCGGCCTGAAGGCCAACAAATTCGACGGCGTGATTTCTGCCATGACCGTGACCTCATCGCGGGAAAAAGTCATCGACTTCTCCAGCGAATTGTTTTCGGTGCCCACTTCGTTCGTGTTCAAGAAGGGCTCTGGCCTAAGCGAAGACATCACGACGCTGGCTGGCAAGACCGTGGGCTATGAACAAGGCACCACCGAGGAGGCCTACGCCAAGGCCGTGCTGAACAAGGCCGGGATCAAGACCCAGGCCTATTCCAACCAAGACCAAGTTTATTCTGACTTGGTGACTGGTCGCCTCGACGCCTCAATTCAGAACATGCTGCAAGCTGAAATGGGTTTCCTGAAGTCCCCGCAAGGCGCCGACTTTGAAGTCAGTAAGCCAGTCGATCACGAGCTGCTGCCAGCGAAAACGGCGATGGGTCTCCTCAAAGGCAGCACCGAGCTCAAAACCCTGGTGGACAAAGGTATAAAGGCGCTGCACGACGACGGCACCTACGCGGCCATCCAAAAGAAACACTTCGGTGATCAGAATATTTACAGCGGCAAATAACGACGCTGCGCCCATTCGCGGATGGGCGTTTTCCTGATTTACGAAGGGCTCCCCAATGTTAGAAAACATATTGCAGATGCTGGGGCTGTCAGGCTTCAGTCTCAAGGGCTTCGGCCCGCTGTTGCTGCAAGGCTCCTGGATGACTGTCAAGTTATCCTTCCTTTGCTTGCTGCTAAGCGTGGTCTTGGGCCTGATCGGTGCCAGTGCCAAGCTTTCAAGGTCGGCACTGTTTCGCGTCCCCGCGCAGGCTTACACCACGCTGATCCGTGGAGTGCCGGATCTGGTTCTGATGCTGTTGATCTTCTACAGCCTGCAAACCTGGCTGACCAATCTGACCGCTGCCATGGGTTGGGATTACATTGAGATCAATCCGTTCAGTGCCGGTGTGATAACTCTAGGCTTTATCTACGGGGCGTACTTCACCGAGACTTTCCGTGGGGCGATCCTCGCTGTGCCCCGTGGCCAGATGGAGGCGGCCACTGCTTACGGCCTGACCCGTGCCCAGCGTTTCCGCTTCGTGCTGTTCCCGCAGATGATGCGTTTTGCTTTGCCGGGTATTGGCAACAACTGGATGGTCATTCTCAAGGCTACCGCGCTGGTCTCGATCATTGGTCTGGCCGACTTGGTCAAGGTGGCTCAGGACGCGGGCAAGAGCTCCTATCAACTGTTCTTTTTCCTGGTGCTGGCTGCCTTGATTTATCTGGTCATCACCACCGCATCGAACTACGTCTTGCGCCGGCTGGAAATCTTCTACGCCGCAGGCACTCGGGAGGCCGTGCGATGATCGAGCTACTGCAGGAATACTGGAAACCCTTCCTCTATAACGATGGCTACCACATCACCGGGTTGGCGATGACGCTGTGGTTGCTCAGTGCCTCGCTCTTCTTCGGTTTCGTGATGTCGGTTCCGTTGTCGATTGCCAGGGTTTCGACCTGCGTTTGGGTGCGCTGGCCGGTGCAGTTCTATACCTATTTGTTCCGTGGCACGCCACTGTATATACAGCTGCTGATCTGCTACACCGGCATTTACAGCATCGCAGCGGTGCGTTCCCAGCCCATGCTCGACGCATTCTTCCGCGATGCATTGAACTGCACCATCCTGGCCTTCGCCCTGAACACTTGCGCCTACACCACGGAGATTTTCGCCGGGGCGATCCGCAACATGAACCACGGTGAAGTCGAAGCAGCCAAGGCCTTTGGACTGCGCGGCTGGAAGCTATATGCCTACATCATCATGCCGTCTGCACTGCGCCGTTCGCTGCCGAACTACAGCAACGAAGTGATACTGATGCTGCACTCGACCACCGTAGCGTTCACCGC
Source organism: Pseudomonas sp. S04 (assembly GCF_009834545.1). Taxonomy (NCBI): domain Bacteria; kingdom Pseudomonadati; phylum Pseudomonadota; class Gammaproteobacteria; order Pseudomonadales; family Pseudomonadaceae; genus Pseudomonas; species Pseudomonas sp. S04. The sequence goes on from NZ_CP019427.1 coordinate 2,282,110, forward strand.
CACTGTGCCGGACATTCTCAAGGTCGCAAGGGACGCCAACTCGGCAACGTTCCTGACTTTCCAGTCGTTCGGTATCGCCGCCGCGATTTACCTCGCAGTCACTTTCTCTCTGGTTGGCCTGTTCCGTCTGGCTGAACGCCGTTGGCTGTCTTTCCTCGGCCCGGCTCATTAATTCAGGATGTTTGAACATGTACAAATTGACCGTTGAAAACCTGCATAAAAGCTATGGCAACCACGAAGTGCTCAAGGGCGTTTCGCTCAATGCCAAGACAGGCGATGTGATCAGCCTGATCGGCGCCAGTGGATCGGGCAAGAGCACCTTCTTGCGTTGTATCAACTTTCTGGAAACGCCCAACGACGGTGCCATGGGCCTGGATAACCAGCCAATTCGCATGATCCATGACCGCCACGGCATGCATGTGGCCGACGCAGATGAACTGCAGCGTCTGCGCACGCGCCTTGCGATGGTGTTTCAGCATTTTAACCTGTGGAGCCACATGACAGTGCTCGACAACATCACGATGGCCCCGCGCCGGGTACTGGGTGTCAATAAGAAGGATGCAGAGGAACGGGCTCGGCGTTACCTGGACAAGGTAGGTTTGCCGTCCCGCGTCGCCGATCAATACCCGGCCTTTCTCTCCGGCGGGCAGCAACAGCGGGTTGCTATTGCCCGGGCGCTGTCCATGGAGCCGGAGATCATGTTGTTCGACGAGCCGACTTCGGCACTGGATCCGGAGTTGGTGGGCGAGGTGCTTAAGGTTATCCAGGGGTTGGCCGAAGAAGGCCGAACCATGATTATGGTGACCCATGAGATGAGCTTCGCGCGCAAGGTGTCGAACCAGGTTTTGTTCCTCCATCAAGGGCTCGTGGAAGAGCAGGGTTGCCCTGAAGATGTCCTGGGCAATCCCAAAAGCGAGCGCCTTCAGCAGTTCCTCAGTGGCAACCTGAAGTAACCGGAATGCCTTCGAGCGACTGTTGGGTTGCTCAGATGCTCCTTCGCATGCGCTCTGCCCACTCGGTCGTGCGTTTGCGGTGGGAGGAGGCCGCTGTCCAGTTTGAGGAGGAGAGCCACGTGCCGAAGAAATCCAGGATTTTTCCTTCGCGGGTCGATCAACTCAGTGATTCCCCCGCGCCGCTCTATGCACAAGTCAAGCAGATGATCACCCAATTGATCTTGAGTGGCACCTGGTCGGCTCACGAGCGTATACCTTCGGAAAGTGAACTGGCTCAGGAACTTGGATTGAGTCGCATGACCATAAGTCGCGCTCTTAGTGAGCTCACCGCCGATGGTGTGTTAGTGCGCATGCAAGGAGTGGGGACGTTCGTAGCCGAACGCAAAGGTCAATCGGCTTTATTTGCCGTCAACAACATTGCTGATGAAATCAGCGAGCGTGACCATTACCACCACTGCAAGGTGATTCTCCTATGCGAGGAGGGGGCTAGCGCTGACCACGCCTTGTCGCTGGAGATGCGCGAAGGGCAGCGGGTGTTTCATTCTCTGATCGTGCACTACGAGAATAATGTGGCGGTGCAATTGGAGGATCGCTATGTGAACGCGGCAGTGGCTCCGGATTATCTGCGGCAGAATTTCGTGATGCAGACGCCCTATGCCTATCTTTCGAAGGTCGCTCCTCTGACTGAGGGTGAGCATGTGGTCGAGGCGATCCTAGCCGACGAGGAGGAGGAGTGCAGGCTGTTGCAGATCACACGTCATGAGGCGTGCTTGTTGATTCGTCGGCGGACTTGGTCTGGCTATCAGTCTGTCACGTCTGCGCGCCTGATTTTCCCGGGTTCAAGGCACCGTCTGGTGGGGCGATTCGGTGCATGACTTGGGGCTGACCCTGTCGCGCTTAGCGGCCGCGCGCGTCAATTCCCTGCCATAACCTGCGACAGCGCAGGACTGTCTAATTGCTGAATCCCATTACTTCGCTGTCTAGCCACCTCTTCAAATAGCCTTGCCCTTCATCTGCAATAGGCACAACCCCGGTGGATGAACGGGTCACAAAAAGACCAATTACAGGTGAGTAAAATTTTGCTTGATTATGGTTGTATATACATGATTATATTTATGTGCAATCTGTAGCGCTAAACCAATAAATAGGCTGAGAAAGTCATTTCGAGAGGATTACCGGTGAGCAAGCCATCCCATTTCCGTAATGTCGAAATCCGCGCCGCGCGTGGTAATAAGCTGACCGCCAAAAGCTGGCTGACTGAAGCTCCACTGCGCATGTTGATGAACAACCTCGACCCGGAAGTGGCCGAGAACCCAAAAGAACTGGTGGTTTACGGTGGCATCGGTCGTGCGGCGCGTAACTGGGAGTGCTACGACAAGATCGTCGAGAGCCTGACCAACCTGAACGACGACGAGACCCTGCTGGTGCAATCCGGCAAGCCGGTCGGCGTGTTCAAGACCCACAGCAATGCCCCGCGCGTACTGATCGCCAACTCCAACCTGGTGCCACACTGGGCGAGCTGGGAGCACTTCAACGAACTCGACGCCAAAGGCCTGGCCATGTACGGCCAGATGACCGCCGGCAGTTGGATCTACATCGGCAGCCAGGGCATCGTCCAAGGCACCTACGAAACCTTCGTCGAAGCCGGTCGCCAGCACTATAACGATGACCTCAAGGGTCGTTGGGTGCTGACCGCAGGCCTCGGCGGTATGGGCGGTGCCCAGCCGCTAGCTGCGACCCTGGCCGGCGCTTGCTCGCTGAACATCGAATGCCAGCAAGTCAGCATCGATTTCCGTCTGAATAGCCGCTATGTCGACGAGCAAGCCACTGACCTCGACGACGCGCTGGCCCGCATCGCCAAATACACCAAGGAAGGCAAGGCGATTTCCATCGCGCTGCTGGGTAACGCGGCGGAGATCCTGCCGGAACTGGTCAAGCGTGGCGTGCGCCCGGACATGGTCACCGACCAGACCAGTGCCCACGACCCGCTCAACGGTTACCTGCCGGCCGGCTGGACCTGGGAAGAGTACCGCGCTCGCGCCAAGACCGAGCCGGCTGCCGTGGTCAAAGCCGCCAAGCAATCGATGGCGGTGCACGTCAAGGCGATGCTCGACTTCCAGAAAATGGGCATTCCGACCTTCGACTACGGCAACAATATCCGTCAAATGGCTCAGGAAGAGGGCGTCGAGAACGCATTCGACTTCCCGGGTTTCGTACCGGCTTACATCCGTCCGCTGTTCTGCCGTGGCATCGGCCCGTTCCGCTGGGCTGCACTGTCGGGCGACGCCGAAGACATCTACAAAACCGACACCAAGGTCCAAGAACTCATTCCGGACGACGCCCACCTGCACAACTGGCTGGACATGGCGCGCGAGCGCATCAGCTTCCAGGGTCTGCCGGCACGTATCTGCTGGGTGGGCCTGGGCCTGCGCGCCAAGCTCGGTCTGGCGTTCAACGAAATGGTGCGCAGCGGTGAATTGTCCGCGCCCATCGTGATCGGTCGCGACCACCTGGACTCCGGTTCGGTTGCCAGCCCGAACCGCGAAACCGAATCGATGCAGGATGGTTCCGATGCCGTGTCCGACTGGCCACTGCTCAACGCTCTGCTCAACACCGCGAGCGGCGCGACCTGGGTTTCCCTGCACCACGGCGGCGGCGTCGGCATGGGCTTCTCCCAGCACTCGGGCATGGTGATTGTCTGCGACGGTACTGACGAAGCGGCCGAGCGTATCGCTCGCGTCCTGCACAACGACCCGGCGACCGGTGTCATGCGTCACGCCGATGCGGGTTACCAGATCGCAATAGATTGCGCCAAAGAGCAAGGCTTAAACCTGCCAATGATCACCCCTGTTAAAGGAGCCAAAGCATGAACACACTCAACATTATCCCAGGCCAACTGAGCCTTGCCCAACTGCGTGATGTCTACCAGCACCCGGTGAAAATTACCCTCGACAACAGTGCTTCGGCCCAGATTGAAGCCAGCGTTGCCTGCGTGGAACAGATCCTCGCCGAGAACCGCACCGCCTACGGTATCAATACCGGTTTCGGCCTGCTGGCCTCGACCCGCATCGCCACCGACGACCTGGAAAACCTCCAGCGCTCGTTGGTTCTGTCCCACGCTGCCGGTGTTGGCGAGCCGATCAGCGATGCGCTAGTCCGACTGGTTATGGTGCTCAAGGTCAACAGCCTGAGCCGTGGCTTCTCCGGCATTCGCCGCGTCGTTATCGAAGCGCTGATCGCATTGATCAACGCCGAGGTTTATCCGCACATTCCGTTGAAAGGTTCGGTCGGCGCATCCGGCGACCTGGCGCCTTTGGCGCACATGTCGCTGGTGCTGCTGGGCGAAGGCAAGGCCCGCTACAAAGGCGAATGGCTGGAGGCGACCGAGGCGCTAAAAATCGCCGGTCTGACTCCACTGACACTGGCTGCCAAAGAAGGTCTGGCGTTGCTCAACGGCACGCAGGTGTCTACCGCATACGCATTGCGTGGTTTGTTCGAGGGCGAAGATCTGTTCGCTGGCGCACTGGCCATTGGTGGTTTGACAGTTGAAGCAGTCTTGGGCTCGCGCTCGCCGTTCGACGCTCGCATCCACGCCGCTCGTGGACAAAAAAGCCAGATCGACACCGCTAGCGCTTACCGTGACTTGCTGGGCGAGCGCAGTGAAGTCTCTGACTCGCACCAGAACTGCGGCAAGGTTCAGGATCCGTACTCCCTGCGTTGCCAGCCACAAGTCATGGGCGCGTGTCTGACACAGTTCCGTCAAGCCGCCGAAGTGTTGGTCGTCGAAGCTAACGCCGTCTCCGACAACCCGTTGGTGTTCGCTACCGAAGGCGATGTGATCTCCGGTGGTAACTTCCACGCCGAGCCTGTGGCCATGGCTGCTGACAACATGGCATTGGCCATCGCTGAAATCGGTTCCCTGAGCGAGCGCCGCATTTCGCTGATGATGGACAAGCATATGTCGCAACTGCCGCCGTTCCTGGTGGCTAATGGCGGCGTGAACTCCGGTTTCATGATCTCCCAAGTCACCGCAGCGGCGCTGGCCAGTGAGAACAAGGCACTGGCGCATCCGCATTCGGTAGATAGCCTGCCGACTTCCGCGAATCAGGAAGACCACGTGTCCATGGCTCCAGCAGCCGGCAAGCGATTGTGGGAAATGGCTGAAAACACTCGTGGCGTGCTCGCTGTAGAGTGGCTAGCTGCGTGCCAGGGCCTAGACTTGCGCGAAGGTCTGAAGACCTCGGCGAAGCTGGAGCTTGCCCGCACCAGTCTGCGCAGCAAAGTGGCCTACTACGAGAAAGATCGCTTCTTCGCGCCGGATATCAACGCGGCGAGCGAGCTGTTGGCTTCCCGTTGCTTGAACGAATTGGTGTTGCCGAAGTTGCTGCCAAGCTTGTAATCGTGGGGAGGGGCCTTTGGCCCCTGTCTCGGGTGAGCTGAATTGGTCGAGTCATTCCACACATTAGCTACAATGTTTATGCAGTTTTTGCTCTACAGCTATTGGCGACAGGCAGTCGTTGTAGCTGTGGAGCTTTTTTGCGTTTGTAGTACATGAAAATTCACGACAGCCATGGCCTGAGATTTTTGAGTCTCAGGGAGATGCCTATGACGGCCGCATTTTCGCTGAAGCGCTGTTACAGAATCTCTAAACGCCCGCCCGTTCCACCGGCAAACCTTGCGTCGGATTGTTGGCAGCAAGATCGAAGCTCTTGGCATTAGTTTCATCTGCCTGCTTGCCAAGCCTCCATCCCAGGCAGCCTCAGAGCAATGCGGGCACTCTACTGACAACTGCAAGCAGGCCGCCAACTTGGCCCAGCATATCAAGCGCACTATTGACCCAACCGCTAATGGCATCGACTGCGCGATAAACGACGGTATCGATGATGCTGTTGGCCTTGTATTTACTCTCGGCGTCGAGTGGCGCGAAGAGCATCTCCCGGCCCGGACGGGCGAAGGCATATTCGTCGATGCGACGCACGGTCATTAGGACAGTGAGGATGATACAGCTTGGCGCCAGCGCGAGCTCAATCAAGCCGATGCATATCAGCAGCGGCACGATCGCCAGAAGCATGCGCCCCCCAACCTCTCCGCCAAGCGGCCAGTCAGGAATAGCTGCGAGAATAGGGCGCCAGCCTGGACAATGAAGTCGATGATTCCGAATACGCGAATCTGAGTCAGCAGTATCTGACCTGTCTATCCCCGTTGGCCGACTAACAACGCGCTGAGTGTAGGCCCTACCAGACCGCCAACATTGGTGTCAGCCGCAATGAAGGCAGATGCGCGTCCGGCTTGCACGCCGTCGAATACGTCCGCATTAGGCTCCCGGCGACCGAGACGTAGACTCAGTCGACGGAGTGTGGCCGTGTCACTTGGGAATTGAGCCAGGCAAATATGGGAACTGCGGCGAGCATAATGAAGAGGGTCGTGGTAAGCAGCCATTGAAAATTCTTCTTTCCCCGCCTTTATGTCAATGGATTCGCGAATCCGGCGCAGAATGAAGTAGTCAGTGAGGAAGCAAAAAACAGCAGGAAGAGACTGAGGTTGCGTCGAGCAATTCTTGATATTCGGCGTTGATACCCTGGCTCAACGGAGCTGCAGGATTGACGTTTTCATCCCATATCAGGATGGTTCAAATCATCAAGAGCCTTCAAGCCTCAACTGTCTCTGTGCGCCCCATTTACTGGCAGGCGGCTGCCTAGTCGATAGCGTGAGGACGGATGTACTAAACGTACATAGGTGACGATTTTGCTCTGACTCCAGGTTCGGCGTATGAGCACGAGGCAAGGTTCATTAGCATCGATTTGCATGTGTTTGCTTTCTTCGTTGCTGGGGTGACAGGCTTCGACGATGTGTTCCATCTCGTCGGGCTTGATGACCCGCAACAGGTACTTGGCCGGTTGCAGGTGCTCGCCAAAATCTTGTTTCAGAAATTCTGGCACCAGCTCGGGATTGACGTAACGATCCTCGAGTTGCACGGGTACACCTTCTTCGCTGTGAACACAGATCAGGTGGAAAACTGAAGAACCGGTGGTCAGGCCCAATGCGGACGCCACCGGCATTGAGGCCGATTCGCGCCCCAGGTGCAGGACGCGGCAGGTATAACTGTGACCTCGAGCAAGGATCTCGTCGGCAATGTTGGTGATACGCAGCAAGTTTGATTGCGGTTTGCTTTCGGCTACGAACGTGCCAACGCCTGAAATCCTGACCAGATGACCTTCTTCGGTCAGTTCGCGTAAGGCCCGGTTGACGGTCATGCGCGAAATGCCCAGTTCTTGCACCAATTGGTTTTCTGAAGAAATCAGGTCACCAGGTTTCCAAACGCCCGCGCGAAGTTGGTCTTGCACATAATCCTTTGCACGCCGGTAGAGCGCCTGTGGTGCATTTTTGATCATTAGTCAGCCCGTGTTTCGAGTGCGGCAAGGACGCTTGCCAGTGCGTGTAGGAAAAGGTCGTTATCCTCACAGCTTCCGACAGAGACGCGCAAGTACTCAGTGTATCCAACTTCGCGCCACGGTTTGATAATAACCCCTTCACGCAGCAGTGCTTGGTTGATTACTTCGGCCGGATAAGGTGTGCTAAAAAACAGAAAGTTGGCCAAGGACGGTGCGGTCGTAATGCCTTGCTCGTGCAGTGCCACTTCCAGCCGCCGGCGTTCGCTGGCGACATGGGATAGGCAGGCGTTTAGATGACCATCATCTGCCAGCGCCGCAATCGCTGCAGCTTGTGCCACGCTGTTGACGTTGAACGGGGTGCGCAGGCGGTTAATAAGATCTGCCAGCAGTGGATCGCTGACGATACCGTAGCCGATGCGCAAACCTGCCAAGGAATAAGCCTTGGAGAAAGTCCGCAGCAGGATAAACGGTTTGCCACTGGTCTGAATCAAACCGAGGCAATCCGGGTACTCGGCCTCCCACTGCGCGTATTCGTAATAGGCCTCATCAAACACCAGTAGACACTTCGAGGGCAATGCGTCGAGCAGCTGCTGCAACTCGTCGGCGCTTAAGGTGCAGCCGACCGGATTTGACGGGCATGAAAACATCAGCACATGGGTGTGGGGGGTGAGTGCAGCGATCATTGCCGCTACGTCGAAGGTGCCTCTGTCGGTCATGGGAACACCTACCACCCGGGCACCGGCTGCCATTGGGTATATGAAGTGCAACCCGAAAGATGGCACCACGGTAACTACTTCGTCATCGTGGTCTAAAAACACCCGGCTGATGACGCTCAACAAATCTTCCGAGCCGTTGCCGAACACCAATTGATTCTCGGGTACGTCGAGCTTTTCCGAGAGTGCAGAGCGTAATGCCTGGCAGCCAGCATCGGGGTATAGCGCAATTTCGCTGCAAGCTCGAGCCGTTGCGGCGCTAACGGCGGGTGCTGTGCCCATCGGGTTTTCGTTGCTGCCTAGTTTGGCGACGCGAGTCAGGCCGAAACGCTTGCGCACAGTATCCGAGGCAAGGCCGGCGTTGTAACTGGCCAGTTCGCGCACTTCTGCGCGGGCAAGCAGGTTCAAGTCATTGGCATTCATACAGGGCTAACCTCATTAGTGTCTTGCTGGAAGGCATTACGATCTAGGTGGTTCTGCAGGAGTTGCTGCAGACGCGGCTATTCGGCGTTATGGCTGATCTCGTACGGCTGTTAGTTGAATGGGTCTGAGCGGTATCAGTACATTCATGAGTAACATCCTTGGGAATCAGGATGAGTACGCAGCAGACATCTGTGTGTGCCTGTATATACCAGTAAGGCAAAATGCAGGCCAAAATGTCTGAGCTGCTCTTGATTCCGCAGTACAGGCCTGTTCCTAGCGGAGTAGATCAGGCTGATGATCGCTGCCTTTTAGCCTTGTGTAACCAATGGTTGCGCTAGAGTGTTACCCATGATGCCTGGTGGGGGAAAACGAAACCTTGAGTATCGGAGCACCTAAGGTGTCCTAATCGCGAGAGGAGGGTAAGTCGCTCTACCTCAGGCCAATGACGTATTTTTGATCGAGCGGCATGGTAAATGCTTAATCTTGTATATACAGGATTGGTATTTCAGGCTAAAACATACATTCACCCCTCCTGAACGTATGAATCAACGAGTCGACATGATCTCAAGCAGCTGTTCGCTCCTGATCTATGTGTCCGGCGTCCGCGAGGGGGATTACATGCTCAAGCGTATGCATGACTCAATGGCCTACCGTAAAAACCGCAGAAGTCGAATCGATGATTCACAACCGGTGCTCGTTGATGGGCGCCTCCTTGAAATACCCAAGAGAGAACTGCCATGACCGTTAGCAATCTGCCCTTTTCCAAAGTCCGCCACAGCCAGGGCCTGGTTTTTTTGTCTGGCGAATTGCCGTTTGGTGAGGACGGTAGCTTTCCTGAAGGTATCGAAGCGCAAACGCGTTTGACCTTGACGCGTATTGCCCAGACGCTGGAAGCCGAATCGCTGTCGCTGGATGATGTTGTCAGCGTTACCGTGTACCTGACCGACCGGAGTAATTTTGCCGAATTCAATCGGGCTTATGCATCATTCTTCACGACCAACCTGCCAGTGCGCGCGACCGTCTGCGCCGGCCTTGTGGTCGATGCATTGGTCGAGATCAGTGTCATCGCGCAACAGCGTGCTTGATTAGGAGGTAGCGTGAACGAAAAACAAGTGGTGGTACTGGGGGCCGGCATTGTCGGCGTATGCACGGCGTTGCATTTGCAACGCCGTGGCTGCGCGGTGACGCTGGTGGACAAAGGTTTGCCGGGGCGTGAAACGTCGTTCGGCAACGCAGGCATCATTCAGCGTGAGGCCATTGAGCCCTATGCGTTCCCAAGGGATCTTGCCAGCCTGATAAACGTGGCAACTAAACGCGACATTGGCGTTAACTACCATCTGCGCGCAATGCCTGAATACGTGCCTGCCTTGGTCAGGTATTGGGCCAACTCCGCGCCTAGGCATTACCAGGCCATTGCAGATGCCTTTCGCACGCTGATTGAGCACTCGATCAGCGAGCACTCGGAGTTGATTGAGCAAAGCGGTTCGCAAAACCTGATCGTGCGCAAAGGGTGGATCCAGGCTTTTCGTAGCCCAAAGCAATTCGATGAGGCGGTGGAGCGTGCGGTACGCGTGAGTGCACACGGCGTGTTGTCCGAGCCTCTGGACGGTGTTGCGCTCAGACTGGCGGAACCAGCGTTAAGCGATGCGTTGGTGGGGGGCATTCATTGGCTGCAACCCTGGACGTGCATTGAGCCGGGTGAGTTGGTGCAGCGTTATGCCGATCTGTTCGTGCGTGAAGGTGGGGAAATTGTGCGCGGCGATGCGCGCTCGTTGCGTCAGTCGGGAGCCGGCTGGAGCGTCGCCACCGATTCTGGATCGGTCGGCGCGTCGCAGGTGGTTGTGGCGTTGGGCCCTTGGGCTCACGAACTGCTTGGCGAGTTGGGCTACCGCATTCCGTTGTTCGTCAAGCGTGGTTACCACGCTCACTTTGCCGATGGCGCAACATTGAGCCGCCCGGTGCTGGATACCGAACAAGGCTACATGCTGGCGCCGATGAAGCGCGGTGTCCGCCTGTCGACGGGGGCAGAGTTCGCCAGCCTAAGTGCGCCGCCAACACCGGTGCAGTTGGCCAAGGCCGAGCGGGCCGCACGGCAGGTATTAGCGTTAGGCCCCCAAGTGGAGCGCACGCCATGGAACGGCGCCCGACCCTGCACGGTAGACATGAAGCCGGTGATCGGCGCGGCGCCCTTGCATAAAGGGCTCTGGTTCAATTTCGGCCATGCTCATCAGGGGTTTACGCTAGGCCCGGTCAGCGGTCGACTGCTCGCAGAATTGATGATGTGTGAGACGCCAGTGGTCGATCCGGCACCCTTTGCTCCAGGGCGTTTCTGAGCTGAGTAGTGGTGCATGAGCCTTCTCGCCTATCTCCGTCGGAGTGACGGGCGAGAACATGCCTGTCGGGAAAATTAACACTGATTTTTATCTACGGACGCAGCACGTGCAGATTTCGTGGCAGTGGTCGTGGGCGCTGTTCTGATTTCAGTCGGTGTATCCGTTCCATCGGCTCGCCCTAAAATAATTATAAATACCCGCTGGAGAAGTCATGAACATCAAACAGAAGCTGACATGGGTATTTGCCGCCATCGCCTGCCTTCCGGTGATTCTGGTCGCGGTGCTCGTCGTATTGAACTTGCGCAGCGCAGCACAAGCGAATTTCCTGGATAGCAGCGGCCGTGAAATTCGTCAGATCGACAACGGCATGAAGCAGTTCTTTGAAAGCATCCGCCAAAACGTCGAATACCTTGCCAAGGATCCTCGGATTGCCACCGTCAAGGGATTGAAAAACTATACCGCTGCCAATGCTGAGCAAACCCCTGTGACCGAAGCCGATCAGCGACTCCAGGCTGTTTTCGATCAATTTGCCGAGACCCATCCGACCACCGCGTCCATTTCCTTGGGGCTCAACGACGGCGGTTTTGCCGGTTGGCCCGACGACCAGAAAATGGCCAGCTACGATCCCCGAGTGCGTCCTTGGTACAAGACCGCCATGGCGGCCGCGCCAGGCTCAACTGTGCGCACGGGCGCTTACTACTGGGCGCCTGATGACATGGTGCTGGTCAGCACGGTTCGCGCTTTCGCCGATGCCAGCGGCAACCCGGTGGGTGTTGTCGGCGTGGATGTCTCGCTCAAACAACTGACTGAACTGGTTAAAACCATCAAACTGGGCGACAGCGGATACCTGATGATGGTTGAAGCCAATGGTAACGTTCTGGTCGATCCCGCCAATGCCAAAAATAGTTTCAAGCCCCTAGCCGATCTGGGCCCTGGCTATACCGAGCTGGCAAATAGTGGCGATGGCATGACTCAGGTGGAGATCGATGGGGTGCCGTACATGGTTAATGTGGTCAGTTCCGAAAGCCTGGGCTGGCGCTTTATTGGTCTGATCAAGCGCGATGAAGTCATGGCTCAGGCCACCAGCCTGTCAGGGTTGATCGCGCTGATTGCCGCTGTGTTAGCCGTCATCTTTGCCATCGTCGGCGCGAGTTTCGCGAGCATGATTGTTCGACCGATACGTGGCGTTGCCGATGGCCTGCAAGAAATAGCCGAAGGGGAAGGCGACCTGACTCGCGAACTGGAAGTGCGGGGCAAGGATGAAACGGCGACATTGGCGGGTTTGTTCAACCAGTTCCTTGGAATGATTGCGCAACTGATGCGGCGAATCGGCAGCGCTTCTTCAGATCTGCAAGAGGTTGCGGCGGACACCAGTCAAGTGGCCAGCAACATGAACAACGCTGCCGTTCGACAACGCGAAGCGGTTGAGTTGGTAAGTACTGCGTTCAACGAGATGGTCGCGACCTCCAATGAAGTGGCGCGCTCTTGCAGTCAAGCGGCTTCAAGTGCGGACGTTGGTTATCGAGAAGTGCACGACGGACAAAAGCACATCGGCGAAGCCACGGGTAGCGTCCTTAAACTGAGCGATGATCTGCAACAGTCGGCGCGGACCATGCAGATGCTCGAGCAGGACAGCAAGAACATCAACACCATCCTCGATACCATTCGCTCTATCGCTGAACAAACCAACCTGTTGGCGCTCAATGCCGCCATTGAGGCTGCCCGCGCCGGCGATCAGGGTCGCGGATTTGCGGTGGTGGCCGACGAAGTACGTGCCCTTGCGCGACGTACTGCCGACTCAACTGGCGAGATCGACAGCTTGCTCGGCAATCTGGCGCGACGAACGCAGGAAGTGACACAACAGATGCAGAAGAGTCTACAGGCTTCTCAAGGCAGTGTTGAATCTATCCAGCAAGCGCGCGACAGCTTCGACAAGATTCTTGGTTCGGTGGACTTGATCCGTGACCAGAATGCTCAGATCGCCACGGCAGCAGAAGAACAGCATCAGGTGGCCGAAGACATCAACCGGCATATCGCGCAGATTCATGCCGATGCCCAACTGGTCGAAGAATTCGCACGCTCGGCGCATGCGGGATCGGGTCACTTGACGAATATTTCTGGTCAACTGAAGGGGCTGGTGGGGCGCTTCAAGTTCTAGCTTGTCTTAATTTGTGCGCAGCCACGACAAGTCATGCAAAGGGAAATATAAGGAGCTAAGAATAGGCAGGGAAGTTGGATATGGTCAGGAGACGATTCTCCGGCGTGCCTGCATGGGTTCAACATTGAGCTGTCACCGGTAGAGTTCGAACAGCACTCCGGAACGAAGATTTAGGGTGTCTAGAAATCCGGGACGATTCAATCTGAACCGCGATCTAAGCGCCCCTGAACGTAAACAAGTTAGCTACTCAATCGAACAGCCGTTACGAGTCAGTAATTCGTCTACCCACTTCCGGTCTGACATGCCGGCTTTGATCTGCGCCATCAACTCAACTTCATCATTATGTTTTTTCAGTGCCAACGCGTGTACTTCGACGTCGTGACGCGCCACGCTGACTACGCCGTCGGCATCACCACAAACCAAATCACCTGGGAGAATTACCATTCCGTTTAAGGCGATGGGTACATTGACCTCTCCAGGCCCATCCCTGAACGGCCCTCTATGGGTCACGCCCAAGGCGAAGACTGGAAAACTGCCAGCCAGCAGCTCTTCGCTGTCACGGATCGCACCTGAGATAACTAGCCCGCCGAGTTTGCGGTGTATTGCATGTGCGATCATCAGTTCGCCGATTAAAGCGTTGGTCAGGTCTCCACCGGCGTCTACCACCAAGATGTCGCCTGGTTCCGCCATGTCCAGTGCCTTGTGTACCAACAGATTGTCCCCCGGCCGTGTCTTGACGGTTAGCGCTGGGCCGACCATGCGTGGGCCTTTATAAAATGCCCGAAGATCAGCACTTCCGGCCGTCATACGCGCCATGCAATCGCTGATATTCGGGACGGGCAGGTTGCGAAAAGCCTCCACCCAATGCGGCGAGACTTTTTCGCCGCCTGCTTTGATTCTGAAACCGATCATGACTCGCTCCGCCAAAGTGGCTGACACAGGGTGCTTTTCAAAAATCGTTGCGCGCGTGATAACTTCGCAGAAATTGCTGTAAACGCGGCTCTTCGCTTTCCTTTAGCACCTGCTGCGGCGTACCGAACTGAACGATGCACCCTCCGTCCAAGAACGCGACTTTGTCGGCGGCTTTACCGGCGAAGCCCATCTCGTGTGTGACCACCACCATAGTCATACCTTCGTTGGCGAGATCGCGCATCACTTGTAGCACTTCGCCCACCAGCTCCGGATCGAGCGCCGAGGTGGGTTCGTCAAATAGCATCAAGGCCGGATCCATGGACAAAGCTCGCGCGATAGCGACACGTTGTTGTTGGCCGCCAGACAAAGCCGCTGGATAATTCTCGGCTTTTTGCGCCAAGCCTACTCGCTCAAGCATTCGCAGTGCCTTGGAGTGCGCATCGGTTGCATTCATTTTCTGAACGCGCAGCAACGGCTCTGCAACATTTTCTACTGCGGTCATGTGCGGCCAAAGGTTGAACTGCTGAAACACCATGCCTATGCTGCGGCGCATTTCCCGCAGCTCGCGGGCGGCCATGAGTTTGCGTTTACCGCCAGTATCTTGGTAGCCGATTATTTTGCCACCGATGGTGATTGTGCCTTTGTCATAAGTTTCGAGAAAATTGATACAGCGCAGGAGAGTGCTTTTGCCCGAACCACTTGGGCCGATCAGACAAATTACTTCGGAGCGCTGGACGTCCAGGCTGACATTCTTAAGCACTTCAAAATCGCCGTAGCTTTTGTGAACATTGGCGATGCTTATCAAGAAATCACTCATGCGCTTCTCTTCATATTCAGGTGCTGATTGATATGGCGTTCGGCACGTTGACCCAAGCGGGAAAAAATTTCGATCAGTAGCCAGTAGCCTAGGGCCAACTTCAGGATCGACTCGAACGAGGCAAAGGTTTCTATCGCCATTTTCTGAACCTCGAAAGTCAGGTCGGCCACAGTGATGATCGACAGCAGCGCAGTTTCCTTACATACGTTAATGATCATGTTTATCAGTGCGGGCGCCGCTGCTGTGAGAGCGCCGGGTAGGGTTACCCGACGTAGAATGGCGAATGGCGTCATAGCCAGACTTTGGGCGGCCTCGACTTGGCCTTTCGGAACCGCACTGAAGCCGCCTCGAAAAATTTCAGCGAAATAGGCGCTCCCGTGAACGATCAGCACCAGTATCCCGGCTGACAATGGATCAAGCATCAAGCCAATGGATGGGCCACCTGCGTACATGATGAAAATCATAACCAGCAAAGGTAAACAACGTAGCGAATCTACATAAACTTTGACTGCCGCGCGTACCGCGAACGAACTGGAACGCTGCAGTAGGGCGACACCTAGCCCGAGCAGCAAACCGCCGATGGAGGCAATGACCCAACTGGCTAAGGTGATCCATAGGCCATGGAGGATTGCAGGCAGATAGGAAAGAAAAGTCGCTAATTCCATAATTATCTCCTCGCCAGCTTGCGTTCCAGCAGCGAGCTGCAGAACGAAAGAATCAGGTTTGTAATCAGATAGAACGCACCCGCAGCGAGGTAGAACTCCATCGGACGATATGTGCTGGCGGCGAATGTCTGGCTAACTCTGGTAATTTCAGCCAGCCCCACCACTGACACTAGCGAAGATGCTTTAACCAGCATAATCAGCTCGTTGGTGATAGCCGGCATCGACAGCCGCAGCATTTGCGGAAGCAACAATCGTTGCCAGATCGACAACGGTGCGAAGCCCAATGCCAAGCCTGCTTCGACCTGCCCTTTGGGGATCGCGGCAAGTGCACCACGTAGAATTTCGGCGATGTATGCGCCCCCCACCATACCCAGGGCGCAGATCGCCGCGACCAAGGGCGAAAGATCAATTCCGGCGTAGGGGAGGAAGTTAGGTCGCGGTAGGGACGGCAGTTACCTGCCGCCCCCCGCACAGATCCGTACGTGCGGAACTACCGCATACGGCTCCTGCCTCGGGTATGTGACGCGAAGCGATCCTCAGGGTAAGGATGTGCATTTCTGGGTCTAGGTATGTAGAAGTCAGCAAGGCGTCCATAGCGTGACCATTGAAGCCTATTACGCTGGCTACGACGTGTGAGGGCTTGCCGCCATAGACGGCAGACCGCCGAACGAAAACCACCCAGACGTATCAGGTTTCCCGGCACCGCGTGGTAATTGAAGTAACCGCTCACCACCCGAGTGAGCCATTGCCCTTGAACCCGGATGGGTTCATGACGTCGACGTTTCAGCTCATCCCGAATGGCCAGCAGCGTCGCACGCATTCGCTTCTTGACCGTCAGTCGCAGTATTTGAAAGCCACCGTTTCTGTTGGTACTACAACAGTGTGTGAAGCCCAGGAAGTCAAAGGCCTGCGGTTTACCTAAACCTCGCTTCCTACGATTTCTCGCAGCAAAACGACCGAACTCAATCAGTCGTGTTTTCGAGGCGTTGAGCGATAAACCGAACTTGGCCAACCGTTCCTGCAACTGCACCAGAAACTGCTGAGCCTGCACTTTCGTCCTGAACCCCACCACGCTGTCGTCCGCGTAACGCACCACAATCACATCGCCACGGGCATGCCGCTGGCGCCACTGCCTTGCCCACAGATCCAACACGTAGTGCAGATAGATATTCGCCAACAATGGCGATATCACTGCGCCCTGGGGAGTCCCCTTGGTCGCAGCCACCCTACGGCCATCTTCCATAACACCCGCTTGAAGCCATTTGCAGATGAGCCCGAGCAGGCGCCGGTCTGCAATCCGGTGTCCCAGAAACATCAGCATCCATTCATGATCGATCTCATCAAAGAACGACGTGATATCCGCATCTAATATCCAGTTCACCTTCTGGCCTTTGAGCGCGACCGTTAAAGCATCCAGCGCATCGTGCTGGCTGCGTCCCGGCCGAAACCCGTACGAGAATCCTAGAAAGTCTTCTTCATAGATCGCATTCAGAACAGTAACAACTGCCTGCTGTACGATCTTGTCCTCCAGAGAGGCAATGCCCAGCGGGCGTTGCCTGCCATCGGCTTTGGGAATGTAGACCCGCCGCGATGGCGTTGCTCGATAGGCTCCACCGTGGAGCCTTGCGTGCAAATCGGTTACCCGCTGGAGAAGACCTTCCTCGTAATCCCGCCACGACATGCCGTCCACGCCTACCGCTGCATCGCGGCGCAGGGCATAGAAACTCTGCGCCAATAACTGCGGTGTGATGTGGTGCAGCAAAGCCGTGAACTGCATGCCCTTGTTCCTTCGGGCTGCTTCACGTACACCTTCAAGTCCCATCGACGCGCAACTGATCCGGCTCAGTGTCCGGGGCGCGGGAGGCTTGTTGGTGTTTCCCTTGGCTACGTCCCTTTCCTCCACTATCTCCGCAGGGCCAAGCCCTTTGTTCGATGGCTTCTCAGGTACTACGGACGTATCCGACTTCTCGGCGGCGTAGACAGCAGGGTTACGGCTTTTGGCCTTTCCTGCTCCGCCCGGTGCTTGCGCACCGGGCGCCGCTGAGATCTCCCAGTTTCCGTGCGAAGGACTTCCCGACGTGCACAGGGTCTCCGACCGCGCGGGATCAGAGCATGACTGGCGTATAACGCCATGCTCCGTATTGCCTTCTGCTTCGCTTAACAGCATCGGCATCCCGAATTCCTGATTACGCGGCTCAATGGCTGGCCCATCGGTTTCCCCTGTCAACGCTTCACCCCGCACCTCACGGTGCAACATGCATGACTCGGGGCCTGGTTGATTCGCCATTTCTTACCAGTATCGAACTTTCATCGACTATCCTCCGCCAGCTTTAACTGGCGCACTAAGCGTCCGCCAAACACACCTTGTGTGATTAAACGGGCGCCCACCTGTGCGGCAACAGCTCGGTTATCTCACTCGCACGCTGCGTCGGCAGGCGTGTAAGAACATCCTTCAAGTAAGCATACGGATCATGTCCGTTGAGCCGCGCCGACTGGATCAAACTCATGATCGCCGCCGCACGTTTACCGCTGCGTAACGAGCCCGCGAACAGCCAGTTCGAGCGCCCAAGAGCCCACGGCCGGATTTGATTCTCGCACCAGTTATTATCGATGGGCACAGCACCGTCATCGAGATAGCGCGTCAGCGCTATCCAGCGTTTGAGGCTGTAATCCAGGGCCTTGGCGATGGCCGAACCCTCAGGTACAAGCTGTCTTTGGGCGGTCATCCAGGTATGAAGTGCGTCGGCGATTGGCGCTGCTTTTTCCTGCCGTATTCGCTGTCGATCACCCGGTTCCAGCTCGCGGACTTCTCGTTCAACTTCGTACAAGGCCGCGATGTAGTGCAGCGCTTTTTCGGCGATCTGGCTCTTGTTGGTCGCATGCAAGTCGAAGAACTTTCGGCGGGCATGGGCCATGCAGCCGATCTCCGTAACGCCCAGTTCAAAGCCTGCCTTGTAGCCGGCAAAGTCATCGCAGACCAGCTTGCCGTTCCAACTGCCCAGGAAGGCTCGGGCATGTTCGCCAGCGCGGCTTGGGCTGAAGTCGTAAACGACCGCCGCCAGGTCGGAGAACTGACTGGTGGCATAGGCCCAGACATAAGCGCGATGAGTTTTTTTAGCGCCAGGCGTCAGCATTTGTACCGGCGTCTCGTCGGCGTGAACGATGCCGTGCGTCAGCACGGCTTCGCGCAGCGCATCGACTAGTGGTTGGAGTTGCACGCCGCAGTTGCCCACCCACTGCGCCAAGGTCGAACGGGCGATGGGCAGCCCGGCGCGACCGAAGATTTTTTCCTGACGATACAGCGGCAAATGATCAGCGAACTTGGCCACCATGACATGGGCCAGCAGGCCTGCGGTCGGTATGCCTTTGTCGATGACGTGCGCCGGTACCGGCGCCTGGATTAGCGTTTCGCACTGCTCGCAGGCCCATTTCCCACGGATGTGACGCTCGACGGTGAACACGCCGGGCGTGTAGTCGAGTTTTTCACTGGCATCTTCGCCGATGCGCTTGAGAGCACAGCCGCACTGGCAATGGCTGTTGTCCGGCTCGTGATGGATCAGCGTGCGAGGAAATTGCGGCGGCAGCGCTGCGCGCTTAGGTTGCTGGCGCACTTTGGCTTCGACGGGTGTCGGTTGCAGCGCCTCAAGCTCGGCTTCGATAGCGGCAATATCAGTATCGATCAAATCGTCGAGCAAGCTGGCCTGATCTGGACTTAGTTGCTCGCTGCGTTTGGCAAACTTGAAGCGCTTGAGCAGCGCGATCTCGTGGGCCAGCTTCTCGTTGACCGACTTTTGATGATTGATCTGCTTGTCCATCGTCTCGACGCGCTGGATCAACTGCGCCGCCAAAGCACGCAGTTCTTCAGGGTTTAATTGATCGAGATTCGGATGCGAAGTCATGCCGCCGATTTTGCCAGAGAGGGCTATGGGCGGCGATAGACTGATGCGCCAATTGCGCTGGCAAGCAGGCCATGGCAGGCGAGTTAGAGCACCGTGATGGCTCCTCCGGAACCGACGCGTTGCCAAGGTAAGCCGAGCACCAAGGCTTGAAGTTGCTCTGCATCCAGCTCGACTTCAGAACCGTGCCGCACGCCAGGCCAAAAGAAACGTCCTTGATTTAAGCGCCGGGCAGCAAGCCAAATCCCCAAGCCATCATGCACCAGCACTTTCATGCGATTGGCACGACGGTTGGCAAACAGATAAGCACAGTGCGGCTTCGCCGCACCGAACACCGCCACGACCCGCGCCAGCGCAGTTTCAGTGCCGGCGCGCATGTCCATGGGCTCGGTGGCGAGCCAGATGGAGTCGATGCGGATCATCGCAGCAGGTCTCGCAGGAAAGCAGAGCACGCCGCTGCATTTTCTGCCGGCCAACTCACCACGACTACGCCTTTTGAATGCGGCACTTCGATTCGGATCGTGGCAGGAAGGGCCTGATGCATCGGCAACGGCGGCGATGTCTTGACCGGGATGAAGGCGGTTTGAAGTGTCAGGCTTTTCTGCGCATGCACGCGTATCCATTTATGGACGAGGTTGGCGTTGAGGTTGTGGGTCAACGCGACATTGGCAATCGAGGTGTCAGGCTGCGCGCATTCGGCGATGACCTGGGCCTTGAAGGACTTTGAATAGGAACGGCGTTCTTGTGGCATAGGCGTCCGCTTAAAAAGGCTAAAAATGGTGTCCACTTAAATTTAGGTGGACACCATCGCCTCAAGCGACGGTGTCAGGAAGGTGTGTTGCCCGGACGGTTACGGATCTATTCACTGCTTGGCAAAACTGTCGCCGATCCGCTGGCAACCACAGCCGGCAATTTTCTGCGCTCGATTCCCCCGGTCTTGATTGCAAGTTTGCCGTTTCTCTCAGCGCTGCGTTGGGATCTGCTGGGGATATTTTATGCGGTTCTTTCCGGCGCGCTGGCGTCGGGCGTTGGCTACGCGGTCTGGTACGTCGCGGTGCGTTATCTTGCAGCGTTTCAAGCCGCGACGGTGCAGTTGAGCGTGCCCATCCTGGCTTCGCTGGCTGGTATCGTTTTTCTGGGGGAAAGCCTTAGCGTAAGGATGGTGTTGGCATCCGTCGCTGTGCTGGGGGGTGTTGCGTTGGTGTTGGGCGGCAAACAGCACGGCTAGTTGTCACCGGATGACGATGCCAGGAAAATCACTGCTGCTTTTCACCTGATGAGTATCCTAGTTCCTCTAAAGAGTCCTGGCCGATTATGATATCGGTGAGCTTCTCCCCCAGCAGATTCCAAGCTTCTTTTTTCTCTTCGGCATAATCATGGTGTAAGTAGTGACGGCGGACCCGGGAGCCTGCCAGCACGTGGTTCTGACAGCGGTCTATCACGTCAAGGCTTATGCCACAGGCTTGCATCATGGTCGCACCCGTTCGTCTCAAGTCATGGGGTGTCCATTCTCCATTGGCACCACCGGACAGCACCAGGGTGTCATCATGTCGGCGACGTGAAAGCGGCTTGCGATTTTTGAAGCGTGATTGGCGGTCTCCCACCTGTTTGCTGACGACCTTGAGATCGACATGACCATCATGATGCTTTGCGGGAAAGCACCATTGAGAGTTTCCTGTCAGCAGCCGAAGCTTGCTGAAATAGTGGATCGCAAACGCAGACAGGAACACGTGGTGGTCTTGTTTTCTCCCCCGGCTACCTTTGACGTTCGCCACAGGAATAAACCAGACACCAGTTTTCAAATCAATGTTTTTCCATTCGGCCTGAAGCAGTTCACCGATCCGGCATAACGTTCCCAAGCAGATCCAAAGCGCAAGTTGGGTCTCCGGCTTGAGTGGGCGAATCCCATCATACTTTTCGCCGGCAGGTAGTGCTGCATAGTCCGCAGTCATTTTTTGAAAGCGTTGGTTTAATTCTTGAAGTTCGATAGAGGAGAGGATCCGAGTTCGCTCCTCCTGATAGTCACTGGGTACAAGCTTGTTGATTTCGACCAAGTCTGCTGGGTTTCCATCAATCAGCAATGTTCGCCATGGCTGGCGTTTCTGCGCCCATCCAAACATCTGAACGATATCCGAAAAAAGACTGATGGCCTGACGAGTGGCGCCGCGAGCCATTACAGATCGCACCAGGCTCCGCAGGTCATGCTCATCAATTGAGCTGATGACTTTTGAGCCTAGGGCGGGGTAAAGATCTTTCGCGAATTTTCTCCGTAGCTCGGCATTACCATCCTTGCGCGCCACACCATCGCGAAGCCATTCTCCCGCGAGGTCTAGCAGCGTTAACTCCTTGGATTTTCGCTGGGCGGCTTCTGCGAGTTGCGCAGCCAGCTCCGCTTTCAGTCTGACCTTCTCTGCGCGTTTGTTCTCGTTTGGATTAATCCCTTTGGCTACAAGGTCTCGCGCTTCGTTGCGCTCCTTGCGGATCTCGGTCAACGACTTATTTGGCCAGGTACCGCACGAGAAACGGGTGTAAATCCCTTCCCAGCGAAACTGGAAGTAAAAGGGGATGGCGATACCTTTTTTGCGGAGTGAGACTCTGCCCGCGAGGCTGCCTTCGTCGCGTATCATGATTCCGACATCCTGCTCGGTCAGTGCTTCCAATTCCTTGGCAGTGAGCTTTACCATAATCAACCTCTTTATGAGTTTACTCCCACATTTACTCCCACCGATTCGTCAGCTAAAGGTAGATCAGGATAGAGGTCGTTGGAAGAATAAAGCGCTGAAAGGCCTTTTATTGCTGGGATTTAGGATTCTGTAGGAGAATGACGAGAGCCAAGGATGTCTAATGCTTAACTGAATGGGGTGCTAGGGGTCGAGTGTTCGAATCACTCCGTCCCGACCATATAATTCAAGGGGTTGCGAGACTTTATCTCGCGACCCCTTTTTATTTTACGGCGTTTTTACCCCTACAAAACGACTGGCTCTCAGTGGAATCCTCACTGCGTTCGCGTGAATTGATGCCTTATCTGGCAGTCGTCTCATGAGCAGGGCTGGAGAAAATTTACGCTATTTAGCCGTACCGGCGATGGATATGCATGCATGGATGATCGCCCAGCGTCATCTGGCGCCGACGCAGCGGGCGAGTGAAATCGATCAGTTACTGCCGGATCAGTGGCAACCGGTTTAGTTACGCAAGGCATGATGGCCGGATGCATACGTAATAACGCCAGAACAGTAATGCATAGACGATGTCACCCGATGCCACTACTGGCAATGGCCAGGGTATGCTGCCCGCCAGCCAGTGACCGTAAACCACCACAACAAACAGTACTTTCAGGATTATCCCGAGCAGGATATAGGGACGATACTGCAGCGGATCGCGAGCGATCATCCAATAGGCCCAGCCGAATATGATAACCAGGCACGTGGTGAGTTGAATGAAGAGGGTTGAGGTAGGGGTAATTTGCAGCCCCAACAGTGCAGCTACGGGTTGTAGGGCTACGAGTAATGGAAGACCTGCGAATACGTTGAAGCAGGCGGCAGAAATAAACAGCTTGCGTGTATAACTGTCGGTCATGGAATTGTTCCTGAGAGGTGGTGACGCTTCGCGTCGCGCTGAGACATCTTGTAACTTCCGGGTCTCAGCCAAGCAGCTTGAGTAATGCCGGATAGCTATTGGGGAACAGCCTGCTTATCCAGAACAAGGTGCTCGACTTGTTCCCTGTGATAATGCGTTTGGTTCCTTTGCGCAGCCCCTTGATGATGTCGCCGGCACAATCTGCCGCTGGCGTCAGTAGCATCTTGTCGGCAAGCGCTTTGAACCTTTCTTCTGTACTACCGGCGGCTTTACAGCGTCGTCCGGCCTTTTCAATATTGGTTTTGATTCCGCCAGGGTGCACACACACGGCGCGCACGCCGCTGCCCTCAAGTTCCGACCATAGTGCTTCGGTCAGACCCCGTACGGCGAACTTCGACATGTTGTAAGCGCTTTGCATCGGGAAACCTACCAGGCCAAATACGCTGGAAATGTTGACGATGCAGCCTTCCCGCTGGGCCTGCATCATCGGCAGGAACGCTTTGGTGCCGTACAGCACGCCCCACAGGTTGATACCGAGTTGCCACTCGTACTCATCGATGGAGGTGTTGGCAACTGTCCCGATGACTGCGGCACCTGCGTTATTGATGACGAAGTGCGCCGTGCCAAAATCTCGCTTTACCTCGTCGGCATGAGCCTGGAAGGCGTCCCAGGACGATACGTCCAAGAGGTAACCTTTGGCTTTACTGGCGTCAGGCAATAGCTTCATGGTTTTGTCGAGACCAACCTGGTTGATGTCCGACAGGGCGACGTGCGCGCCAGCTTCCGCCATCTGGATAGCCAACTCCCGACCAATGCCTGATCCTGCGCCGGTGATGACGACTACTTTGTTTTGGAACATGTTTTTTATCCTTCTTGTTTTGATTGGTTTGGCCACTACAAGTTTTTGGCTGACAACAATTATTTGCTGAGAATGTGGATCGCGACGGCTGCCTCCTCAATACCCTGCAAACCGCCGCCGTTCTCCTGGATTGCATGGCGTGCGCCATGTACCTGGCGTGTGCCAGCCTCCCCGCGCAGTTGCGTCACCAGTTCGTAGAGCTGGCCGATCCCGGTAGCGCCGAGTGGATGGCCTTTCGATTCCAGGCCACCTGAGGTATTGACCGGGATGCGCCCGCCCAGCGTGAATTCGCCACGTTCAGCCGCAGGTCCGCCCTGACCGAACGGGACCAGGCCCAGGTTTTCGACCTGAATGATTTCGCCCATCGCCGAGGCGTCATGGACTTCGGCGACATGCATGTCTTGCGGCCCCAGGCCCGCCTGTTCATAGGCCTGGTTAGCTGCCAGGTGACCGACGTTCAGTTCAGGCTGATCGAGCCGTCGATGGCTAAAGCTACGGATCACACTGGCCGCTACCTTGATGCAGCGGCTCTTGTCGGCACCGATGCGTGTGAGTCCTTCCTCGGTGCACAGGATGGCTGCTGCTGCGCCGTCCGACAGCGGCGCGCACATTGGCAGGGTGAGCGGGTAGGTGATCGGAGGGGCGGCAAGGATTTCGTCGATACCGAAGGCTTTGCGAAATTGCGAGTAGGGGTTATGGACCGAGTGAGTGTGGTTTTTTGCCGACACCGCTGCGATCTGCCGCTGCGTGGTGCCGTAGGTTTTCATATGCTGGCGGCACAATGCGGCATAGATGGCCATGAACTTACTGTAAGGCTTGTCCGATTCCGACCCGGCGGGCGGCACTACACCTTCGCCCATTTTTACCAGCGTCTGATAATTCTCTTCGGCGCGAGACACGTCCCAACCAGCCTCGAACAGCGAGAGGGCCTTCAGTTTATCCGGGATGTTCATCTTTTCCGCACCCAACGCCAGCGCGATACTGGCTGTACCGGCCTTGAGGCTTTGCACGGCCAAATTGAAGGCTGAGCTACCCGAAGCGCAGGCGTTCTCGATGTTATAGATAGGAATGCCTTCAATACCGATCTTGCTGAACACGACCTGACCTGGGATCGAGAGCTGACCTTGCAATGGGCCATTGGTCATGCCGGCATAAAACGCGATATCGAGATCGGCGGCAGTGCAGTGGGCGTCCTTCAATGCGCCCTGGAAAGCCTCACGTGCCAAGTCGTCGAGACTGCGTTCGATGTGGCGACCGAAGACGGTCATGGCGATGCCGGCGATATAGATATTGCTCATTGAAAATTCCTTATATTCAGTGGGTCAGTGTCCAGTTCGCACCCCACGGCGTGGTTGACGTTGGGTGCGCCTGGGCAGCGGCTTACTGAAGTTGCTGGTCGTTACCAGGTTCAGGTAGGCGTATCTCGGCCACGTGCAGACCGAGGTTGAGATCGACCTCGATTTTTCCCGTCAGATCTTCCGAGCTGATTTTTCCCAATAAGGCTGGCGCAGATCTTTCTTCAGCACCTTGCCCACCGGACTACGTGGCAGGCTGGTAGTGAAGTCGACCGACTTCGGTGCCATCACGCTGCCCAGCCTGGCCTTGCACAGCTCGATAAGCTCCTGCTCGGTGGTTTCCTGGCCTGGGTTGAGCTCGACCACGGCCTTGACGGCCTCACCCCATTTCTCATCGGGCACGCCAATCACGGCGCAGTCCTGAACGGCCGGATGTCCCCACAGCACTTGCTCGACCTGGCTGGGATAGACGTTGAAGCCGCCGGAAATGATCATGTCCTTTTTGCGATCGGTGAGGTGCAGATAGCCTTCGGCATCGATATGGCCGATGTCGCCGGTATGCAGCCAACCGTCGACGATGGTCTCGGCGGTCTTCTCCGGCTGCTTGTAGTAACCCTTCATGATCAGGTCGCCGCGCACGCATATTTCACCGGTTTCACCGCGCGGCAGGATCTGGTTGGTGTCGCTCATCACTTCGACGCGGACCAGCGGGTTAGGGCGGCCGACCGAGGACAGGCGTTCGTCGTCGGCGAATTGGTCGCCCACCAGATGCTCGTCAGGACGAAAGTTGGCGATGCTGGCCGGTGCTTCGGTCTGACCATAGCCGCCGGTCATGACCGGGCCGAAAATCTCGATAGCTTTCTTCAGCTTGTCTACCGACATGGGGGCCGCGCCGTACATCAGGTACTTCACCGAGGAGAAATCCAGCGTCTCGATACCGGGAATTTCCAACAGCCTGTAGATCACCGTTGGCGGCAGAAAGAGCTCGCTGACCCTGTGCTGCGCAATGGCGTTCAACATCAATGCCGGATCGGGTTTGGTAATGACCACTACAGTGCCACCTTGCGCCGTGCAGGGTACGGACAACAGGCCGGCAGTGTGGGTCATCGGTGCGGCGGCCATATTCACCGGCTTTTCACCATTGCGATAAGCACAGGTCAGCATGAAGTGGGCGATGAACGTCTGCACGCTGCGGTGGGTGTTCATCACGCCCTTTGGCGTGCCCGTAGTGCCACCAGTGGGTGAGACCGCCACCACGTCGTCCATGTCATAAGCGACTTCGGGACGGCTCGCCGGCTGGCCGGCACTCCATAGTTCCAACGAAGGTGCATCGACAGCATCGGCATCGATACAGATCCAGTGTTTGATCTTAGGCAGCCTGGACCGTAGCTCGGCGATGATTTGCGCGAAATCGTTCTGGTAGAACATCACCTCGCAGTCGAATGCGTCGAGGATGTAGTGATTCTCTTCGCTCGAGTTGCGCGCATTGACTGGAATCCAAGTCATGTTGGCGCGCCATAGACCCAGTGTGCAGGCCCAGGCGGTGACGTCGTTACCTGACCAGACGGCACCCTTGGTTTCCTTCGGCAAGCCCAGTGCGAGCAGCTTGTTGGCGATGCGACACGAGAGCTCGCCGATTTCGTTGAAGGTGTAAGAGCGCTCGCCCTGGATGTAGGCGACCCCGGCAGGGTTGATGCCCCAGCCGCGATCGTAAAAGTCGATGATGGCCATAAGTGGTTCCTGTGCCGGTAATCAGAGTTTGGTAACGGTGGCACGGGCCAGGCCGCGTTCTTCCAGGAAACCGAGCAGATAGCGGTGTCCAAAAGCCTTGGAACCGGAAGCGAAGCCGACCTTGTTGGTGTCGTCGTCGAGCAGCCTGATCGCCGCCGCGGCCTGTAGGGCACCGGTGGAAATATAGGGTGTGACGCCATGCACGGTAGCGCGCACGGCAGCCAGGTGACCGCGGCCGATAGCGATGTCGACGCTGCGTTGCAAGGTGGTGCGTTCGCGGGGCGGCATGCTCGGCGTGGTGGCCTCTACCAGGCTCTTCACCACCGCGTCCTGCTGCTCCTTGGACAGGTGCTTGTATTCCGCTTCCCACTTCTGGCTCAGGCCATGCACCATCGGCATCACATTGTTGTCGTAGAAACCGACCGCGGAGGTGCAGGCGCGCACGCGCGGATCATGCTCGAAGTAAATTGGCAGCGAGGTTCCCCCCCAAGGCAGGCAGAAAACCGGCTGCATGAAGTTGGGGTCGACAATGTTGAACGAAGCGGTGGCTGGGTGCTGCACCAGCTTGTTTTCCCACAGGTAGAACTGCTCCCGGTGGAACAATTCGAAAATCGAGGCCGCCGAGCCCAGGCTGACCCCGGCGACATCACGCGGGCCGCGGCATAGGGCGGCGGTTTCCAGTACGTCGATGCCGGGGGTTTCCAGCGCCAGTTCGGCGGCGATCTCGGAGAAGCTGAACATGTAGGACAGCGATGGCGAAACCAGCAGGCCAGCCTGACGATAGAGCTCGCCAAATTGCTCGCGAACCTGACGGACGTAGCTTTGCTCGCCGGTGGTATCTATGTGGTGGCAGCCGGCCTTGAGCGCGGCCTCGACGGTGGTCAAACCGAAGTTGACGAAGGGGCCAACGGTGTTGCAGACCACTTTGGCCCCCTTGAAGGCGGCGCTCAGCGATTCGACGTTGTGCTCGGCCTCGATGATTTCATAGGTCGCGGACTCCAGGCGTACCACACGTTGCGCCATCATTTCCTGCGCGCGCTTGGCATCGCGCGCCACAGCGGTGAAGGGGATGTTCTGGTCGATCAGCCAGTCCATGGTCAGCATGCCGGTGTAGCCACTGGCGCCATAGACAACTACGGGATACTTAGCCATTTCTATTGTCTCCAAAGTTTATTGTTAGTCGGGTTTGGGATCAGTACTGGGGCCAGCCGTCTTCGTAGAGCTCCTGGACAAGGAAGCCAAGGCGGGTGGTGAGCATCATGTTCTCGCCGTCTTCGATCAGCGCGGCGCGGGCATCGCGGAACAACTTCTCCATGGGGTACTCGCGGGTCAGGCCGTTGCCGCCGAACATCTGCAAGGCATCGCTGACTACGCGCATGGCCTCTTCGGTCACGGTGACCTTGCTGGAAGCCGTGGCACAGGGGTGCCCCTGCGGGGACAGGCGCGCATAGGCCAGGGAGCGGCGGGCGACAGCCCGGCAAAGCTCGACACGACGCATCATGTCGCCGATGCGGTAGCGGGTAAGCTGGTGGTTGATCAGCAGTTGGCCACCCTGCTTGCGCTCATGGCAGTAAGCCAGGGCCAGTTCGAAGGCGGAACGTGCCACGCCAGTGAACCATTGCGCCATGTGGGTGCCAGCGAACGACCAGGTCGAAACGACGTTGCCGTAGTACTCGTCCTGCAGGGCTACGGCGAAGCGCTTGGGAATCCGCACGTTGTCGAAATACACCTCGCCCTGGGGCAGGGCGCGCTGACCGATCTTCTCCAGTGGCTTGCCCTTGCTGACACCGGGCAAGTCCAGGGGCACGATTACAGAGATGCCATAGGGCAAGCCATTGGCATCGTAGAAGCCGTTGCCATAGTCGGCGGTCATGTAGGCCAGAGCCACCTGGGCCACCGCGCCGTTGGACACCCAGGCCGAGCACTGGCCGTTAATGACGATCTCGTGCTCGCCGACCTTGGCGAAGAGATTGCCCTTGTTGCCTAACTGCCCCGGCACCCAGTCGCGCTGCATGTCGAAGGCGCCGGCGTCAGTACCCTTGTCCGGATGGGTAATCATCCAGCAGCCGATTTTCCCGGCACTCAGATCGATCAGCTCCTGGTTCCCTACGGCTTTGGCCATCTCGTTCGGGAAGGTGCTGACGCCCAGGGAAACCGCCAGGCCGGCATCGCCCCAGCCCATTTCCTCGCCGATCATGGATTCGACGCGTACAGCCGTTTCCGGCGGCAGTTCGGCCAGCAGATCGGAATCCAGGCCCAGCTTGGCGGCTTCGCTGAACACGCTGTAGTACGGCGAGCCGGGGGCGACCACCTGCTCTGCGGTCATCTTGTCGAGTTCCTGACCCAGGGGGCGCATGAAATCCTTGGCAAAGCGATGCACGCTGTCCTGGATGCCGCGCTCGACCTCGTTCAGGGGCGTTTCAAAGCCGGTTATTGAAATGTCAGGCAGGTTGATCCGGTTACTTAGTTTCATGATGGGCCTCGTCATATCACTCGGTTTTTCTTATGGCCTGCACTTTGGTTTTCGAGATGCGTCAGGCGTCGGCCGGCAGTTCGCCGGCGGCGATCAGCGTGGCGCGCGTGGCCTCGACGAAGGGCTCAACGGTGTCGACGAACAGCTCTTGCAGCGGCGTCCCCTTGAACTCGGGGAGGAAGGTCTTGTTCCAGTGGCCGCACAGCGACATGCCCGCTGGGGTATCGACCATGGCGACGCCGATCGCCAGCAGGGTCTGGATGGCACCGGGACGGGAAGCCGCGTAGGCTGCGCGCCACTGCTCGGGCGTCAACTCGTTACGCTCGATCGGGCGCCCCATGGCTTGTTCGCGCGCGGCCAGCAGCTCGTTCCACGAACACCAGGCCGTGGCCGCGACTGGACAGATCGCATTGCGCGAGGCCGGGTGGGCCAGCACATGCGCAATGATGCGACCGACATCCGCGCCGGTCGACCAGGCCAGCTTGACGTCGGGATCGCCCATCACCATCACCGGCTCGAGCATGTAGTACTCGATCCAGGCACCAGCCGGAATGATGGTGTAGTCCATGCCGGCCAATTCGATCATGCGCCGGATGAACGCCTTCTGCCGGGCCATCAAGCGGTGCGTGGTGTCGGTTTGCCAGAACTGTTCGAATTCGTAGATCGCGCCGTACTCGGATGGCACGAAGCGTTCGACCCCGGCTTCCTTGGCGGCAAAGATCAGCGGCATCTGCGATTCGGTTGCATAGAGCGGCACGCAGGACACCAGGTAGTCGGTGCCGCGCAGCGCCGGGACCAGCGCTTCGGTAACGGTGACGTCGACCTCCTTGATGGTCACGCCCTGACGCGCCCATTCGGCGTACTGCAGCTGTTTTTGCGCCTCACTCTTGCTGATGCCCGACGATGAGCGTTCCACCTGGCCGGAGCGGCGCGCCAGCACATTGATATTGACCAGGCCCTGGCGAATGAACTCATTGACGCAAGCGACGCCGGCGGTCCCGGTGGCGCCGAATACAGTGACGGTCTTCTTGCTCATGCTGTTCTCCTGGCTGATATCAGTCATGCGGGCGAGCGGTTGTGCCTGCCTCGCATTAAGGCGAGTCGCGGAATATTTGGCCGATTATTGTTCTTCCCGACATCGACAACTCACCTGAAAAGCGGTCATATTTGTCAAAATATGCTCATCCCGAGATGC